>DAHVAR010000122.1 GCA_027314515.1 Actinomycetota bacterium
CGAGCGCCACGCACGCGGTAGCGAGGACGGCTGGTCCGGCCACCGGCTGGCCGCGCTCGCTGGCAGCCGCAGCCTGCCGGGTGCGCGGCATGCCGAGATAGGGAATGCCGTACCCGCGCACGAACGCGTAGATCGCCAGGCCCCCGGTAAGGCCCAGGGTGCCAGCGGCGAGCACGATCAGTATCGCGACCAGGTGGCTGCCGGTCCGGAAGCCCTGGAACAGGCCCTGGAAGATGAGCCACTCGCTGACGAAGCCGTTCAGCGGCGGAAGCGCCGCGATGCCGAGCGTGCCCACGAACGTGATCACCCCGGCTCGCGGCATCGTCCTGGCCAGTCCGCCGAGCCGGTCCATCTCCCTGGTGCCGGTCACGTGCTCGGTAACCCCGGCCTCCAGGAACAGCAGTGTCTTGTAGCTGCCGTGGTTGAGGACGTGGTACAGCCCGGCCAGCAGCAGGAACGCCCACAGTGCCCGCTGGCCATAGGCCAGGAACGTCATCGCCGCGCCGAGCGCGGTGACGATGATGCCGATGTTCTCGATCGTCGAAAAGGCGAGGAACCGCTTAATGTCGCGCTCACTGAGCGCGTACAGGATGCCGATCGCGGCGGTCAGCGCTCCGACGGCCATGGTCACGACACCGGTCCAGGCGGGCCCGCCAGGCAGCAGCCGGAAGGCGAACAGCGCGATGCCGTACACGCCGAGCTTGGTGATCAGGCCGGACAGGAACGCCGAACCGTCAGCGGGGGCGACCGGGTGCGCGGCGGGCAGCCAGACGTGCAGCGGAACCAGGCCAGCCTTGAACCCGAAACCTGCCAGGGCCAGCAGGTACGCGGCATCCCGCCAGGCGCCCGGCACCAGGTGCGCGCGAGCCGCGATCAACTCCAGGTTCATGGTGTGCGTCTGGGTCGCGAGAATGGCGAACGCGGCGACAATCAGCACGAACCCGGCCTCGGAGAGCGCAAGGAACCAGAACGCGCCGCCCGCCACCTCGCGGCTGCGCGGCCGGTGCAGGATCAGCACGTAACACAGCAGCGCCATGGTCTCCCATGCGACCAGGAACGTCACGACTCCGCCGGCCGCCAGCACCGCCAGGCTCGCCAGCAGCGCCAGGTTGTAGGCGCACAGGTATACCGCCGTCCCCGCCGACGCTTCCTTCCCGGAACGGGGCAAGTACAGGCCGATGCCGATGGCAACCACGCCGAGTAGCACCGCGAAGACCCCGGACAGGCTGGTGGCCTGCAGTTGCAGCGTGCCGGCCACGACCGACCCGCCCGGCGACACGACCGCCGAGTTAGCGGACAGCAGCGCAGCGACACCGCCCGCCAGCACGCCAGCGCCGCCGAGCACCGACAGCGCGCATCCGGCCCGGAGCGCTGCGCCCCCGGACGCCGCCGTGAGCATCCCTGCCAGCGCCGCCGCTGCCCACGCGCCTGCCGCGATGGCGAACAGGATGAGCGCGGTCATGACGACGCCCCGGCGACGAAACTGAGCCCGGAGACCTTGTCGGCCAGCCGGCCGACGGCGACAAGCAGCCCGTGCAGTAGCGCAAGCGGACTCGGCGGGCAGCCGGGGATCCACACATCAACCGGCAGCACCTGGTCGGCCGAGCCGTAGCTGAACGCGTCGGGCTGGTAGACGCCGCCGAGCGCGCAGGCACCGGTGGCGACCACGAGCTTCGGCCCTGGCATCGCCTCGTAGGTCTTGCGGGCGGCGGCGGCGAACGCCCGCAGCATCGGGCCGGTCACCAGCAGCAGGTCGGCGTGCCTTGGCGCCGGGGTGAAGAAGAGCCCGAGCCGGTGCAGGTCGTAGTGCGGCGCGGCGAGCATCCGGATCTCCTGCTCGCACGCGGCGCACGAGCCGGTATCCAGCGTCCTGATGTGCAGGCTGCGGCCGAACTGGCGGGCGACGGCGCTGCGCAGTTGCTCAGCTGCCGCCGCTTCCGCCTCGGTGGTGACCGGGCCGCCGCCCGCCGTCGTCGTGCTCACCGCGTTACCTCCGCTCCCAGTCCGATGCGCTTGACCAGTCCGGACCGGCGGGCCGCGGCGAGCTCGAACTCGCCGCTGGCGGTCACCGCGCCCGGCGCGTACTCGCCGCACCGCCCGCAGGCCGTGCACGCGCCCACGTCGAAGATCAGCGTCCCGCCCTCCCTGGTCAGTGCCCGGCTGGGGCAGATGGCGACCAGGCCGTCGGCAATCTCACCGGTCAGCGCCCCGGGACGGAAGGCGGGCGGGGTCGGCAAGTCGCGTGCCGACATCTCGCTGCGATCGGGGTAGCGCGTGGTGACCACGCCGCGGCGCAGGCCCCGGACGAACCACAGTGGCATGGTCGCTCCCCCTTCCCCGGCTCGCTACCTGGCCGTGCCGGCCACGGTCAGCCAGAAGCTGGCTTCGATGATCGGGACGTCGGTGAACACGTTCTGCGACCGGCAGGCGTCGTCGAAGCCGCGCCAGTTGCGCACCGCGGCCGGACGCAGCCGGGCCCGGCTTATCCGGCCGGACTGGTCGAGTTGCACCCAGGCGAGCGACTCGCCGCGCGGCGACTCGGCCCAGCCGAGTCCGGACCGCCCGGCCGGACCGGGCCGCGGCGTACCAGACTCCTCCGGCTGCCCCGCACCGTGCCCGAGGGCGCCGGTACCGATGAGAGTCTCGAGCAAGCGCACCGACTCGGCGGCCTCGGCTAGCATCACGCGCAGCCGGGCCAGCGCGTCGCCAGCGGCCTGGGTGGCGACCGCCGGCCGCAGCCCGCTGTAAGGACCGGACGGGTGGTCAGCGCGCGTGTCGGCAGCGACGCCGGCCGCCCGTGCTACCAGCCCGACCAGGCCGAGCCGCCCCGCTTCCTCGGTGGTGACGATGCCAGTGGCTTCCAGCCGGTCCAGGAACGAGTTGGTCGCCAGCAGCGCGTCGGCGGCCCGGCGCAGTTCCCCGTAGGCGGCAGGCAGGCCCGCTCGCAGCGCGGCGAGGTCTGGCGCTGTCCGGATCCCGCCGATGGCCAGCACGTTGAACAGGTACCGGTGCCCGAACACGACGGCGTTCAGCCGGAGGAATCGCTCGAGTGCGATCTCCGCGGCGGCACGGCCGACGGCGAGGCCGCACGCCTGGCACAGCGCGGCGATCGCGGCCGCGTGGTTGTACAGCCGCTCCAGTTCCAGGGCGGCCGCGCGGCCGGACATCGCGGCCGCGCCTGGCTCGATGTGAAGCGCTGCTTCCGCGGCGGCGGCGAAGGCCCAGCCGTTGCCTATCGCGCTGAGGCCCTCGGCTCGCTCGATGTGGAACAGCGCCTGCTGCGGGGTCTGGCCCTGGGCGCGCCACTCGACGCCGCGGTGCTTGTGCCAGGTGAACAGGTACAGGTCGACGAGTTCCTCGCCGCTGGTGACCAGGCCGTAGTACAGCGACTCGACTGCCACCTGCCGGACCGGGCCGAAGGGGAATTCGAACGCGTGCCCGCCGACCACGTGCGGGGCATGCACGTCCGCCGGCGGCTCGGCCGGAGCGCGGCCGAGGCGCGGCAACTCGATGTCGGCCTGCGGTGGCGTCGCGACGCGGTTGAGCGGCTTGTCGCCCGCGGGCCTGATGCCGAACTGCTCGTAGATCTCGCACTCCTCGGCGAAGGCGGCCGGCGCGATCTCCGACAGCGCGGGATACCGCGATCCGCTGACCGGCGTCTCGATGATCAGGTAACGCTGATCGAGATCCAGCGCCCATACCGCGCGCAGGATCACCGGGTCGGTGTCGGCCGCGAACAGGTCGGCCAGCCGGCCGCCGGGATGCCGGGCCAGTTCGGCGGTCACCGCTTCCAGATCTGTCTCCGCCAGCTGGGTTACTGCCACCGGATCGCCGGCCCGGCCGGCGCCGGCCATGACCGACGGCAGCCGTCGCGAGGTGTGTGGCCTGACCGCCGTCATCACAGCACCGCGATCGAGTGGCTGATGAGCGTGCCCAGGCCAGCCGGGATCCATAGGCCGAGCACCAGCAGCACGACGAGGCCTGCGGCGGCCGGCAGCACCGCGGTCAGGCCGACCGCGCGGCCGCGGTACGGGCTCACCGCAGGGTCGGCGCCGGTCGCCAGGGCAGGCTCGCCGGTCGCCATCCCGGTAGTCGTACGAGCGAACGCGACGAAGGCAACCGCGAACAGCAGCAGGAGCAGCAGCGGCAGCACCGGGCTCGCGCCGGCGAACCCGGCCCGCACGATGGTGAACTCCGAAATGAATAGGCCGAACGGCGGCGAGCCGAGCACCGCTACCGAGCCGAGCAGCAGCGCGGCACCGGTCAGCGGCACGGCGGTGAGCAGGCCTGCCACCCCCGCGGCCTCCCTGGTGCGGTACCGGAGCGCAACGTCGCCGCTGGTCAGGAACAGCACGGTCTTGGCAATCGCATGGTTCAGGGTGTGCAGCAGCGCGCCGTACAGCCCGAGCACGCCGCCGAAGCCCAGCGCGACCGCGATGATGCCCATGTGCTCGACCGACGAGTAGGCGAACAGCCGCTTGAAGTTGCCTTTGCGCACCATGAACAGCACGCCGATGGTGACCGACAGGAAGCCGAAGACGAGCAGCACCACGCGGGGGAACTCGGGGCCGAGCGCGGCCCTGGCGATGGCGAAGAACCTGATGATCGCGTACATGCCGGTATTGAGCAGCGCGGCGGACAGCATCGCGCTTCCGGGGCTGGGTGCCTCGGCGTGCGCGTCGGGCAGCCAGGTGTGCATAGGCGCCAGGCCGACCTTGGTGCCGTAGCCGACAACCGCGAGCAGGAACGCCAGCCGGAGGCTGTCCGGGGCCAGCAATCTGGCGTGCGCGAACAGGTACGGCCAGGTCAGCCTCAAGTCTGCGGCCAGGTGCAGGCCGCTCGCCGAGTAGAACAGGAACAGCGTGCCGGCCAGCGCCATCGTGACGCCGAGCGAGGTGATGATCACGTACTTCCAGGCCGCTTCGAGCGAGCTGGCCTTGCCCTCAAGCCCGACCAGCGCGGCGCTGGCCAGCGTGCTGGCCTCGATGAGCACGAACAGCAGGCCGAGGTTGCCGGTCTCCATCGATGCCAGCATGAGGGCGGCGAACAGGCCGAAGAAGATGTAGTACAGCCGCACCTGGAAGCCCGACAGCCTGCCGGCGGCTTCCTCGGCGGCCACGTAGCCCACCGACCCGACCGCGGCCAGTACCGTGACCACCGCCACCGTGAACATGAAGAAGCAGCTGAGCGAGTCGACGTAGAGGAAACCGCCGAGACCGCGCAGCGGGGGGCGGTGCAGCTGCCCGATCGTGAGCCAGACGGCGGCGGCGAGCGCGAGGCACGCGCCGGCCGCGCCGGTCCAGCCAGCCGGCCTGGCCCTCGCCCCGGCCGCGGCGGCAAACGTGCCCGCCAGCGGCCCGGCCACCACGACGAAGGCGAGGATCGTCATCCCTGCAGCTCCCTCAGCTCGGCCGCGCTCGCGCTGGCGAGCTGACGGGTGAGACCGGACACGAACACGAGCATCATCAGCACGCCGGCGACGACGTCCAGGAAGATGCCGGCCTCCACGATGAACGGGAACGCGGCCACCAGCGTGATGGCGGCGAGAAACACCCCGTTCTCCACGATCAGCCAGCCGACAAGCTGGGCGACGGTGTGCCGGCGCACCACCATGGCGAGCGCGCCGAGCAGGATCACCGCGGTCGACAGCGGCACCACTGCGGCCGCGACCAGGCCATGCGGCAGCAACTGCGGGCGGGTGACCAGGTAGGCGAACGCGGTCAGGCCGCCGCCGACGATCAGCGAGGTGGACAGTCCCGTGGCTAGCGCCGAGTCCCTCTTGAGGTCCAGCCGGCGGATCAGCAGCCGGCGGGCCGCGAGCGGGATCCCGATGCCCTTGATCATCAGCGTGGCCCCGGCCAGTACCCACAGCTCCACGCTGTGGAAGGCGTACGCCGAGACGCCGGCCGCGAACGACAGTACGACCGACTGCGCGCCGTAGTAGGCGACATACCGGTTGAACAGCTTGGAGCCGAGGCAGGCGAAGGCCAGCAGCAGGATGACGACCCCGGACAGGTCGAGCAGGACGCCGGGCGCGCTGGTGGCCGACAGGCTCTGCACGCTTACGCCCCGATCACGTAGGACGTGGCGACGCCGACCAGCGCCAGCAGGAACGCGGCGCCAAGGAACTCGGCGATCCGGAAGAACCGCAGCTTGGCGAACGAGGTGTCAATCACGACGATGGCGAGGCCGCAGAGAGCTAGCTTCCCGGCGAGAGCGGCGATGGCGAGCACGGCCGAGGGCAGGTCGGCCCCGTTCCCCAGTCCCCACGGGAGCACGAACACGTTCATGAAGATCGATGACATCAGGAAGAGCTTCATCCAGCTCCCCCACTGCATCAGCGCGTAGCCGCGGCCGGAGTACTCCAGCACCCGGCTCTCCTCGATCATGGAGATCTCCGTGGTGCCGCCGTGACTGTCGATCGGGATCCGGCCGTTGTCCACCAGCACGATCATGAAGAACGCCAGCAGCCCGAGCAGGTGCGTGGGCAGCACCAGTGCGTACGGCGAGGCGGAGATCGCGTGGTTCATCAGGTACGGGTTGTCTGATGCCGACACCACACCCACGGTGAAGAAGACCAGAATCAGCGCCGGCTCGGCCATGCTGCCGACCCAGCTCGCCCGGCTTGCCCCGAGTCCGCCGTAGGCGCTGCCGGTATCCAGGCCGGCCAGCGAGGTCATGAAGCTCGCCAGTGCCAGCACGAAGGCGCCCCCGATCAGGTCGGCAAGGAACGCCAGGGGAAGCGGCGTGTTGGTGATGACCGGAACGATGACCGAGACCGTGAGGTAACAGGCGAAAGTGGCGAACGGCGTGATAGCAAAGATCCAGGATGCCTGATCGCTGGTCGCGCTGCCCTTGCGCAGTAGCTTGGCCAGGTCGCGGTAGGGCTGCAGCACGCTCGGGCCGCGCTTGGACTCGACGATCGCCTCAGCCCTGGCCAGGACGCCTGCGTACAGCGGCGCGGCGAGCAAAACAACGAGGCTTTGCAGGATCTGCGCTCCAACGGCAGACAGCAATATGACCTCCACCTGTGCGGCGGTACACCGTGCAGGTAGAGGCCATCAGCCAGGGTAAGGGCGGCGTTACGCGAGCCTCATCGCGTGATGACGAGCATACATGTCACGGCGGTGCCGCGGTAGCCGTTACACCCGGCTCTGCTGCCCGTGGCTCAGCGGCCCGGCGGGTGACAGTGACACGGCTGAGCACCACCAGCCCGCTGCCGACCAGCCGCTCGAGCACCGGCAGAAACGCGCGGACGCGGGCCTCGTCGTCGCTGATCTCGATGAGCACCGGCTCTGATCCGCGCAGTCCGGCCAGACCCGGCGGGCACAGCAAGCCGGACGATCCGAAGCCGGTCAGGCCGCGGACCGCGGTGGCGCCGCTGAGCCCGGCTGCGCGGGCGCGGTCGACGATCTCGCGGTACAGCGGACGGCCTGCGAGGGTGTCGGCCGCGCGCACGAAGACCGACACGTGCACCTCGCAGCTTCGGACCAGCCGGTACTGCTGGGCGGCCCGGCGGGTCACCGCGCGCTCAGCAGCAGGACGGGCACCGAGCAGGCCTGAGCAGCCCGGCCTGCTACCCGGCCGAGCCTGCTCTTGCGGTGCGCTCCGTCACCGTGCCGGCCCAGCACCAGGATGTCGAAACCGTGCTGTTCGGCGTAGTCGGACACCACCTGACCAGCACTGCCATCGTCGGAGTACACGACCTGGACGCTCATCCTGACCGTCTTGCCTGGCGGCTGCCCGCGCGCCAGCTCGCTGAGGATCGCTTCCGCCTGCTGGCGCAGCCGGCCGCCGCCCGCTTCCCGGGCCTCCGCATGCAGGCCCGGCGCTACGACGCACAGGGCGACGACATGACCGCCGTCGCCAGCCGCGACGGCAGCGGCTACCCCGAGCGCCTCGGCCGCGTCCGGCGAGCCATCGAAGCCCACCAGGACACGGCGGAACGGGCTGACGGTCCGCACTGTGTCCGCCTCCAAGCTCCCCCGGATGCCGACGGGATCAGGTAGAGGCCATCAGCGAGTCCGTTTTCGCGGTTATGGCGAGCCTCATCGCCATTGGCCATTCTCACGGCGCAGCCGCACGACGACAAGGGCTTGCCGGTCGTCCCTTGACCGGCGAGTGCGTCGTTGCCAGACTTGCTGCCGGCGAAGGGGCTCGCCTCCAAGATCGCGGCCGCTGCCGCTGACAGTCCCTGCTCCTGCAAGCAGGTGAGGACGGTTCATGGCCAGGGTGAGCGACGACGAGGTCCTGTTGCTGTGGCGCCCGCTGCGAGCGTTCAATTCCGGCCCGTGACCACGCGCAAGGCGGGCGGTTAGGTTGCCCGCCGCGACGCCGCTGCCGCGGGGCCCGTCAGTGCTGACCCTGTACAGCGCAGCGGACCTGCTGACCGCGCCAGGCTGCCCGGTGTGCCGGTACGCCGCCGAGGCAAGCGACCGCTATCTTCACTGGTTCGCGCTGGAGGGGCACTCCCAGCCTGCCACAATCACGCGCCTGTGCGCGAGCCTCGGCATGTGCGCGGCGCACACTCGCCGGCTGATGAGCCAGCCCGGCGCGCCCGTCCGGCTGACCGCCGTCTACCGGTACGTTGTCACCGCCGCAGGAGACCAACTGGCCGGGCGGGACGCGCGGCAGGCAGCCTGCCCCGGATGCGAGCATGACGAGGCGGCGGCCGGGCGCGCACTGGACACGCTGACCGAAGACCTCTCCGATCCGCCGGTGCTGGACCGCCTGCGGGAGCTTGGCGGCCTGTGCCTGCCGCACCTGGCCGCGGCATCAGCGGCCGGGCGGCCGCGGCTGGTCGCCCCGCTGGTGCAGACCATGCAGGCCACGATCGCCGCCCGCGGCACGTGCCGTGACTGGCTGGCCGGAACCGACCCCGACGCCGGGAACCGGGCCGCGCTGCGCGCAGCCATCCCCCCTGGCCGGCCGCCGGGCCCCGTCGCCTGCTGGCCGTGCCTGACCGGAGCGCTAGCCGAGCGGGACGCCCTGGCACGGCTGCCCAGCCAGGCCGGCGGCGGCCCGGACCCGGCGCTGGCGCTGTGCCCCGGCCATCTCGCCGACGCTGCCGCGGCGGCCGGCGGCCGCGGAAGCCGGCCGCTGCTCGCCTGGCAGGCGCAGTGCATGACACTGCGGATGCACGCAGGATCGGCCCGCTGGATGCGGCTGCGCCGCCGCGGCGGCCTGCCCGGCGAGTGCGCCGTCTGCCATGCCAGCCAGACCGCCGCCCGCCGCGCCCTCACAGGGTCGTCCGGCGAGCCGCACGACCCTGCCGCCGCGGCCGCCCTGTGCGTCCGGCACCACCTCGCGCTTCGCGCCGCGGACCCGCGCGGCGCCCGGCAGCTCGCTCGGCGCGCGATCGGGCAGGCGAACCAGCTCGCAGCCGAGCTCGCCGACGCGTTCGACCGCGCCGCACGAGCGCGCAGCCAGGGTGCGCCCGCGCCGGGCACCACAGCCTGGCAGCGCGCCGCGGCCTTCCTCGACGGCAGCGTATTCGGCGGCTGGTCACGGCCACTGCCGGCCGGCTCCGTGCGCGACTGGCCGGTCAGGCCATGACAGCCCAGTGGCCGGTCAGCGACCTAGTCCCCAGCTCGCCAGCGGCGCAGGAACGGCGCCCGCCCGCCGGCCGCCCTTCGGGCTATCCCGTGCGCTTTCATCAGTCTCAGCACTGTCTGTGCCGGCTGCCCGGTAAGAAGCTCGATATGGCGCGCAGCGAGACCGCACTGCACGTACAGCTCCTCCGCAAGCTGCGGGCTGACCGGGAACGGGACCGGGAACCGCTGCCAGATTGGCCCGCCCGCCGGCTGGCCCGGAATGCCGTGGCGGGCGAGCGAATGCGCCACCATCGGATCCGCGTACAGCGCGTCGATCAGCTCGATCTCGGTAGGCCCGCGGCGAGGTTGCGGGCCGCCCATCCGTACCGGCAGGCCCGCGTCGTGCGCGGCGCGCAAGACGATCTGGCGGGACACGCCGAGCAGCCGGCCGGTATCTGCCGCGGATAGCCCGGCGGTCACATACCACTTGCGTAGCGGCTCTGCCGGCAGCTGCAGCCGGTCCTCCCGGTTCAGCCGGCCGCGCGTGCGCATGCGGACGCCGCGGGCCCGCAGCCGGTCGCGCACGCTGCGCTCCGATAGCCCGGCCAGTGCCGAGATCTGAACCGATGTCCAGCGCCACTCGACATACAAGCGGGCCATCAGATCATCGAGCAGCGCCTGGCTGTCATCGCGATGCCGCGGCCGGCCCGCGCCGCGCGGCTTGACAGCCACTCCGGAACGAGCAAGCAGCCTCCGCACGCGCTGCCTGTCCGCGCCGATCAGATCGCCGATCCGGTAGGTGGACAGGCCCTGGCAGACATACAGGTGCGCCACCAGCCCGGCGCAATCATCAGCCTGCGCACCGGAGGCCTGCCGCACGGCGGCAGCCTCCCGCATCGCATGCGGGCAACACGCATCGCTCTCTGGCCGCACGACACCAGCCTCCTGCTCCCAAAACAGGAAAATACGGTCGGCTGGCAGCGGCGCGCGTTGCCTGACGTGGCGCCTACCTGCGACGATCCTCGCCCCATGTCGGCAGACGTCGCCCGGTGACTGTGGCTGTTGGCTCCCAACTTGGCTCCCACTCAGGACGGCCTCGCTCGGTCAATTGCATTGGCCGAGACCACAGATCGACATCAGAACATGTTCTGAATAGACTCTTGTCATGAGCGCGCAGCCAGCCGACGCCGTGAGCTTCTCAGACCTGTCCCGCAACCCACGCGCCGTCGCCGAACGCACCCGGCGCCTGGGCAGGCTGCGGGTGACCCACCGCGACGGGCCCGACTTCTACCTGACAGCAGCCGAAGCCGAAGACGAGCGGGACGAGAACCTCCTGACCGCCTCCCGCATGTTCATCGCACTGTCCCGCAGCGACGCCGGAACACGCGCGGTCGAGCTCGCCGTCACAGATGTCTTCCCCTGGACCCGCCACCTGTCCGCCGGCGAACGGTCGGCCTTCGCCGCAGAACTCATCGCCGCCTTGTCGGACGCGGCCGAACTCACCATCGACGGCAAAGCACGCGAAGTTATCGCCGGCTGGCGCGCCACCGCCCGCATCAAGGCAGACATCCGCCAGTACCAGCAGGCACTGACCGCCACCGACGGTGACTACGGACCCGCAGAGGCCCTCGGATGAGCCCCAAATGCGGCGACCGGGTCACCGTTCCCCCGCCCGACAGCCAGTGGGACGTCAGGTTCGGCACCAGCGAAGCAGCCGCCGGCTGGGACGAACTATGCCGCCATGCATTAGCGAACACCCGGCGCTGCCTGGAGATCCTGCGCACCGATCCCAGAACCCGGACCGACCACGACCGACAGCACCGCCTCCGCGGAGACCTCGCCACCCACCGCCACAACGGCCGCGACCTCGAGCAATGGGAATACGAAGTCACCAGCGGCGGCCGCGTCCGCTACGCCATCGACGACCACGCCCGCACCGTCTGGCTGATCTACGCCTCACCCAGGCACCCCAAAGACACCGACCGGTAAGCCTGCCCGGCCCGGCGCACAAGTAAGGCTCGTTAGGTACGCCCTTAGGTTGTGGGCTTCCCCTCGGTCGCGGCGTTCAGAATGGCCCGATCTGCACGCTGGGTGGGAGCGCGGCACTTGGCCGCGAGGACCGCTCATGCGGATGTGAGGGCCACTGGGCGGATCCGCCGGCCGCGCCGCTCCGGTCTCATCCGGCGTGCCTGGCGGCAGATCCGTTCTGGCCGGTTGGGTAGGCGGCGACAAACACAGTTGCCTCGCGGGCGTCACGCGGCCACCGGTAAGCACGGCACCGCACGCCGGCTGGCAATATTAAAGCTTCTCCCACACTCAGCACACGGTCGGGCTCGGTGGGTGATGCGAACTCGAATTTCAGTTGCCCCTGAATCACCAGGATCAGATCAACCTGATCAGAGGAAAACCAGTTCTCGTCAATAGGCTCGGCGAGCTTGCTCACCCAGACCATCTCGATGCCCTGCCCGGAGAACACGGTCCCGACATCCCCGAACGGCGTGGCGCGGATCTGACCAGCGTCCCTACCCAAGACGTTGAAGACCTGCGGGACGGCCCCACCAGAATCGCCAGGTGTCACGGGAACTGAGAATAATGGCTGCGCCCACCACCAGCCTGGAAAAGGCCCAGTTGTCGTTCGGCCCATCGCTGAAGGACGTCCGCTACTGCCGCGATGAGGTTCGCCACGTCGAGAGCATCACCCAGAACCGGTCGTTCTGCGTGCAAGGCACTGGTGCCTGCGGCCCGATCGCCTGCGCGCAGAGTCGGCGTTATACGGGTGATCCTGTCAAGCGGGCGCGCCGTGTCGCTGATGGTGGTCATGGCGTCGGCTCGCCGAAGAGTTCTTCGCCGCCGCTGATGCCGAGGAGGAAGGCGAACCGGTGCAGGTCGGCGCGGAGGGTCTCGATGCCGTAGGCGGGGTGGCCGGCGAAGGCGGCCAGGCTTTCGGCAAGGATCTGTTCCTGGCTGCCGGATAGCCAGCTGCTGATGAAGGCGAGCGTTTCGGCGAGTTCTGTCGCGTCGCTCAGGTCGAGGGTGATCTGGGGCATGCGGTTGCGTTCCGTTCGGCTGAGGCGCGCTGGATGAGCCCGTCGAAGAGGGCGGCGCGGTCGGGCTGGCCGTGGTCCTGGGCGTGGTCGCGCTGGCGGGTGAGGATGGGCAGGAACTGGGGGCCGGTGCGGAAGTAGGCGCAGGTCTCGCAGGCTGATTCCAGCCGGCAGTCCAGTTCTGGGGGGCGGGTGCACAGGCCGTTGCCGAGCATGCGGGCGTGGGCTTCGCGGCGGAGCCGGGCCATGCCGGCGCTCTCGTAGTCGGCGGGCAGCTCCGGGGGCTGGCAGCCCGGCGAGGTCGGGGTGCAGGGGCACGTACCGGTCGTTGCGGAGCTTGCCGAGCGGGATCCGCAGCCAGTGCCCGGCGCCGATCTGGACGACCGCGTCCGCGTCCAGGTCCGCGAGCTCCCCGGCCCGCATGCCGGTGCGGGCCAGCAGCTCGACCACGAGCCGGTCCCGGGGGTCAGTGCTGGCCCGGGCGGCGGCCATCAGCCTGGCGGCGTCGCGGTCGTCGAGGAACTTCGGCAGCGGCTCGGGCTTCTTGGGTATATCCCCGGCAATGACCGGGTTCCGCGGCGGCGCGTCGGGCCAGTCCCACTCGATGATCCGCTCGAAGAACTGGCGGACCGTGCGCATCCGCTGCCGGTGCGTCTCCCGGCTGATCAGCTGGCCTGCCGACCGGTGCTTGCCGGCTAGCCACACCTTGTAGTCCTCGATGTCATCACGGCCGACATCGGAGATCGCGGTGATCTGAGCCTCGGTGACCATCCAGCGGGCGAACTGCCGCAGCGCGTTCTCGGCAGCGGAGACGCTTCCGGGTGCCAGGAACGTGCCGAGCTGCCGCAGATACCGGTGGATCGTCGCGGCCGCCCGGGGTGCTGCGGCCTGCAGGCGCGCCCACTCTGCGGCGGCGAGG
Organism: Actinomycetota bacterium; assembly: GCA_027314515.1. GTDB lineage: Bacteria > Actinomycetota > Actinomycetes > Streptosporangiales > Streptosporangiaceae > JAJYUU01. The sequence continues at coordinate 13,497 of DAHVAR010000122.1, forward strand.
CTGCCCGCCCGCTGGCCATCGTCCTGAGGAGCCCTGGCGGGCAGGGCACTCATGAGACAGCCGTTTCCTGGATCGCCAGCATCTGGCCGACCGCCGCCGTATCGGCGTCGATCAGCGCACAGGCCCGCAGGTACTGATCGGCCAGCCAGTCGTTGGCCAGGTGCAGGTAGACGCGGGTGGACTCGATCGACCGGTGCCCGGCCTGGGCCTGCACCGCCTCCAGCGCCATCCCGGCTTCCCGCAGCCGGGTCAGGCAGGTGTGCCGCAGTTCATGACAGGTCGCGTGCTCCAGCCCGGCCCGCTGGCGGGCGCCGGCCAGGATCTCATCCAGCCCCCCTGCCGACAGCGGCAGGCCCCGCCGCGGACCTTTCAGTACCACGAACAGCCGGTCTGTATCCGCCGCGGCGGGCCGCTCCTCGTGCAGGTAGTCACCGAGCGCGCCGAAGAACCGGTTCGCGGCCGGGACCACCCGGTGATGGCCGCCCTTGCCCTCGGTGATGACCAGCCGCCGGTCCGCGACCTGCACGTCGGCGAACCGCAGGCCCAGCACCTCGCACCGGCGCAGCCCGGCCAGCAGCATCGCCAGCACCATCGCCCGGTCCCGGTCCGTGCGCAACGCGGCGAGCAGCTGGTCCGCCTCGGCTGGCGACAAGATCCTCGGCAGCGTGCGCGGCACCCGCACCAGCGGCGCCGTCCGTGACCGCACTGACCCGCCCTGCCGCCGCGTCATCAGGCCGCGCGGCACCGGGTTCGCCTGAACAGGCGTATCCCCCCGGGCGACCAGGTACGCATACAGGCCCGACACCGACGACAGGCGGCGTGCGATCGTCCGAGCTGACAGCCCGGACTCCCGGTCCGCCAGCCGGATCACCGTCCGGTCGCCACGCTGGTCGGCCAGGAAGTCGAACACGTCCGCCGCGGTGACCTCGACCGGGTCCTTGCCGACGACCGTGAAGAACGTCTTCAGGTCAAACGCGACCGCCCGCAGCGTGTTCGGCCGGCACCGGCCCGCCACGAACTCCAGATACCGGTCCGTCAGCCGATCACCCAGCGTGAAACGGACCTGGCCAGACCCCGAAAAGGTGCGCTCAAGACATGGAAGCTGCTCATCTCAGCACCATCCCAGCCCGGCCCGAAACAGCCCGGCAACGACACGGATCACCCGTGTATTAAGCGATCTGAGTGAGCCGACCGTACATGCAGTTCCTCACTCAGCATGATGCCGGTCCCAATTGCACTCACGTGCCCGTCGTCAGGACTCAGGCAAGAGATACGAAACACCCACAGACCTTCGAAGTGGCCACCTGCTTCCAGGAGACCTCCCACGGAAACCCAACTTCTCCTGACCTGCACGAACTTGTCGGGATGGCGGGATTCGAACCCGCGGCCTCCTGCTCCCAAAACAGGGACCGTTGGCGGCGCATCCGCGATCTACGGCGAGCCCCTCCGCCGATAGCGCAAGCGTAACTGCCAGCGGCGAGCAGCCGGCATCCGCACCTCGCGGCCGTATACTGGGACTTGCGGCTTGCGAGCCGCGCGGCGGTGGAACCCGCCGGGGCATCGTGCCTGCCTGGGGTGAAACAGAACCCTGCCAAGGCACTATGCCTGAATGCCGTTAGGCCGATGGTTCCTGTGTAGTGGACGCGCTTGCGACACGAGGACAGGACATGGCGCCATCGGCGAACAGGCCATTGCACCAGCCGGAACGATTCGGACGGCTATGGTGGCTGCCCTCGCACGGCGAGGGCAACGGGCTCGGCGATGCGGGCTGGGCGCCCGTGGCCGACGTAGCTGCCACCGTCGTCACGCCGCTGCTCGCGGAACTGCGAGCCGCGGGAGTACCCGCTCATGCCGCTCCCGTGACGCGCAGGCCGGGCCCGTCGCGCCAGCGGACGTCGCCGGACCGCGCCTGGTGCCGGGTCTGGGTCGGGACCAGCGCCTATAGCCGGGCTGAAGAGATGCTGCGCGTCCGGCTCCCGGTCTTGCTCCGGCGCGCCCAGCCGTGATCTCACCGAAGGTGCGGAGCGCGCGTTCCCCTGCCCCGGCGCTGAAGTTCGTGCTCATGGTCGGCGTTATGAGCTTCTTTGCCGACTTCACCTACGAGGGCTCCCGCTCGGTGATCGGCCCGTACCTGGGCACGCTCGGCGCCGGCGCCCTGGCGATCAGCGTGATCAGCGGCCTGGGTGAGTTCCTCGGCTACGGGCTGCGGCTGTTCTCCGGCCGGGCCGCGGACCGCACCGGCCGGTACTGGCCGATCACCATCTCCGGCTATGTGGTGCAGATGGCCGCGGTGCCACTGCTGGCGCTGGCCGGGAACTGGGCGGTCGCGGCGCTGCTGATCATCGCCGAGCGGGTCGGCAAGGCCACCCGCAACCCGCCGCGGGACGCGATGCTGTCGCACGCGGCGCAAGAGATGGGCTACGGCTGGGGCTTCGGCGTGCACGAGGCGCTGGACCAGTTCGGCGCCCTGTTCGGGCCGCTGCTGGTCGCGCTGGTGCTGGCGGTCAGCAACCACGACTACAAGCTCGCGTTCGCCGCACTCGCGGCACCTGCCGTGATCACGCTGACGCTGGTGCTGGTGGCCCGGCGATTCTACCCCCGCCCGCAGGACCTGTTGGCCGGCCCGGCCGAGGTCACCACGTCCGGGCTGCCGCGGGTGTTCTGGGTCTATCTGGCCGGCGCCGCGCTGATAGCGGCGGGCCTGGCGGATTTCCCGCTGATCGCCTTCCATCTCCAGCAAGCCCGCACGGTGGCGGCGCCGGTCGTGCCGGTGTTCTACGCGGTCGCGATGGCCGTCAGCGGCACCGGGTCGCTGATCTTCGGCAAACTGTTCGACCGGTCCGGGACCACGGTGCTGATACCGCTGACGATCGCCGGCGCGGCGTACGCGCCGCTGGTGTTCCTCGGCGGCGTATGGCCGGCGGTATTCGGTGTGGCGCTGTGGGGCCTCGGCATGGGCGTGCAGGAATCGATCATCCCGGCCGCGGTTGCGCCGATGGTGTCACCGGACCGCCGCGCCTCCGCCTACGGCCTGTTCACCGGTGCCTACGGCACTGCGTGGGTGGCCGGCAGCATCGCGATCGGCTTCCTCTTCGAGGTCTCCCTGGGCGCGGTCACCGCGTTCGCCGTCGCGGCGCAGCTTGCCGCGGTCCCGTTCCTTCTCGCCGTCCGCCGGCGCGCTCCCCGGTCACGACCGCCGGGAACGGGCAGCACCCCGCAGCCCTGATGGACGGGCTGACCGGCTACCAGCAACGGCGGCTCGAGCTGGCGGACACGATCCGCGCTCTGCTGCCGGTCACCCGTGCCTATCGCGATGAGGAGCGTGAGCAGCAGGTCAGGGAACTGCTGACCCGGCTGGCGGCCGGGCGCTTCCAGCTCGCGGTGATCGGCCAGTTCAGTCGCGGCAAAACGACGCTGATGAACGCGCTGCTGGGCGGGGCGTACCTGCCGACGGGCGCGCTGCCGATGACGTCGGTCGTCACCACCGTCCGGTACGGAACCAGGCCGCGCGCGCTGGTCCGCAGCCACACTGCCAGCCTGCCCGTCGAGGTGCCGGTGCCCGAGGTGGCCCGGTTCGTGGCCCGGGCCAGCGCCGAGCGCACCCGGATGCAGGTCACCTCGGTCGAGGTGGAGATCCCGGCGGAGCTGCTGCGCCTGGGCTTCGAGTTCGTCGACACTCCCGGTGTCGGGTCCGCGATCGCCGCGAACACCGCCGCGACGCTGCGCTACCTGCCAAGCGCCGACGCCCTCGTGTTCGTCACCGGGTTCGACTCCGCGCTCACCAGGGCTGAGGCCGACTTCCTGACCAGCGCGGCCGGCCAGGCCGGCAAGCTGTTCCTGGTCATCAACAAGCGCGACCTGGTCAGCGACGCCGAGGCCGCCGATGTGACCAGCTACGTGCAGGACTGGGCACGCGCCAGCCTGCCAGCCGGGCCGCCGGTCTTCGCGATCTCCGCGCTGCACGCGCTGCACGCCGCCGTCGCCGGCCACCCCGAGGCGGTGATCGCTGGCGGGATCGGCTCGCTGCGCGACGCGCTGACCCGGTTCCTGACCGCCGAGCAGGGCCGGGTCGCGCTTGGCAACGTCGCGGCCGGCGCCGCTGCGCTGGTGGGCAGGCAGCAGCGAGACCTGCGCGCCGGGCAGCTCAGCCGCGGTGGCGACCCGGCATCTGACAGCGTTGTCGCCGATTTCGAATCGCGGGTGAGCGAGCTCCAGGCTCAGCTCGCCACCGTCGCGGCGCGCATTGACGCCACGACCGCCACGGCAGTCACCGCCGTCCTCACCGACCGCGCCGCGGCCTGGAAAGCCGACCTCACCGGATTGCTCGCGACCGCCGCAGCGGAAGCGGACGGCGTAGCGGAAGCGGACGGCGATCCGGTGCCGGGCGCGCTTGCTGACCTGCGCCTGGCGGGCCGGCGGGCCGCTGGTGACTGGCTGGAGCAGCGCGCAGCCGAGTTGCGCGAGACGCTGATCAGTGCCGCGGCGCAGGACATCGGCATCCTGCTTGACCTGGCTGAATCCCCACGGGAGCTGGGCGCCGCGGCCGCCGGCCTGCCCGTCGGTGACAGCCCCCCTGGGGGCTGGGCCGCGCAGGAGATCCCGCAGCTCACCGTCCCCGTGGTGGAGTGGACGGTGCCAGAACCGCCGGCCGCCCGCCGACGGCCGCGCCGCAGCGCCGGGACTGACGCGAGCCGCGTCGTCTCGACGGCCGCGGACAGCGCGGTGGCCGGGTTCGCCGGGCGTGCCGGGGCTGCCTTCCGCGCTGTTGCCGCAGAGTGGGCCCGCCAGCTGGGCGAGCAGGCACGACGGCAAGCCAGCGCCGGGGCCGCGCAGTTCCGCCGGTACCTGTCGGCCGCGCCGCGCGACGAGGATGTCGCCCTTCTCGACGATCTGGCCGACCAGCTCGCCAGGTTCCGGGCTGGCCTGGCCGGCTGGGTTCCCGATGGCAGTCACCCTGCACCCGGTCCGGACAATGAAGCGCAGGCCGCGTCGATGCCGGGCGCAAGCGCGGCCTGCGCCATCTGCGGACAGCTGGAGGCAGCACAGGCCGAGTACCTGATCCGCCGGCAGTTCCTGCTTGCAACCAGCGACGCCGAGCAGGCAAGGCATGCCGACACTGGCGGGTTCTGCCCGCTGCACACCTGGCAGTACGCCCGGCTGGCCTCCCCCGTCGGCATCAGCGCCGGGAACGCCAGGCTCGCTAGCCAGCTTGCCGGCGCGCTGCGCGACGCCGGGGCCGGCAGCCGCGATCCAGCTGAGCTCGCCGCGCAGGTCGCAGGCCTAGCTCAGGCCAGGCCCTGTCCGGCTTGCACCATCATCTCGGCGACGGAGCGGCAGGCAGCCGCGAACCTGGCTGCGCAGCCACCAGCTGCCGCCGGCCTGCCCGTGCTGTGCCTGCGCCATGTCGCCCTGGTACTCCAATCCTGCTCGGCACTGCCGGCCGGACGGGCCATGACCGGCGCGCTCGCAGCGGCACTGCAGCGGGCGTCAGAGAACATGAGAGCCTACGCGCTGAAACGGGAAGCACTGCGCCGCGGCCTGATCACCGCCGACGAGGCGAGCGCCTACTCCGACGCGCTGCGGCTGCTCGCCGGACATCCCGCCCTCGCGCTGCCCGCGCAGCCCGAGTAAGACTGCTGCCTGGCTTGACGCGGCAGTGCCGTGGCCGGGAGCCTATCTACAGGGCTTGTTCAGGGAATTGCCAGGCCACCGTTGATTAATAGGCAATGCAGGCCGCAGCACGAAAGGCTGCAGCACGAAGGGCTGCACAAGGGCGTCACCATGCGGGGCAGAAAGCCAGCGTTGTTAGGTAGCAGGAGATGACGGCGATGGACGAGCGCAGCGGCGACAGCCAGCCGCAGGAACCAGGCACCGTTCCGGGATCCTACGGCCGGGTCGGCGATTGGCTGGGCTCCCCGCCCGGCGGCTACCCGGCACCGCCCGGCGGCTACCCGGCACCGCCCGGCGGCTACCCGGCACCACCCGGCGGCTACCCGGCACCACCCGGCTATGGCCAGCCCCGGCCGCGACACAGGCGCCGCCTCCTGGCCGGGTTCATCAGCTACCTAGCAGTCGCCGCGCTTGCGGCCGCTGGCGGGGGCCTCGCGGTGGCGTTCATCACGGCCGGCGGCGGAAGTCCGGCAAGCGCGAGCGCGGGCCTCGGCTCTGGCAGTTCCGGCGGCGGCGCGCAGCCCGGCGCAGGTGCGAGCACCAGCATCAGCAGCGCGACCGTGCACAAGGTACTGGCCGCAGTCGAGCCCGGCGTCGTTGTGATCGACAGCAAGCTGGATGACAATCAAACCGCCACCGGGGCGGCTGGAACCGGAATGATCATCAGCGCCTCCGGCCTGGTCCTGACCAACAACCACGTCATCGCCGGGACCAACGGCCTCACCGTGACGGTCGTCTCGACGGGCAGGACTTACCCGGCTCGGTGGCTCGGCTACGACAAGAGCTCGGACGTCGCCGTCATTCAGCTGGAAGGCGCCGTCGGGCTCACCCCGGTGCCGCTCGGCAACTCCGCGGCTACCAAGGTCGGCGACGGCGTCGTAGCCATGGGCAACGCCGGCGGAACCGGTGCGATCAGGACCGCAACCGGCGCGATCACCGGACTGGACCAGGCCATCACTGCCACCGATGGCCAGACAGCCGAGCACCTCACCGGCATGCTGCAGATCAACGCGCAGATCATCCGCGGCGACTCAGGCGGTCCGCTGTCCACCACGGACGGCAAAGTGATCGGCATGGACACCGCCGCCAGCAGCAACTTCATCAACGGCCAGCCCGAAACCGGGTTCGCCATCCCGATCGACAAGGCCATGACGATCGCACGGCAGATCATCGCGGGCAAGCCCGGCGCGGGCGTGCACGTGGGCTCGACGGGCTTTGCCGGCGTGCTCGTGCCGGCTGCGCCGAACGGCGGTCAGAGTCACCAGACCAGCCCCCGCGCGCAGCTACAGCAGACGGAGCGGTCCGACGGGCAGCTGCCCTACGGCGGGTACTACCAGGCGCCGGCCGGCTGCATCTCCAATGCGGTACAGTCGGGCGTCCCGCAGCGCATCGCGCCAGCCGCATCCGGTGCGCTCGTCCTGGGCGCGCTCTGCCAGACTCCCGCGGCTGCGGCCGGCCTGACGGCCGGCGACGTGATCACCGTCGCGGCTGGCCAGCGGGTGTCCTCGCCCGCCTCGCTGACCGGCATCCTGTCGCACCTGCCCAGCGGGAGGAAGATCACCATCAGCTGGGTCACCCCATCCGGCCGGACCGTCACCCGCGCCATCATCCTCGCCCAGGCGCCCCCGCAGTAGCGCCTCGCGGCCTGCACGCCACTTACCTGCTGGCCGCGTTAACCGATTTTCCACCGCCCCGGCCCGCTCGTTCACCGCGCGGTCACCGCGGCCCGAGCGACGATCGGGCCATGGGTGATCTTCTCGTGGTGGTCGCGATCGCCGCCTTCGTCGCGGCGATGCTCGGCATGATCTGGGCGCTGGGGCGGATATGACCATCGTCCAGGGGCTGCTGCTCGCGGTGTCCGTAGTCGTGTTCATCTACCTCGGCGTGGCCCTGTTCAAGGCGGAGTGGTTCTGATGAGCTTCGCCTGGACCATCATCGCCATGGTCGTCGTGCTCGCCATCGCCTGGCGATTCCTCGGCGCCTATATGGCTGCGGTCTTCTCCGGGCGCGCCCGCTGGCTCCGCTTCGCCGAGCGGCCGATCTACCGCCTCATCGGCGTCAATCCGGAGTCCGAGCAGTCGTGGCGGCACTACGCCACGTCGCTGATCATATTCTCGGCCGCGGCCCTGAGCGTAACCTACCTGATCTTCCGGCTGCAGGGCGTCTTGCCGTTCAACCCACAGCACCTGCCGGCGGTGTCGCCGGCCCTGGCCTGGAACACGTCGGTGTCGTTCGTGACCAACACGAACTGGCAGGCCTACTCCGGCGAGACGACGATGTCCTATCTGTCACAGATGGGCTCGCTCGCCGTGCAGAACTTCGCCAGCGCGGCAGCGGGCATCGCGGTTGCCGTCGCGCTGATCCGCGGTTTCGCCCGCAAGGGCGCCAAGAGCATCGGGAACTTCTGGGTCGACCTGGTCCGCGGCACCATCTACATCCTGCTGCCGATCGCCTTCGTCGCGGCCATCGTGTTCATGGCACAAGGAGCGCTGCAGACGCTGGCCGGCCCGGTGCACATCCATGACGCGCTCAACGGCGTGAGCCAGCTGATCCCCCGCGGCCCGGTCGCCTCTCAGGAAGCCATCAAGCAACTCGGCACCAACGGCGGCGGGTACTTCAACGCCAACGGCGCAGACCCGTTCGAGAACCCCACCGGGCTGACCAACTTCCTGTCAATCGTGCTCATTCTGTGCATCCCGGTGGGGCTCACCTACACCTTCGGCGCGATGGTCGGCAGCGTCCGCCAGGGTGCCGCGATCCTCGGCGTGATGGCGATCCTGTTCGGCGGCTGGCTGGCGATCGCATCGGTCTCCGAGCACCAGGCCAACCCCGCGGTCGCCGCCGCCGGAATGACGCACCAGCCGACCGGGAACATGGAGGGCAAGGAGGTCCGGTTCGGCGACACGTCGTCGGCGCTGTACGCGACCGCGTCGACCCAGACATCGACCGGCAGCGTCAACTCGGCAGAGGACTCCTACACGCCGATGGGCGGGTTCGCCGTCCTCACCGGCATGATGCTTGGCGAGGTGTCGCCAGGCGGCGTCGGCAGCGGCCTGTACACGATCTTGCTGTTCGCCATCATCACGGTGTTCATCGGCGGCCTGATGGTCGGCCGGACGCCGGAGTACCTGGGCAAGAAGATCCAGGCCAGAGAGGTGAAGCTGGCGGCTCTCGGGGTGCTCGTCATGCCCATCGTCGCGCTGATACTCACCGCGATCGCCGTCTCGGTACACGCGGGCCGGATCGGCCCGCTGAACGCGGGCCCGCACGCCTTCAGCGAGATCCTGTATGACTTCACCTCGGTGACGAACAACAACGGGTCAGCGTTCGCCGGCCTCAGCGTGAACACGCCGTTCTACAACGTCATCGAGACCTTCGGCCTGCTGCTCGGCCGGTTCGCGATCATGGTGCCGGTGCTCGCGCTGGCCGGGGCGCTCGCGGCCAAGAAAACCGTCGCCGCGTCGGCGGGATCGTTCCGCACCGACCAGCCGATGTTCGTCGGGCTGCTGGTCGGCGTGGTGCTGATCGTCGGCGCGCTGACGTTCTTCCCGGCCGTCTCGCTCGGCCCGATCGTCGAGCAGCTCTCGCACGGGAAGTTCTTCTGATGCCCCCTACCGCGAGCCTGCCGGACAGCCCGGCCATGCCGCTAACCGATGGCGGCGAGGGCTCCCGGCGACGGGTCCTCGTCCCTGTCGATTCGGTTGACCACTGTGCCAGCGCACTCGCGCTGGGCGCGTGGTTCGGGTGCGCCGTCGGCGGCGAGCTTCGCGTCGTGCATGTCCGGGCGTTCAATCCGCCGGTGCGCGGACAGGGCCGGTTTTACACCGAGTCCAGCTCGCAAGCCACCGCCGTGATCGATCAAGCCGTGACCGGAGCCTGGCATAGCGGCTGCCGGGCAAACGGCATCGTGGTGGACGCGGAGCGAACGCAGATCGCGCGGGCCATCTGCTCGGCGGCCAGCCAGTGGCAGGCAGACATGATCGTCCTGGCCCGGCGGCCCCGGCGGGCGCTCGGCATCCTCCTGCTTGGCAGTGTCGCTCATCAGGTCATGCGGCTCGCCCGCTGCCCGGTCCTCGTCGTGCGCCCGATGCCGCCGGCAACCGTGCAGCGGTAGCCCATCGGAACAGATCAGCCATGACGCAGTCCTCAGCTCACTCATCGGAGGTTGTCTCGCATGTCAGTCGTTGACGGCGTCCGGCCGGCCCGCGGCGGCACCCAGGAGATCGGGCTGCCGTCTGGCGGTCCGCGCCGCGGCCGCAGCCTGTTCGACCGCGACATCCTGGGCCACGCCGTCGTGGAGGCGTTTCGCAAGCTTGACCCAAGGGTGCAGATCCGCAACCCGGTCATGTTCGTCGTGCTGATCGGAACGGTCATCACGCTGGTCGAGTCGTTCGCTCACCCGAGCGTGTTTACCTGGTCCATCACGGTGTGGCTGGCGCTAACGGTGCTGTTCGCGAACTTCGCCGAGGCGGTCGCCGAAGGCCGGGGCAAGGCGCAGGCAGACACGCTGCGCAAGATGCGCTCGGACGCTCAGGCCCGCAGGCTGCTGCCGGACGCCGGCGGAGAGGAAGTCGTACCGGCATCCGCGCTGGCCAAGGATGACCTGGTGGCCTGTGAGGCAGGCGACATCATCCCGTCGGACGGCGAGATCATCGAGGGCCTGGCCTCCATCGACGAATCGGCGATCACCGGCGAGTCCGCGCCGGTGATTCGCGAGTCCGGCGGTGACCGGTCTGCGGTGACCGGCGGAACGAAAGTTCTCTCCGACCGGATCGTTGTCCGGATCACCGCCGAGCGCGGGCACACGTTCCTGGACCGGATGATCGCTCTGGTGGAGGGCGCGAACCGGAAGAAGACGCCGAACGAGATCGCGCTGACCATCCTGCTCGCGGCGCTGACGATCGTCTTCGTCCCGGTCGTGGTGACATTGGAGCCGTACAGCATCTTCGCCCACGGCACCGTCTCGGTGGTCGTGCTGGTCGCGCTGCTGGTCTGCCTCATCCCCACCACGATCGGGGCGCTGCTGTCGGCCATCGGGATCGCCGGAATGGACCGGCTGGTGCAGCGCAACGTGCTTGCCATGTCGGGCCGGGCGGTGGAGGCAGCCGGCGACGTGCAGACGCTGCTGCTGGACAAGACCGGGACGATCACGCTAGGCAACCGGATGGCGACCTCGTTCCGTCCGGTCAACGGGCACAGCGAGATGGATGTGGCGAGCGCAGCCCAGCTTGCCTCGCTGTCCGACGAGACCCCGGAAGGCCGCTCGATCGTGGTGCTGGCCAAGGAGCGGTTCGGCATCAGGCAGCGCGAGCTTCGTGAGGGGCACGTGTTCGTCCCGTTCAGCGCGCAGACCCGGATGTCGGGACTGGACGTCGAAGGCCGGCAGATCCGCAAGGGAGCTGCCGAGGCGGTCCGCCGGTGGGTCGTCGAGCAGGGCGGCGCGTCGTCGGCAGAGCTCGACCGCATCGTGGACAAGATTGCCCGGTCGGGCGCGACCCCGCTGGCCGTGGCCGACGGCCCGGACCTGCTCGGGGTCATCGAGCTCAAGGATGTGGTGAAGCAGGGCATCCGCGAGCGCTTCGCCGAACTGCGCGCGGCGGGCATCCGGACGGTGATGATCACCGGCGACAATCCGCTGACCGCGGCGGCTATCGCCCAGGAGGCCGGCGTCGACGACTACCTGGCCGAGGCCACACCCGAGGCCAAGATGAACCTGATCAAGACCGAGCAGAGCGGCGGCAAGCTGGTCGCGATGACCGGGGACGGCACCAACGATGCCCCGGCGCTCGCCCAGGCCGATGTCGGGTTGGCCATGAACACCGGGACCTCGGCCGCCAAGGAGGCCGGGAACATGGTGGACCTGGATTCCAACCCCACCAAGCTCATCGACATCGTGGAGATCGGCAAGCAGCTCCTGATCACCCGCGGCGCGCTGACGACCTTCTCCATCGCCAACGACGTGGCTAAGTACTTCGCGATCATCCCGGCCATGTTCGCGGTGACCTACCCGCAGCTGACGGCGCTCAACATCATGGGCCTGCACAGCCCGCAGTCGGCGGTGCTGTCGGCGGTGATCTTCAACGCGCTCGTCATCGTCGCGCTGATCCCGCTGGCGCTGCGCGGCGTGCGGTTCCGTCCGTCCGGCGCCGCCGCGATCCTGCGCCGGAATGTCTTCATCTACGGCGTCGGCGGGATCATCGCGCCGTTCATCTTCATCAAGCTCATCGACCTGATTCTCACTGTGACGGGAGCGTACTGATGCTCAGGAACCTGCGCCCCGCGGTCGGCATCTGCGCCGTGTTCTTCGTCTTGCTCGGCCTGGCCTACCCGGCCACGGAGACGGCGATCGGACAGGGGTTCTTCAGCCACCAGGCCAACGGCTCACTGACCGCGTACGGCTCGACCCTCGTCGGGCAGAAGTGGACAAGCCCGCGCTGGTTCGTCGGCCGGCCAGACGCCGACAACCCGATGGCCACCGGCGGCACCAATCTCGGCCCGCGGTCAAAGGTACTGGTCAAGGACGTGGCGGCGCAGATCGCGCAACTACGCAAAGACGGGATCACGCCAACGCCTGACCTGGTAACCACGTCCGGCAGCGGAGTCGACCCCGACATCGCGCCGGTCGACGCCTACGCGCAGGTTCGCGCGGTGGCCAGGGCACGCGGCCTGCCGGTGGCGGTGGTCACGCGCCTGGTGAAAGCCCAGATCCACCAGCCGGAGTTCGGCTTCCTGGGCGCGTCCTACATCAACGTCCTGCAGCTTAACGAGGCACTTGCGAGGCTGCGGTGACCGAGCCGGGAGCGCGGCCATGCCGGCCGGCCGGGCCGGTACGGCCGGCATGGCCGACATGGCCGGTACGGCCGATCGGGCAGGTCCGGCCGCAAGAGCGGGTCGTGGTGCGCGGCGAGATCCGGTCCAGCACCGCGATGGCCCTGCGCGGCTGCCCGGCCTGCCGGTACACGCTTGCTGACGACACCGGCGAACTGGACCTGATGTTCCTCGGCCGGGTGGAGATACTCGGCATGGAGAAGGGGCGGCGCTGCACGGCCGAGGGGACGGCGGCCAGCCGGGATGACCGCATCGTGCTGTGGAACCCGCGCTACGAGCTGGAACCAGCCGCTGAGCAGGACAGCGACGGGCCCGGTCCGGCGGCACCCCGGCCTGCTGAACCGGACTCGCCCACGGCAGCCGCGAGCGGATAGGCTGCCAGCAACACGATGAAGCGCAGCGCGGTCGGGACCATCGCGGCGCTCGCCAGCATGGCGGTGCTTACGAGCGCGATGATCCCGCTACGCCCAAGCCTGAGCATCGCGACGACAGCGCTCGTCCTGGTTATCCCCGTTGTCATCGGCGTGGTGACCGGCGGCTTCATCGCCGGGGTGCTCAGTGTCATCGCCGGCTTCCTGGTTTACGACTTCTTCTTCATTCCGCCCTACCTGACCCTGTGGGTCGGCAGGGCGCAGAACTGGGCGGCGCTGGCGGTGTATGTCGCCGTCATGCTGCCGGTCGCCCGGGTGGTCGCCGGGCTGAACGTCGCCCGTGCGAAGGAACGCCGCCAGGGCACCGAGCTGCGTGAGCTGTTCCAGCTGTCCGGCCTGCTGCTCGCCGAACGGCCGCTGGACGAGCTGCTGAGCGCCGTGGTGATGGCCGTCGCCGAGGTGTTCGGCGCCCGGCAGGTCGCCCTCTTGCTGCCGTCAGACGGCAATCTGCAGATTGCCGCTGCCGCGGGCGAGCCGCTGAGCGAGGACCAGCTCCACCGGGTCCTTCCGTCGCCAGGTGAGCTGGCCAGGCTCGGCGCGCCGCCCGGCATTCACGGCGACGTCTTCGTGCACGCGCTCACGGCCGCGGGCCGCCCGGTCGGGCTGCTCGTGCTGTCCGCCGAGGCTGCGGCCGGACCAGAGCGCGAGCCGCTGACACTGTTCGCGAACCAGATCGCGCTGGCAGTCGAGCGCGCGCAGCTTCGCGAGCAGGCGCTGCGGACCCGGCTCACCGAGGAAATGGCCAGGCTCGCCAAGACGCTCGTGGCGGCGGTCTCGCACGACCTGCGGGCGCCGCTGGCCCGGATCAAGGCATCCTCGTCCACGCTGGCCGACGACGACATCGACATCGGTCCGGACGCACGGCGCGAGCTGGCCCGGCTCATTGACGGGCAGGCTGACCGGCTGGCTGACCTGGTGCAGAACCTGCTCGACATGAGCCGGATCCAGGCCGGCGCGCTCCGGCCACGGTGCGTGGTCAGTTCTCTGCCCGAGCTGATCGCCAGCGTGACCGGCGACCTGGCGCCTGCGCTGCGGGGCTACGAGGTGCGTCTTGAGGTGCCCGGCACGCTGCCACTCGTCGACGTGGACCGGACGCTGATCGCACGGGTGCTGACGAACCTGCTGGAGAACGCCATCCGGCACGCGCCCAGGGGAACGCCGATCTCCGTCACCGCGGCGCGCCAGTCGGCGGACACGGTGCTGGTGACGGTCGCCGACCACGGTCCCGGGGTCAGCCCGGACCGGCGCGAGGAGGTGTTCGGCATGCTGGCCCGGCGAGACGCCGACGCGGGCGCGGGCCTCGGGCTGACCATCGCCAGGACCTTCGTCGAGGCGCACGGCCAGCGCATCTGGGTGCAGGACGCACCAGGCGGCGGCGCGCTGTTCTGCTGCACGCTGCCGGTGGCCATACGGGCCGGCGCGTTCGGCTCGCCGGGCGTGGCGGCAGGGGACTGCCAGCCGCACGGTCCAGCGGAGTGGGTGGATGGGGTTGGCGCGCGTTCTCATCGTTGACGACGACCCTGACCTGCTGACCGTCTGCACCGTCGGGCTGACCGCTCTCGGCCACGAGGTCCAGACCGCGGAGACCGGCAAGGACGCGATCGCCGCTGCCGCCGTTAGCCGGCCAGACGTGATCGTGCTCGATCTCGGTTTGCCCGACTTCGACGGCATGGAGGTCTGCAAGCGGGTCAGGACATGGAGCGACGTTCCCGTCGTGGTGCTGTCCGCGGACGGCACGGAGGACCGCAAGGTCGAGGCGCTGGAGGGGGGCGCGGACGACTACATCACCAAGCCGTTCGGGATGCGGGAACTGAGTGCCCGGCTCCGCGTCGCGCTGCGGCACCGTGCGAGCGCCGACAGCGGGAACGGGCCTTCGGAGCTTGAGGTGGGCCCGCTGCATCTCGATTTGGTGCACTACCAGGCGACATTCGCTGGTCAGCCGGTGGAGCTCACGGCGCGGGAATTCGAGTTCCTCGCCTTCATGGCGCTGCATGCCGGCAAGGTCTGCACGCGGCGGATGATCCTGGAGAACGTCTGGGGTGCTGGCTACGGCAGCGAGGTGAACTATCTCAAGGTCTACGCCTACCGGATCAGGCGCAAGCTCGGTGACGACAGCGGGCACTTCCTGCAGAGCGACCCGTCGGTGGGCTACCGCCTGGCCTGGAACGGCGAGGGCTGACCGGTCAGGCGTCCGGGGCGGGCTGCCCGGTCGCCCGATCCCAGGCCTGGGCGCCGAGCTGGACGGCTTCCCACGGGGTGCCTAGCGGCGGCGTGTAGGACAGATCGAGGTCACTCATTGCCTGGACGATCATGTCGTGGAAGATCGCGGTGGCCGCGATGTCGATCCGCTTGGCGATCTCGGCGTCCTTGTGGCCGAACAGCTGCATGCCGAGCAGCCGTCCGGTGCGGCGGTCACCGGTCAGGCGCATCGTAATGCGATGGCTTCCCGGGTAGTACGCCTTGTGGTCGTCGGCCTCGGCCTGGACCGTGACCGGGTCGAACCCGGCCGCATTGGCCTCGTCGTGGCGCAGCCCGGTGCGGGCGGCGGCCTGGTCGAAGATCTTCACCACCTGTGTGCCGAGGCTCCCGGCGAACTGCGCGCAGGCGCCGAGCGCGTTCGCCCCGGCGACCCGGCCCTGCTTGTGCGCGGTGGTGCCGAGCGGCAGGTACGTCTCGCCGAGCAACCGGTGATGGGTGATCACGCAGTCTCCCGCAGCCAGGACATCCGGCAGGCCGGTCTGCATGCCGCGGTCGACCTGGATCGCGCCGCCGGCGCCCACTCTCGCGCCGGCCGCCGCGGCCAGTTCGGTGTCCGGGCGGACGCCGGCCACCACCAGGACCAGGTCGGCCATCCGCTCGAGCGCGTCGCCGGATGCCGTCTGCGCTGCCACCCGCAGCCTGGCCGCGCCGCCCGCTGGAGCCCTGCTGATCTGCCGGGCAGTGGTCCCGGTCAGTACCTCGGCGCCGCGAGCAGCGAGTTCGGCGTGCACGAGTGCGCCCAGTTCCGCATCGACGGTGGCCAGCACTTCGGGCAGCCGCTCGACCTGGGTAACGCGCAGCCCGCGGGTGATCAGGGCGTCGGCCATCTCCAGGCCGACGTACCCGGCGCCCACGATGACGGCGCTGGCCGCTGCGGTGTCCTCGATCGTGCGCATGACGGCGAACGTGTCGCTCATCGTGTGCAGCATGTGCACGCCATCATCGGGTCCGAGCGCGCCGGGCCCGGCAAGGCCGGTGATCGGCGGCCGGACCGGCACGGCGCCGGTGCCGACGACCAGCTTGTCGTAGGAGATCAGCTCGTCCTGGCCGTCAGGACGCGTCACCAGCAGCTTGCGGCCTGCAACCTCGATGCGGCGCGCGATCGTGTCCAGCCGCAGGGCCATCCCGGTGGCTTCCAGGTCGGCCACGGTGCGATGGGCGAGGTTGCGCCAGTGCGTTACCTCGCCGGACACGTAATAGGGGATGCCGCAGATGGAGAAGTTCGGGTACGCGTCCGCGACCACGACGGTGACCTCGGCGGACGAGTCCAGTTCGCGGGCGCGCAGCGCGGCGCTGATGCCAGCGTCGCTGCCGCCGATCATGACCAGATGCATGCATCGCTCCTGTTAGCCGTCGGCACGGCGAGCGGAGCCGGCAGCCACCGCCGCCGCGCCATCCTGCGCCGCAACCGTGGCGTGCGGCACCGTGGCATGCGGGACGACGACGTCTGCGGCTTCGGCCGGCGTGATGTCCGGGTACAGCATCTTGACAACTGCGAAAGCGAGCAGGCCCCCGGCAACCTGCGCCCCGATGAACGACGGAGCCGAGGCCGGCGCGATGCCGGCGAAGGTGTTGGAGAACATCCGCCCGATGGTGATCGCCGGGTTGGCGAAGCTGGCCGAGGAGGTGAAGAAATACGCCGCGCCGATATAGGCCCCGACCGCCGCCGGGGTGGCCCGGCTGCGCCCTGACCTGGCAAGCGCGAAGATCACCAGGATCAGGCCAAGGGTGGCGATGATCTCGGACAGGAAGTGGGCAGGAGTCGCCCGGCTGTTAGCGGAGACGGCCACCGCCGGCAGCGCGAACATCAGGTTCGCGCCGATCGCTCCCGTGATGCATCCGGCCACCTGGGCGGGCAGGTACGCGGCGGCATCGCGCCAGGACACGCCGCGGAAGGCAGCGTCCACGAACGACACGACGGGGTTGAAGTGGCCGCCGGAGACCGGTCCGAACATCAGGATGATCGCGTACAGCCCGGCTGCGGTCGCGGCGGCGTTTTCCAGCAGTTCCAGGCCCGTATCGCCGGGAGACAGGCGCTGGGCGGCAATCCCGGAGCCGATCACCAGCGCGGCCAGGAACGCGCTGCCCAGGAACTCGGCGGCCAGCCGCCGCCAGAGCGCAACCTCGCCCACCCGGCAGCTCCCGCTCGTCATAGACAGCCATCAATACAGGCGCTAGCTTGCCAGCCCGCATCGATCCTCGTCAACATAGAGGTATGTCAATCCAGCACGCCCCCCGTGACCTGGGACTCGTCGCCGTCACCGGTCTTGGGGCCTGTACCAGGCCGGCCCTGGTCAGCGAGCCGATCGACGAGTCCTCTGCCGCCGCGCTCGCCCAGGTATTCAAGGCCCTCGGCGACCCGGTCCGGCTGCGGCTAGTGTCCCTGATCGGCGCCCGGCAAGGCGGTGAGGTCTGCGTCTGCGACCTGACCAGTGCATTCGCCCTCACCCAGCCGACCATCAGCCACCACCTGAAGATACTGCGCGAGGCCGGCCTCATCGACAGCCAGCGGCGCGGCACCTGGGTCTATTACCGGCTGGTGCCGGCGGCGCTGGAGCGCATGGGCGAGTTGCTGAGCGCCGCGGCCGGCTGAGGCTGCCGGGGCAGGTCGCTGCCAGGGCCCGCCGGGTGGCAACGGCCCGCTACGCCGTGGCCTCCGCCAGCGCCGGCAGCAGGAAGCGGATGCGGCCGTCCAACTCGTCGGCAGTGCGCTCGAACGCGACATGCCCCGCCAGGCCGTCCTCGCCAGCCGCCGGATCAGGCAGGCTCCAGTGGATCCGGGCCGGGCGGCCGGCAAACTCCGGGAGGGCCTCGCGAGCCTTGTCGCACAAGCTGACCACGTAGTCGAATGGCTGCGCGCCGACAGCGCCAGCCTGAGCGGAACGGTGCCGGCTGATGTCGATGCGGTACCGATCCCGCATCACCGCGACCGCGTCCGGGTGCACGGGCTTGGGCCGGATACCTGCGCTCGCTGCCCGCACCTGCCCTGCCGCGCGGTAACGCAGCAGCGCCTCGGCCATCGGCGACCTGCTGCTGTTCCCGGTGCATACGAACAGCACCGCCGGGTGCGGCCGCCGCACGGCAGTGCCCCCGTCCGCGGCAGTGCCCCCGTCCGCGACAGTGCCCCCGTCCGCGGCAGTGCCAGCCGCCGGACTGCCGGGCACAAGCACGAGCGCCGGGTGCAGGGCAGCCGCGGCGTCCGCCAGCGCCCGCGAGCATCCACTCAAATCCAGGCTGTAGTACATGTCCCTGGCGTCGAAACTGCTGCGCCGCGCCCTCACCAGACCGCTCTCGCGCAGCTGGCGCAGATGATAGGAGACCAGGTTCTGCGGCTGCCCGGTCGCGCTGACGAGCTCGCGAACTCGCCGGTCGCCGCGAGCCAGCTCCCGCACCAGCCACCACCGCACCGGGTCAGCCAGCAGCCTTACTACTGGCGGAACCAGGCCCGGCGCAGACGCTGCCACACGCGCATGATACTTCCGCCCTGGTCAATGCGAATCTCCGCCGGGAGCGATCCTCACCCGATGAGCTGACGAGCCACCAGCGCGATGCCATGACCCCAGTCAGCCAGCTGGCATCCCGTCACTAGCGCCCATGCCTCCGCCGCCAGGATCGCCGTCGTGCCGCCGCGCGCCGCAGCACTCGCCAGGCGTCCCGCTCCGGCGATGGCGCCCGGCGGCTTTCGTGCCCGTTACCTATTCTAATATAATTTGGAATGTTGCATCTGCTGCTGGAGGGCTGGTGAACGTCACCTGCGACCATCTGATCCCGCTCGCCGCGCGGTCGTGACCAAGGTCAGCGCACCGGCGCGGCCGGAACTCGGGCTGCGCCAGAACTGGTGGCAGTTCTCCCTGTTCACCCTCATCACGCTGCTGGTCGGGATGACCATCGGGGTCGAGCGCGTCGCGCTGCCGCCGCTGGCCAAAGACGCCTTCGGGATCACCTCGATCCTCTACACGATCTCGTTCATCGCCGCGTTCGGCGCGGTGAAGGCGGTGCTGAACCTGGTGTCCGGCCGACTGTCCGACCACCACGGACGCAAGACCCTGCTGCTGGCGGGCTGGGCGTTCGGCGTGCCGTTCGCGCTGCTGATCATCTTCGCTCAGGCGTGGTGGTGGGTTGTGGTCGCCAACCTGTTCCTCGGCGTCAACCAGGCGCTGACCTGGACGATGTCGGTGACCGCCAAGATCGACCTGGTCGGCCCGGTCAACCGCGGGCTCGCGGTCGGCATCGACGAGTCGGCCGGCTACGTCGGCACCGGACTCGGCGGCTTCGCCGCCGGGCTGCTCGTCGCCGCATTCGGCCTGCGGCCCGCGCCCTACCTGCTCGCACTCGGCGTGATCGCCGTCGGCGCGCTGATCACCTTCGGCCCGGCGGCCGAGACCTTGCCGTGGGCACGGGCCGAAGCGGCCAGCCATGCCAGCGCCACCCCAGCCGCCGCCACCACCGCCACCGCCACCCCCGCAGTGACCACCGCCACGCCTGCGCTCGGGCGCCTGGCCGCCTACATGAGCTGGCAGGACAAGAGCATGCTCGCGGTCTGCCAGGCCGGCCTGGTCAACAAGTTCACCGACGGCATGGTCGCCGCCATCTTCCCGCTCTACTTCCTGCACAAGGGCTTGTCCCTGCCGCTGATCGGCCTCCTGACCGGCGTCTACGCCTGGGTCTGGGGGCTCGGCCAGGTCGCCAGCGGAGCGCTCGCCGACCGGATCGGCCGCAAGCCGCCGATCACCGCCGGCACCTTCCTCATCGGCGCGGGCATCGCCATCATCGCCGCCGCCAGCGCCAGGCCGACCTGGTTCGCCGGCGCCGCCGTGATGGGCGCCGGGATGGCGCTGGCCTACCCCAACCTGATCACCGCGGTCGGCGACACCGCCCACCCGGCCTGGCGCGGCGGCGCGCTCGGCGTCTACCGGCTGTGGCGCGACGCGGGCTACGCGGTCGGCCCCCTGGTCCTCGGGACCGTGGCCACGGTGGCCGGCCTGCCGGCCGCGCTATGGACCTGCGCCGTCCTCATGGCCATCTCCGGCCTGATCCTGCTGCTGCTCCTGCACGAGACCGACCCGCACCGCCGCACCCGCGAACCCGCCTGGCAACGCAACCCGAACCTCTTGCAGCCCTAGCCGGATCACGCTGGGTGACCGGCCTGGTCGATCGGTGCGTGTCACGATGATGTGCGCGGCTGCGGGTGGCTGGGTCTGGCGGGCTGGCGTATCGGGCCCGGACGGCAGTAATCGTTACCCGGCAGCTGGCTCTCGCTGGCTGGCAGCCGTGCTTCAGCCGCCCGTCCCTGAGCTGGCACTGGGCAGCGGGATCAGCGTGATGTGGTGCGCGAATCGCGAGAAGTCCGCGACGTTGATAGTGATCAGCACGTCGATGCCGTGCACGA
>DAHVAR010000123.1 GCA_027314515.1 Actinomycetota bacterium
GATCGTATTGAGCGTCAGCGAAGAACACGCAGTTCAGGCCACCACCGCTCCATCAGGCATCGCCGATCCAGCCCCCCTGGGCCTAGCCGCCTTTGCCGCCACGACCTTCATGCTGTCCGCCGCGAACGCCGGGTGGATGAAAACCGCGACCACGGCCGTGTTCCTGGGTTACGCCTTTGCCTACGGCGGACTGTGCCAGCTGCTGGCTGGAATGTGGGAATTCCGCAACCGTAACGTATTCGGCGCCACCGCGTTCTCGAGCTACGGCGGCTTCTGGATCGGCATCGGCCTGTGGGCCCTCCTGGTCGCGCCGCACGCGACGCCGCTGCAGGCTACTCACGACAAGGGCTGGATCCTGCTCACCTTCGCCATCTTCAACACCTACATGCTGATCTTCGCTACACAGGTCAGCACGGCCATCTTCCTGGTGTTCCTGACGTTGGAGCTCACCGAGATCTTCCTGTTCTGGGGGATTCTCGCCGGGAATACAACCCTCGTTAAGGTCGGCGGCATCGTGGGCATCGTCACGGCGCTCGTGGCGTGGTACACGTCCGCTGCCGGCGTGATCAACGGCATGAAGGGCCGGGCCGTCGTCCCGGTCGGCAAGCCGCTGTTCAACATGTAGCTGTTCAACATGTAGCAGGCAGTCCGGCGCGTGAGCCCGGGGACGTCCTGTCCCCGGGCTCACGGCTTTTCCGCCGGGGCTCGCGCACCCGGCAGGCACCGCACGTGCAAAGGGTCACAGCGGCTGCGGCATGCTTTCCGGCCCGGCCCGGATAGCGTGGACGCGTGGATCAACAGACACGCCGTCAGGTTGCCGTGCCCGCATCCATCGCGAAGGTGCGCGCCAGGGCCAGGCGGTGGCGTTCCGTCCTGGCGCTCGTCATCGCCGTGGCGGGCGGCGTCGCTGCCGAAGTCTCCCGTGTCAACGGCCCGAGCAACCTGGGATCGCACTCCCAGGCAGCGCGGCTCGCTTACATCTGCGGCGCGGTCGCGTTCCTGGTATTCGGCCTGGCCGCGGCGATCGGGCTGTCGAGCATGGTCCGGTCCACCTCGCAGCCGCTGATCGGCCAGGCGCACGCCGGGGTGCTGCGCTACCTGCTGGTGCTAATCGGCGTCTTTGCGGTGCTCACGTTCTCGCTGGCGATCGCGCACATTGACGTGAAGCAACTTCTGGTCAGCGGCGTCGTGGCCGGCGTCTTGCTGGGCATCGCGGCTCAGCAGGCGCTGTCGAACCTGTTCGCCGGGCTGGTGCTGTTGTTCGCCCGGCCGTTCCGGGTCGGAGACCACGTCAAGCTCCGGGCCGGCGCGCTGTCCGGGCAGGTCGAGGGAATCGTGGTCGACATAAGCCTGACCTACGTCCGGCTCGAGACGGATGAGGGCCAGATGCTGCTGCCGAACTCGCAGGCGCTGGCCGCAGCCGTGATGCTCGTCCCGCAGGGACTCCCAGCCGAGCCGGCGGCAACGTCCGTGCCCGGCAGCGTGCCAGACGCGGCACCACAGGCGGCGCCTGACAGCACGTCACGCTGACCAGCGAGCTCCCGGCAGTAACCCGGCAGTAACCCGGCAGGCAGGCAGGCAGGCAGTGCCAGGCCCGGGCCCCGGCTGCCGCCCTGCTAGTGATTCACGTCGTACTTGGCGATCACGTTGGCCGGAATGCGGCCGCGATCGCTGACGTCCATCCCGCTGCGCTTAGCCCAGGCCCGAATCTCGGCGCTGCGCTGCCGGTGCGCTGTAGTCCGCCGCCTGGGCTTGCTGACGCGGTTCGTCACCTTCCGGGCCTTCTCCGCGAACCGGCTGAGCACCTCGTCAAACTTCTGACTGTGCTTCTCGCATAGATCGATCTCGTAATCCCGGCCATCAAGGCTGAACGCGCGCGTGAGGTGCTCGCCCTCCGGAATCTCTCGCGAGTCGTAGTCACAGGCGAATGTGACGGAGATCTTCTGAGCCACTTGTGCATCCCCCTCCCCCCGCGAAAACCTATGCCCAGCCTGATCACTGATCTAACGACATGAACGTCCGGATTCTTTCCCATCCGATCGCGGCGGCCGGCAAATCGCCGGGACCGGCGGCGCGCCGAAGTCTGGCTGGCGGCGGGACGGCGCCGGTTAAGCCGCCGATTGGCGGCCACGGCGTTTGCCGGAATGCCTGGTGCGGCTACCCGGGCTTAGCGAGCCTGTCGGCGCCAGTAATCCCGCTCGGAAAGTGGCTCGGCTGCCGCATGAGGCTCGGCCTCGGGGAACTGCGGGGCCGGAGCGGAGTGCATCCGCTGCCCGCCGTGCCGCCCGGTCTGATACTCCGCGGTAACGCCAGGATCAGCGGCCGGCCGATAACCGGGGTCGCCCGGATAGCCAGGATCCGAGAGCGGTGACGGCAGGTAGTTGCCTAGCTCGGCCGAATCGCTGCGCCGACCGGAATGATAGGCGGGCCTGCCAGCGCCATGGCGGGGTGCCGGTCCGCCCGCGGGATTGTCATTAGGGTAAGCCTCGCCGGCGGAGCCCACATAGGGCGGCGCAAAGCGCTCGCGGGAGTACCCGCTGAGGTCACTGACCGCCCCGCGGTCAAGGCCGCCAGAGGCGTGCGGGTAACTGCCGGCTGGCGGGCGGACCGCCTGGGTCGGGAATTCGTAGCGCCCGGCGCCATCAGGCGCGCCAGGGTCGGCCGGGGAATCGGCATACCGGCCAGGGCGCTCATAGCCGGCGGAATCGCGGCCTGCTGATGGCCGATTGGATCTGCGCCCGCCGGGGTAACGCTCGGTGAGCTCGCGCCCCGCAGGCCCGTGACCGCTGGCCTGGTTACCCTCCTCGTCAAACCAGTCGTCGTCATACTGGCCCTCGTCATAGCTGGCGTCGTCATAGCCGGCCTCGCCGTAGCCGCGCTCGTGCTCGTGCCGGGAGCCAGCGCGCCGTTGCGGACCCCGCTGCAATATCTCCGTCATCCTGGCCAGGTCGTCCATCGGCAGCCGGAACGTGCCCGTACACCGTCCACCCTGCCAGATGCTGAAGACCGCGATCCCGGTGTCGGCGTACCAGCTCAGCCGCATGCTCCGGGAGTGGCCCCTGACGTCGAAAAATACCTCGCCCAAGCGGGGCAGCGGCGCTGCGTCGGACGCGGACATGATGCCTATGGTGGCCTGAACAAATAAATCTGTCCAGTTAATGATCACTTAGTATGACCGGGGAAGGGCCAGATCTTGCCGATCCTGGCTGCGCGACCGGGGTGGCGAGTGGCATGATTGACCGGCGGTCCGCGCTGGCGGGCAGGCGTGCATACCAAAGTCGCGGGCACACAGCACCGCACTGGGAACACCACGCCAGCGCAGTGCGTTGCACCATCCGACGGGGCAATTGCCACACCGCGCAAGGATTTCTTCGTCTAGGGCACCTTACCGCGCCTCGCGGGGTCCGCTGGACGGATGCAAGCCTGCACTACCGCGCATGCACCGCCTGGGCACGCCGTGCCCGTCCGCCCGAGACCGACCGGCTGATGTGACCGACCTGCACGAACTGAACTGAACCGACCACAACCGGAAACTGTGAGCACTGACACACCGTGGTCACCGGCGACCACGGTCCGCTGGCTGAGGAGAGCTATTCATGTCTGAGGTACGCCGCCAAGCCGCCCTTCTGCAACGGCCGAACTGGGCCTGGCAGGATGAGGCTGCGTGCCGCGGCAAGGAAGTTGTGCTCTTTTTTGGTCCCGACGGGGAGCGGCAGCCGGAGCGCGAGATCAGGGAGCGGAAGGCCAAGGCGGTCTGCAACGCCTGCCCCGTGCGCGCCGAGTGCCTGACCTACGCCGTCAGCAGGCCGGAGAAGTACGGCACCTGGGGCGGCCTCAACGAGGATGAGCGCTCCTCGGAGCGCCGGCGCCGGATGCGCCGGGCCAACGCGGCCTGACGTTGCGGGGCTGGCTGGCATGATCTGCCCCGATTGCCGGGCTCAGCGGCACGACAGGTGCCCGCGCGGTACCTGGTGCGATTGCCAGCACAAGCGGCCGGCTCAGCCCACCGAGACCCGCCTGGGCTGGCTCAGGCAGGGCTGACCGGAGCGGGCAGGGAGACCCCTGGCGTGGACTGTGATAATTCTTACTGTGCCGGGACGCTTGTCGTGTTACGGGCCGGACCTACCGCCGGCCCGCAGGCTGACCCGCTAAGCTGCCTGGACCGAATGGACCGCCCGCGAGGAGGAGCCCAGCGAGATGGAGAGGCTAGCCGCAGCGGCCGCCGAGGCGCTGGCAGGGGCACCGGCCGACGAGGTCATCGCATGGGCGACCCGGACGTTCGGCCGCCGGATCTGCATCACCTCGTCGATGACCGATGCCGTCCTGGTCAACCTGGTGTCGAGGCACCTCCCCGGCGTCGACGTGCTCTTCCTCGACACCGGCTATCACTTCCCCGAGACGGTAGGCACCAGGGATGCCGTCTCGGCCATGTATCCGGTCAACGTGATCAACGTGATGCCGCCAACCACGGTCGAAGAGCAGGACGCCGAGCTAGGCCCCCGGCTGTACAGCCGGAACCCGGACCTGTGCTGCTACCTCCGCAAGGTGGTGCCACTGGAGGAGGCGCTCGGCCCGTACGACGCCTGGTTCACCGGCGTGCGCCGGGAGGAGACCGAGGCCCGGACAGACACCAGGGTCGTCCAGTGGGACGCGCGACGCGAGATGATCAAGGTCAATCCGATCGTCGAATGGACCCAGCAGCAGGTCGATGACTACATTGCCGCCAACAACATCCTGGTGAATCCGCTGGTTTATGACGGCTACCCGTCGATCGGGTGCCGTACCTGCACCTCCCGGGTGGCTGGCGGGGCGGACCCGCGCAGCGGGCGGTGGGCGGGCACCGGCAAGACCGAGTGCGGCATCCACACCTAGGCCGGCAGCAGTGACGCACTCCCGGCGGCACGTCACGCATCAGGTACTGAACCAGGTACCTCCGCTCGCTGGATATGACGTGGCCGAGGACCCGGCATTGCTGAGCGCCGTGCGCCGCGAAGGCGCGGGCTGGGCCGAGACCGAACTGCACGAGCTTGGCGCGCTGGCCGGCACGGCGGCCACGCAGGAGCACGCCCGGCTGGCGAACGCCAGCAAGCCGGTGCTGCGCACCCATGACTCTCGCGGTTACCGGGTAGACGAGGTTGACTTCCACCCGTCCTGGCATCACCTCATGACCACCGCGGTCGGCCACGGCCTGCACGCCGCTCCCTGGGCCGACAGCAGGCCCGCTGCGCACGTGGCCAGGGCTGCCAAGTTCATGGTCTGGGCCCAGGCCGAGGCCGGTCATGGCTGCCCGATCTCCATGACCTATGCCTGCGTGCCCGCGCTGCGGCACAGCCCGGAGCTAGCGGCCCGCTACGAGCCCCTGCTGACCTCGGCCAGCTACGACCCTGGCCTGCGGCCGCCTGAGGGCAAGGCCGGGCTGCTCGCCGGCATGGCCATGACGGAAAAGCAGGGCGGCTCGGACCTCCGCGCTAACACCACGACGGCGGCGCCAGCAGGCGACGGCAGCTACCTGCTGACCGGACACAAGTGGTTCTGCTCGGCGCCGATGTGCGACTTGTTCCTGGTGCTGGCGCAGGCTCCGGAGGGCCTGACCTGCTTCCTGCTGCCGCGGGTGCTACCTGACGGCAGCCGGAACGCGATGTACCTCCAGCGGCTCAAGGACAAGCTCGGCAACTCCTCCAACGCATCCAGCGAAGTCGAGTATGACCAGGCCGTAGCCTGGCCGGTCGGCGAGCCCGGCCGGGGGGTGCAGACCATCATCAGCATGGTCACCGCCACGAGACTGGACTGCGTGCTCGGCAGCGCGGCGGCCATCCGCCAGGCCACCGTCATCGCGGCCAGCTACGCCGGCCTGCGCGAATCCTTCGGCGCCCCGCTGCTTGACCACCCGGCCATGGCCGGGGTGATCGCGGATCTGACCGTCGAGTCGGAATCCGCCACGACGCTGGCCATCCGGCTGGCCGGAGCTGCCGACCGGGCGGCCGCTGGCGACGCCGCCGAGGCGGCGCTGCTCCGCGTTGCCCTGCCAGCCGCCAAGTACTGGATCTGCAAGCGCACTCCGATGATCACCGCCGAAGCGCTCGAGTGCCTTGGCGGGAACGGCTATGTCGAGGATTACTCACCGCTGCCCCGGCTGCTTCGCGATTCGCCGCTCAACTCCATCTGGGAAGGGTCCGGCAACGTCGCGGCCCTGGACGTGCTCCGCGCACTGACCTGGGCGCCGGCCTGCGCCGAAGCGCTGCTCGCCGAGATCGACCTGGCACGCGGCGACGAGCGGGTCATGGCGGCCGCAGCTAGCCTGCGCGCGCTCCTGAGGCGGGCACAGGGCCCGGACGGCGAGCGGCATGCACGCCGCCTTGCCGGGCAGATTGCCATCACGCTCCAGGCATCGCTGCTGGCCCGGCATGCGCCGGCCGCGATCTGCGACGCTTTCGGCAGCACCCGCCTCGACGGCCGCGCGGCCGGCGATGCAGGCACCTCGCACGGCCTCGGTGCAGGGCCCGGCATTCCGTTCGGCAGCCTGCCGGACGGGCTCGACCTCGCGGCCATCGTGGCGCGCGCTGCTGTTACCAGCGGGTAAGGTCAGCGGATGCAGATCTGGCCGGGCACTGCTTACCCGCTTGGCGCTACCTGGGATGGATCGGGCACGAACTTCGCCCTGTTCTCCGAGGTCGCCGAGCGGGTCCAGCTGTGCCTGTTCGGTCCCGGCGACGCGCAGACGCGGCTGGACCTGACCGAGGTGGACGGCTTCGTCTGGCACTGCTACCTGCCTGACATCGGGCCGGGCCAGCGCTATGCCTACCGGGTCTACGGCCCCTACGAACCCAAGCAGGGCCATCGGTGCAACCCGGCCAAGCTGTTGCTCGACCCGTACGGCAAGGCGGTCGACGGCCAGGTGCGCTGGGATCCCGCGCTGTTCGACTACCAGCTCGGGAATCCCGCACAGCGAAATGACGCTGACAGCGCTGCGTTCATGCCGCGCAGCGTGGTGATTAACCCGTACTTCGACTGGACCGGCGACCGGCGGCCGATGACCCCCTACCACCAGACCGTGATCTACGAGGCGCACGTCCGCGGCCTGACCATGCGCCATCCGCAGGTGCCGCGCGAGCTGCGCGGCACCTACGCAGGACTGGCCTCGCCGCCGGTGGTCGACCACCTCACCAGGCTCGGCATTACCGCGATCGAGCTCATGCCGGTGCACCAGTCCGTACCCGAGCATGAGCTGGCCGAGCGGGGGCTGACCAACTACTGGGGCTACAACACGATCGGATTCCTGGCGCCGCACAACGGCTATTCGAGCTCCACGGAGCCGCACGGCCAGGCCGCCGAGTTCAAGTCGATGGTGAAGGTACTGCACCAGGCAGGCATCGAGGTCATACTCGACGTCGTCTACAACCACACCGCCGAGTCCGGCGCGCTCGGCCCCACGCTGTCGTTCCGCGGCATCGACAACGCGGCCTACTACCGGCTTGACGACGCCGACCCGTCCCGTTACCTCGACTACACCGGCTGCGGCAACAGCCTCAATGTCCGGCATCCGCACGCACTGCAGCTGATCATGGACTCGCTGCGCTACTGGGTACTGGAGATGCACGTCGACGGGTTCCGGTTCGACCTGGCCGCAGCCCTGGCCCGCGAGCTGCACGAAGTAGACCGGCTGTCGGCGTTCTTCGAGCTGGTGCAGCAGGACCCGGTGGTCTCCCAGGTGAAGCTGATCGCCGAGCCATGGGACGTCGGCGCCGGCGGTTATCAGGTCGGAAGGTTCCCGCCGCTGTGGACGGAGTGGAACGGCAAGTACCGGGACACGGTCCGCGACTTCTGGCGCGGTCAGCCGGCCACGATCGGCGAGTTCGCCTCGAGGCTGAGCGGCTCGGCCGATCTGTACGAGACCAGCGCGCGGCGCCCGGTCGCCTCGGTCAACTTCGTTACCTGCCATGACGGATTCACCATGGCAGACCTGGTCAGCTACAACGGCAAGCACAACGAGGCCAACAAGGACGACAACACCGACGGCACCGACGACAACCGGTCCTGGAACTGCGGCGCGGAGGGCCCGACCAGCGACCCTGCCATCAACGGGCTGCGCGCCCGGCAGGTACGCAACTTCCTGGTCACCCTGTTCTGCTCGCAGGGCGTGCCGATGCTGCTGGCCGGCGACGAGCTCGGGCGCACCCAGCTGGGCAACAACAACGCCTACTGCCAGGACAACGAGATCTCCTTCGTGGACTGGGAGGCGGCAGGCCAGCACGCGGATCTGCTCGAGTTCACCTGCGCGCTGATCGCGATGCGCCGTGAGCACCCGGTCTTCCGCCGGCGCCGCTTCTTCAGCGGCGAACTTGCCGACGCCAGCGGAGCGGAGCTGCGCGACATCAGCTGGCTGACCGCGGCCGGCACCGATATGACGCTGGACGACTGGCGCAGCGGCTATGCCCGCTCGCTCGCGGTGCTGCTGAACGGCGGCGCGATCACCGAGCCGGGCAGCCGCGGCGAGGCCATCACAGACCAGAGCTTCCTGCTTCTCTTCAACGCCGGTGACGAGCCGGTAGCCTTCACCCTGCCTGGCGCCGACCTCGCGTCAGGCTGGCAGCCAGTGGCGGACACCGCTGAGGCCGGCGGCCAGGTTCCGCCGGGCGGCGACGGACGCCCGCTCGTCCTGCGCCCGCTCACCACGCGCGAGGTCACAGCCCGGTCGGTCGTGATCCTGCGCGCCACTGACAGTTAGCCGCTGGCCGCGAGATCCTGGCGCACGGGCCGGGGCGTGCCGCGCGCACGGACGCCACGTCTGATTGACTGCTTGACGTGCGCCAGATCTATCCGGTTCAGGGCCCGGAGCTGCAAGTCGTGCCGAAAGCAGGGCTTGGCGCGCTGCCGGCCGCGGTTTCAGAGCTTGCGCGGCTGTACCGCGGTGACGGACAGAGCCACCAGCGCGGCTGGCTGCAAGCAAACATGGTTGCCAGCGTCGACGGCGCCGCCTCGCTCGGCGGCCGGTCCGGCGGCCTGTCCGGGCCGGGCGACCGGATGGTGTTCACGGTGCTGCGCAGCCTGGCCGACGTCATTCTCGTCGGCGCGGGAACCGTGCGGGCGGAGCGGTACCGGCCAGCGCAGGGCGCCGAGCTGTGGCAGCAGTTGCGCCCGCCCGGCGCTCCGCTGCCTGCCATCGCCGTCGTGACCGCGAGGCTCGACGTCGACCCCGCCGGGCAGTTGCTGACCGGGGCGGCCACCGGAGCGCAGACGATCGTCGTCACTACGGCCGACGCTCCGCCCGATCGCAAGGCTGCGATCGCCAGGCACGCCCGGATCGTCGAAGCCGGCCAGGGTCAGGTGGACGTGAGCGCGGCCGTCGCGGCGCTGCATGGCCTCGGTTACTCCAGGATCTTGTGCGAGGGCGGCCCGGGCCTGCTCGGGCAACTGGCGCAGGCCGGCCTGATTGACGAACTGTGCCTGACAACCAGCCCGGTATTTGCCAGCGGTCCGGCCGGCCGCATCGTGAGATCGGGCTCCGGCCAGGTCACCGGACCGCCCGCTGGCGCCACCGCCGCTGGCGCCACCACGGCGCGGCTGTCCCTGGCGCACCTGCTGACCGATGAGGATTACCTGTTCAGTCGCTATCGGAGCGCAACCTGAACGTGCTCGCCTGACCGGCGGAAAGGATCACGACATGCCGCTTCACCCCAAGATCGACGAGGCCCGCGGTCCCGCGATACTCGATCTCAATCCGGTCTACTGCCGGATCGATCATGCTGTCCCCCGGCATCGGTTGGCTGCGGAGCCAATGGACCCGGCTGCCGCGCTCGCGCTGGTGCGGGATGAGCTGATTCTCGACGGGAATGCCAGGCTCAACCTGGCGACGTTCGTCACCACCTGGATGGAGCCGGAGGCCGAGCAGTTGATGGCCGAGTGCTTCAGCAAGAACATGATCGACAAGGACGAATATCCGCAAACCGCCGAGCTCGAGCGCCGCTGCGTCAACATCCTGGCCCATCTGTGGCATGCGCCCGCGGCTCTCGCCGACGATGATGAGCCTGACGACGGCGCTTCCCGCGGCTCGGCGACCGGCTGCTCGACGACCGGGTCAAGCGAGGCATGCATGCTCGGCGGGCTCGCCCTGCTCTGGCGCTGGCGCGCCCGCCATGGCGCCGCGGCGGGGCTGCCCGGCAGCGGTGTCAAGCCGAATCTGGTGATGGGGGCTAACGTCCAGGTTTGCTGGGAGAAGTTCTGCCGCTACTGGCAGGTAGAGCCTCGGATGGTGCCGATGGAGCCCGGCCGGCTGCATCTGACCGCGCCGGAAGCCGCAGCGCGCTGTGACCAGAACACGATCGGCGTCGTGGCCGTACTCGGCTCCACGATGGACGGCAGCTACGAGCCGGTCGCGGAGATAGCGGCCGCGCTTGACGCGCTCCAGCACGACACCGGACTGGACATCCCGGTACACGTCGACGGGGCCTCCGGCGGCTTCGTAGCGCCGTTCCTGGCACCGGACCTGGAGTGGGACTTCCGGGTGAGCCGGGTCGCCTCGATCAACACCTCCGGCCACAAGTTCGGCCTGGTGTATCCCGGCGTCGGCTGGATCGTCTGGCGCGATGCCGCCGCGCTGCCCGACGACCTGGTGTTCCGGGTGAACTACCTGGGCGGGGAAATGCCGACGTTCGCGCTGAACTTCTCCCGGCCCGGCTCGCAGGTTGCCGCGCAGTACTACAACTTCGTCCGGCTCGGCTTCGAGGGATACCGGCAGGTCCAGCTCACCTGCCAGCAGGTGGCACGCTCCATCGCCGAGCAGGTAGCCGGCATGGGCCCGTTCGAACTGCTCTCCGACGGCCGCGACCTGCCAGTGGTGACGTTCAAGCTGGCCGACCCGGCCACGACCCATTACACCGTGTTCGACCTGTCTGAACGACTCCGGCAGCGCGGCTGGCTCGTTCCGGCCTACACCTTTCCCGAGAACATGCAGGACACCGCGGTGCTGCGAATCGTGGTCAGGAATGGCTTCAGCCAGGATCTGGCCGGACTGCTGATCAGCGATCTGCGGACGCAGGTGCAGGTGCTGGAAGCGGCACGCCGCGAGCCCGTGCCGCTGCTGCCGGGCGGCCAGCGGAGCGCCTTCGCCCACTAGCCGGCCCGACCGCTAACCGGTCGCCCGCTAGGCGGCCCGCCCGCTAGCCGACCGCAGGCGAGCGGGCCGTGCTCAGGCGCCCTTGCGCAGCCGGTCGAGGGCCTCGGCGAGGATCGCCGCCCCGTCGGTATCGTTGCGCCGTTCCTTCACGTAGGCCAAGTGCGTCTTATACGGCTCGGCGTGCGGCGGAGCAGGCGGGTTAGCCTCGTCCTGGCCGGCCGGCAAGCCGCAGCGCGGGCAGTCCCAGAACTCCGGGACCGCAGCGTCACAGGCAAAGCTCGGAATGGTCTCGTGTCCGTTGCAGCACCAGAAAGACACCCGGATGCGCGGCGCAGCCTCGCCACGCTCGGCCTCACCCATCGGCCCGGCACCTACCCGGCTGCCGCGTATGGCGTTGCCACTACTCACTGCTCACCCCTTGCTCAAATGTTGTGCGGATTGCTTAGCCGCACCGGGCACCGCACCAGCCCGCTTGTTCCTATCAGTTCACTGCCGTCTGTATTCACGTGCCGTATATATCGAAGACCGCGACTGTCAGTGTCCCGTTCACCAAGCCGGTCAGCGCCCCGCCGGGCCAGCGCACGGGCGCCGCCCGGCCTCAGTGCTTGTCGAGGATTCCGAGGGCGACGATGCAGATGAACCAGATGCTCCCGGTGACGATGGTGATCCGGTCCAGGTTCCGCTCAACCACCGAGCTGGAGCCGAGTGAGGAGGATATGCCGCCGCCGAACAGGTCCGACAAGCCGCCGCCCTTGCCCTTGTGCAGGAGCACTAGCAGGATCATCAGCAGGCTGGTGATGATCAAGATCACGGAGAATGCGACAGTCACTGCGGTTTCTCGTCTCTCCCAGCTAGTTCTGGCCGCACGCGGGACCGGTCCCTACGTGGCAGCGGCGCGGTCAGGCAGTGCTCCCTTTTCACGATACCGGCAAATCCGCACGAACTCGCTGGCATCTAGGCTCGCACCGCCTACTAGCGCCCCGTCGACATCGGGCTCGGCCATGATCGCGGGCATGTTGTCAGGCTTAACCGACCCGCCATACAGGATACGCGTGCTCGCACCTGCCGGGTGACCGTGAACGGCGGAAATCCGTCCCCGGATGGCCCGGCAGACCTCCTGCGCGTCGGCTGGCGTCGCCACCTGGCCGGTTCCGATGGCCCAGACCGGCTCGTAGGCGATCACCAGGCCGCCTACCTGGCCGGCCGTCAGGCCAGCCAGGCCCCCATCGAGCTGGGCAAGAGCGTAGTCGAGGTGCTCGCCAGCCTGGCGTACCTCGAGCGGCTCGCCGATGCACAGCACCGGCGTCATATTCCGCTGGAGCACGACGCGAACCTTGCTGTTGACCAGGCCGTCATCCTCGTGGTGGTGAATGCGCCGCTCGGAGTGCCCGGCCAGGACGAACCGGCAGCCCAGCTTGGCCAGCATCCGGGCCGAGACATCGCCGGTGTAGGGCCCGTCCTCGTGCGGCGAGACGTCCTGCGCACCGTACAGCAGCCGGAGCTTGTCGCCGTCGATCAGCGTCTGCACGCTCCGCAGCGCGGTGAACGGCGGCAGGACCGCGATGTCGATGGCGGTGAAGTCCTTGTCGGTCAGCGCGAACCCGAGTTTCTGGGTGAGCGCGATGGCCTCCAGATGGTTGTTATTCATCTTCCAGTTGCCGGCGATGAGCGGCTTCCTGACGGCGGCCACTAGCGGGCCGGTTCCGCGTCAGCAAGGACAGCGAGGCCGGGCAGGGACGCGCCCTCCAGGTACTCCAGGCTGGCTCCGCCGCCGGTGGAAATGTGGCTGAAACCGTCTTCAGGCAGCCCGAGCCGGCGCACGGCCGCGGCCGAGTCGCCGCCGCCAACCACGGTGAAACCAGGCAGGGCGCTGATCGCCTCGGCCACCGCCCTGGTGCCGGCCGAGAAAGCGGGGAACTCGAACACCCCGACCGGGCCATTCCAGAACACCGTCGCCGCGTCCGCCAGCTTGGCCGCGAACAACTCCCTGGTCGCCGGGCCCATGTCCATGCCCTCCCGGTCGGCAGGGAACGCGTCCGCCGGGTACACATCGTGCTCAGCGTCCGGCGCGAAGCGCGTCGCGCCGACGAGGTCGACAGGCAGCACCAGTTCCACCCCGCGTGCCTGCGCATCCGCCATCACCCGGCGGACGTCGTCGACCTTGTCGGCTTCCAGCAGCGAGTTGCCCACCTCGTAGCCCTTGGCCGCCAGGAACGTGTACGACATCCCGCCGCCGATCAGGATCCGGTCGGCCCGCGCTAGCAGGTTCGCGATCACCGCTAGCTTGTCAGACGGCTTGGCGCCGCCGAGCACGACGACATACGGCCGGGCCGGATCCTGCAGCCGCTCCAGCACCGCTACCTCGGCCAGCACCAGGTTCCCGGCGGCATGCGGCAGCAGCGCCGGCAGGTCACACACGCTGGCGTGAGCACGGTGCAAGGCACCGAACCCGTCCCCGACGTACGCCTGGCCGAGCGCCGCCAGCCGCCCGGCGAGCACCGACCGCTCGCCCGGGTCCTTACTGGTCTCGGCGGGCTCGAAGCGGATGTTCTCCAGCATGGCCACGTCACCATCGGCAAGTCCGGCCGCGACGGCCCGGGCCGAGTCGCCCGCGACGTCGGCTGCCAGCTGCACCGGTGCGCCCAGCAACTGCGACAGCCGGGCCGCCACCGGAGCGAGCGACGGGCCACCGGCGGCCCGGTCAGCGTAACCGTCACCCTTCGGCCGCCCCAGGTGCGCGATGATCAGCACCCTCGCGCCGCGTTCCCGCAGGTCATTGATGGTTGGCAGGCTGGCGCGGATGCGGCCGTCGTCGGTGATCGCGGTGCCGTCCAGCGGCACGTTCACGTCGGCCCGCAGCAGCACGACCCGGCCGCTGACGGTCAGCGAATCGAGGCCCTTCACGAGCGGGCAGGCAGGCTGGCGCCCACCAGGCCGGCAAGGTCGGCGAGCCGGTTGGAGTAGCCCCACTCGTTGTCGTACCAGCCGATGACCTTGACCTGGTCGCCGGATGCCATCGTGAGCTGAGAGTCGAACGTGCAGGAATACGGGGTTCCGACGATGTCGGAGGACACGATCGGATCGGCGGTGTAGTGCAGATAGCCCTTGAGCGGGCCGTCGGCGGCGGCCCGGTAGGCCGCGTTGACCTCCTCGATGGTGACGTCCCGCTCCAGCTGGACGACCAGGTCGGTCACCGAGCCGTCCATCACCGGTACCCGCATGGCCAGCCCGTCAAGCTTGCCAGTCAGCTCTGGCAGCACCAGGGACGTCGCCTTGGCCGCACCTGTCGTGGTCGGGATGATGTTCTGCGCCGCAGCCCTGGCCCGGCGCAGGTCCTTGTGCGGGAAGTCAAGAATTACC
Organism: Actinomycetota bacterium; assembly: GCA_027314515.1. GTDB lineage: Bacteria > Actinomycetota > Actinomycetes > Streptosporangiales > Streptosporangiaceae > JAJYUU01. Next base: position 14,474 of record DAHVAR010000123.1, read on the forward strand.
TGATCATTCGTATAAGCGTGAATGGTCGTCATCAGGCCCTTGCGAATACCGAAGCTGTCGCTCAGCACCTTGGCCATCGGTGCCACGCAGTTAGTCGTGCACGATGCGTTGGAGATGATGTTGTGCCGTGCCGGGTCGTACCGGTCGTCGTTCACGCCGAGCACGATCGTGATGTCCTCGCCCTTCGCCGGCGCGGAGATGACTACCTTGCGGGCACCGCCAGCCAGGTGCTTAGCGGCATCCGGCGCGCTGGTGAACCGGCCGGTGGACTCGATCACGACATCCACCCCAAGGTCGCCCCACGGCAGCGCCGCCGGGTCCTTCTCGGCGAGCATCTTGATCGAGTGACTGCCCGCCCTGATGACGTCACCCTCGGCGGCAACCTCCATTTCCAGCGTGCCCAGCACCGTGTCATATTTCAGCAAGTGAGCACAGGTAGCGAGGTCGCCGAGATCGTTCGCTGCCACGATCTCGATGTCGCCGCCAGCGCCGGCCTGCACGGCCCGCCAGAAGTTCCGCCCGATCCGGCCGAACCCGTTGATTCCCACCCGGACACTCACCGCAGGTGCACTCCTTCGTCATCGCCGCGCGTGGTCTTGGCTGTGCGCAGCTGGCGCACAAAACCCTACCGGACCAGTTCCGCGTCCCCATCCCCCGAGCGGTCATCAAGCCGGCCGGCTACCAAACCCTGACCGGCGGGAACGGGCAGTCAGGGCACCAGCATTTCGGCCGTGAGAGTCGCTTCGGTGTTCGGTATCCCCAGTTCAATGGCGCGGCGGTCGGCCAGCGCGAGCAGCCGCCTGATCCGCCCGGCGATGGCGTCCTTGGTCAGGGCCGGCTCGGCCAGCTGCCCAAGCTCCTCCAGGCTGGCTTGCCGGTGCTTGATGCGCAGCTCACCGGCGACGATGAGGTGCTCGGGAGCATCAGCACCGAGAATGTCCAGTGCCCGCTCCACCCTGGCACCGGCCGCGACCGCAGCACGCGCGCTGCGCCGCAGGTTGGCGTCGTCGAAGTTCGCCAGCCGGTTCGCGGTAGCCCTGACCTCGCGGCGGATCCGGCGCTCCTCCCACGCCAGCACGCTGTCGTGCGCGCCCAGCCGGGTGAGCAGCGCGCTGATCGAGTCGCCGTCGCGGAGCACCACCCGGTCAACCCCGCGGACATCGCGCGCCTTGGCGTGAATCTTCAGCCGCCGGGCGGCGCCGACCATAGCCAGCGCTGCCTCCGGCCCGGGGCAGCTCACCTCAAGCGACATGGACCGGCCGGGCTCGGTCAGGCAGCCGTGCGCCAGGAACGCGCCGCGCCAGGCAGCCTCGCAATCGCAGGTCGTGCCCGCTACCACCTGCCTGGGCAGCCCCCGCACCGGCCGACCGCGATTGTCGATCAGCCCGGCCTGCCTGGCCAGGCTTTCCCCGTCGGCGATCACCCGGACCAGGTAGCGGTTGCCCTTGCGCAGCCCGCCCGGCGCCAGCACCACGAGGTCGGACGCGTGACCGAACACCTCGGCGATGTCCTTGCGCAGGCGACGCGCCGCCGATCCGGTGTCGAGTTCTGCCTCCACGACTATGCGGCCTGCCGCCAGGTGCAACCCGCCCGCGAATCGCAGGATGGTCGAGACTTCTGCCTTGCGACAGCATGGCTTCAGCACGCTTACCCTGCTGAGCTCGTCCTTGACCAGGCCAGTCAGCGCCACGGGCCTCACTCCCCCTCAAATAGCTGCGCGAATGCGCCCGCCAGGCGTCGCGGGTCATGCCTCGGCGACCCGTCTGCGACGGCCAGGTCGGCCAGTACGAGACGGGCACCGAGCAGGCCCGCTGCCTTCTCAAGCTCGGCAGCCGACGCGGCGGCCGCGCCGCGGTCCGCAAGCACGACGTCGATCCCCAGGTCTGGTGCGTGGTCCGCAAGAACCTCCAGGTGGGCGTGCGGCGAGAAACCGCCTGTCTCACCGGGTTGCGGCGCCAGATTCAGCGCTACCAGCCTCCGCGCTCGAGTCCCCACCAGTGCCGTGGCCAGCTCCGGGACCAGCAGGTGCGGTAGCACGCTGGTGAACCACGAGCCCGGCCCGAGCACCACCCAGTCCGCCGCCTCGATCGCTTGCACGGCTTGCGGGCACGCGGGCGGGTCGGCGGGAACCAGTGATACCGACCGTACCCGTCCTGTGGTCGTCGCGCAGGCTACCTGGCCTTTAATGGTGAGCACCTCGTCCGGCCTGTCCGGATCTGCCCCGGCTACTTCGGCCACCAGGTCCAGCGGAACCGCCGACATCGGCAGCACCCGGCCGTGCGCTCCGAGTAGTCGCGCGACCCATTCCAGCCCTTGCACGGTGTCGCCGAGCAGTTCCCAGAGCGCGACGATCAGCACGTTCCCCACCGCGTGGCCGGCCAGCCCGCCCTCGTGTGCCACGTCGCCGTCGCCGGCGAACCGGTGCTGGATCACCCGGCTCCAGGTGGTGCCCCAGGCGTCATCGCCGCACAACGCGGCCAGTGCCATCCTCAGGTCGCCGGGCGGCAGCACGCCGAACTCCCGGCGCAGCCGGCCGCTTGACCCGCCATCGTCCGCGACCGTGACGATCGCCGTCAGGTCCCTGGTCACCCGCCGCAGCCCGGACAGCGATGCGTGCAGCCCGTGGCCGCCGCCGAGCGCGACGACCTTACGGTTGCGCGGGCGGCCCGGAGCTGGAACGGTCATGCCTACTCGCGGCCCAGATCGCGGTGCGTGACCTGGATGCCGGGCCAGGTCTGCGACAGCCGGGCAGCCATCTCATCGGCCATGACCACGCTGCGGTGCTTACCGCCGGTACAGCCGACGGCCAGGAGCACGAAATGCCTGCCGGTCCGGTCATAGCCCGCCAGCGCGACCTGCACCGCGCGCACGAACGCGTCAAGGAACTCCGTCGCACCCTGCTGGCTGAGCACGTACTTGATGACCGCCTCATCCTGGCCGGTCTGCGGCGCGAGCTCAGGTATCCAGTGCGGGTTCGGCAGGAACCGGCAGTCCGCCACCATGTCCGCGTCTACCGGCAGGCCGTACTTGAACCCGAACGAGACCACGCTCACGCGCAGCACCGTGTCCGCATCGGTGGCAAACGCGCTGCGCATCCTGGACCGCAGCTCGTGCACGTTCAGCGCACTGGTGTCCAGCACCAGGTCAGCCTCTGCGCGCATGCCCTGCAGCAGGTCGCGCTCGGCGGCGATCCCGTCCACCACCCGGCCGCCTTCCTGCAGCGGATGCGGCCGGGAGACGCTGTCGAACCTGCGCACCAGCGTGGCATCGGATGCCTCCAGGAACACCACGTACGGCCGGATGCCGCGGACGTTGAGATCGCTGATCGCCGACTTGATGTCGGACGAGAACGCACGGCTGCGGATGTCCACGACCGCGGCAAGCCGCGGCACCGCTCCGCCGGCCCGGCGGGCCAGGTCGGCCATCGTCGGGAGCAGGCCTGCGGGCAGGTTGTCGGCGACGAACCAGTCAAGGTCCTCGAGCGCCTTGGCCGCAGTGCTGCGACCGGCACCGGAGAGGCCGGTGATGATCACGATTTCCTGTTCGGTGCCGTCCCCGCTCATGCCCCGCCCCCCGCTCATGCCCCGCCCCTGCTCACGCACTGCCCTACTCACTTGTGCCCCCGGTCACTTGTGCCCCCGCTGCGGGGTCAGCAGTACCAGAACCGTCACCGTCTGGATGCAGGGCCTGGTGCACCGCCTCTGCCGTCCGCGTACCAAAGCCCGGCACGGCGGCGATGTCCTGCACGGTCGCAGCGGTGAGCTTGCGCACCGAGCCGAACTGCCGCAGCAGCGTAGCCCGCCGGGCCGCGCCCACGCCGGGGATCTCGTCGAGCTTGCTGGCAGTCAGCGCCGCACCGCGCTTGGCCCGGTGGTAGGTGATCGCGAACCGGTGCGCCTCGTCCCGCACCCGCTGCAGCAGGTAGAGCCCCTCGCTGCTGCGCGGCAAGATGACCGGTCCGTCCTCACCGGGCAGCCAGACCTCCTCGAGTCGCTTCGCCAGGCCGCACACGGCCACGTCCACGATGCCCAGTTCGCCTAGCGCCCGTACCGCGGCTGCCACCTGGGCTGGACCGCCGTCGATCACCAGCAGGTTCGGCGGGTAAGCGAATTTGCGCCGCGCTTCCGGCTCGGCAGGCGGCTCGCCAGCGGCCGCACCGCTCGGGCCTGCCGCTTCAGCCGCCCGCTCGTCAAGGTAGCGGCGGAACCGCCGGGTAATCACCTCGTGGATGGCGGCCACGTCATCGCTACCGTCCCGGCCCCTGATCGCGAACCTGCGGTACTCGGACTTGCGGGCAAGCCCGTCCTCGAATACCACCATCGACGCCACGACGTGAGTTCCCTGCAGGTTCGAAACGTCGTAGCTCTCGATCCGCAGCGGAGCCTCGTCCAGCCCGAGCGCCTCGGAAATCTCGTTCAGCGCCACGCTGCGCGTGGTCAGGTCGCTTGCCCTGCGCGTCTTGTGCAGGGCCAGCGACTCACCCGCGTTCCTGGCCACGGTATCCAGCAGCGCCTTCTTGTCACCGCGCTGCGGCACTCGCAGGCTGACCCGGCCACCGCGGCGCACCGCGAGCCATTCCTCGACGGTCACCGGATCCGGCGGCAGCGCTGGAACCAGCACCTCGCGCGGAATGGCTGACCGCTGCCGGCCAGCCGACCCGCCATCGCCCGCACTGTTCTGGCCCGCACTGTCCTGGCCCGCACTGTCCTGGCCCGCAGTGGCGCGATCCGACCTCGCGGAGCGGACAGCCGGCCGGCCGGTAGCCACCGAGTCGCTGTCATAGACCTGCCCGAGGAAGTGCTCGACAAGCTCGGCGGTGCTGACGTCCTCGACCTTGTCCAGCACCCAGCCGCGCTGGCCGCGCACCCGGCCGTCGCGCACGTAGAACACCTGCACGGCCGCTTCGAGCTGGTCTTCGGCCAGCGCGATCACGTCGGCGTCGGTGCCGTCGGACAGCACCACGGCCTGCTTTTCCAGTGCGCGCTGCAGTGCCTGGAGATCGTCACGCAGCCGCGCTGCCCGTTCGTATTCCTCGGAGGCCGACGCCTCGCGCATCTGCGCTTCCAGCCGTTTGCGGAACTTGCCGGTCTGGCCGGCCATGAAGTCGCAGAACTCCTCGGCGAGCGCGCGGTGCGCCGTCTCGCTGATCCGTCCCACGCACGGGGCAGAGCACTTGCCGATGTAGCCCAGCAGGCACGGCCGCCCGATCTGACCGGCGCGTTTGAACACCCCGGCTGAGCAGGTGCGGACCGGGAATACCCGCAGCAAGGTGTCTACGGTGTCGCGGATCGCCCAGGCATGCGAGTAAGGCCCGAAATACCGGACACCGCGCCGCTTAGCCCCGCGCATGACCTGTACCCGCGGGAAGTCTTCGTCCATGGTGACGGCCAGGTAGGGGTAACTCTTGTCGTCGCGGTAACGGACGTTGAACCGCGGATCGAACTCCTTGATCCATGAGTACTCGAGCTGGAGTGCCTCGACCTCGGTGCCCACCACCGTCCAGTCGACTCCAGCCGCGGCCAGCAGCATCGACTGGGTACGCGGATGCAGTCCGGCAAAGTCGGCGAAATAGGAGTTGAGCCGTGCCCGGAGGTTCTTGGCCTTGCCGACGTAGATGACCCGGCCGCGGCCGTCGCGGAAGCGGTAGACGCCAGGCGACTCCGGAATGGAGCCGGGCGCCGGCCGATAGCTCGCCGGATCTGCCACAGGGCAACTCTATGCACTCCGGTCCGGGATCCGCCCGAATGCGGCCTGCCACTCCGGCTTACTGCACCCCCTCCCGGAGGGCACGCCTAAGGCATCGCGCTGGCCCGCCGGGCTGGCTCACTGGCTGCCTCGCGACTGCCGCGCCGGTCCGCTGCCTCGCGACTCCCGCGCATCGCCGCTCCCCGGCCGCCGCGGTCCGCACTGATCCACCGGCGCCCCGGTCGGCCGCTTAGCTCACTCGGCCGCTTAGCTCACTCCGCCGCTTCCGAGTGCGCGGCGCGCAGCAGTGCCAGCACTTCGCTCTCCCGGTAACGCCGGTGCCCGCCAAGCGTCCGGACCGACGTCAGCCGGCCGTCCCGCGCCCAGCGCGTCACCGTCTTGGGATCGACCCGGAACATCGCCGCCACCTCGGCCGGCGTCAGGAGCCTTTCGGCATCCGGGATCGCCCTACCGCTCACCCTGACCGCCTCCTGCCCCTAGTCCGGCCAAGTCTTGTCCCGGATTTGCTTCCGTCCCTTCACCCACTGTAGCGCTAACTTCCTAATAGGGGTAATACCGAAATAACGTGCCCCTAGTCCCCTGACCCCTCGTGCCGCTAGTCAGCGGCGAGGGCTCGCGAATACTCTGCCGGGGCGAATACCACGATCGCCGCGAGATCCTCGGCTATCTTCGCAAACCTGTGTACTTCCCCGGCAGGGACATAGATAACCGAGCCTGGCCGTACGGTGATCCGGTCACCGCCGGACTCCAGCACTGCCCGGCCAGCCGTGATCAGGTAAATCTCGTCCTCGGTATGCGGCTCCTGGCTGTCGGTGCCGCCTGCCGGAATCGAGTAGGTGCCCACGCTCAGATCGGCGACGCTGAGGTGCTCGACCCAGCTCCCCGTCCCGGCGAATTCTCCCGCCCCGCTAATGACCTGCATCAATCTCGCGCCTCCTGCGGCTCGCGCCACATCAGCCAGAACGTCGGGCCGCCAGCCGGGACGGTCAGCTCCCTGGTCACCCGGAAACCGTGCCGTTCGTAGAACGGCACGTTGCTCTCCTTGCTCGATTCAAGGTAGGCGGCCTGGCGCGCGGCATCGCAGCGGGCTAGCCGTGATCGCATCAGCGCGCCGCCGGCGCCGCTGCCCTGGACCGGCGGATCGGAGCCAATCCCGGACAGGTACCAGTGTGGCCTGTCGGGATGGACAGCGAGCAGCGCGCCGAAAGTAGCGCTCGCGACGAGGAGCCGGGAGCGGAGCCTGACGATCACCGACGGCAAAGCGATGACCTGCCGCCACAGCGGCGGCCGCCAGGTTCCCGGCGCCAGCCAGATCGCGCAGCTGAGCACTTGCCCGTTCATCACGACCACTTCGGTGTTGCCCTGTCGCACGTTGCCACGGATCGCGGTGGCGAAGAACGACGGGAGGCGGCGGCGGCGCATCTGCTCGTCGGGAAAGATCCACGCCATGACCGGGTCGTCGTGGAACGCCCGCGTCATCACCCCTGCCGCGGCCCGGACGTCAGCGCGGGCAATCGGCCGGACAGTCCTGGCGTTCGTCATCCGGACACCAGGACGACCTCGAGAGTCCGCGGGCCGTGAACCCCCTCGACTCGTTCCAGCTCGATGTCGCTGGTGGCCGACGGGCCGCTAATCCAGGTCAGCGGCCGGCCAGCGGACAGCCTGGCGACCGCCTCCGGCACTAGGTGCACAACCTGGCCGGCGTCCACCACGCACAGGTGGTAGTCCGGTACCAGCGAGATGGCACGGCGGCCCTGGCCTGGCGAGCCGTCCAGGACGATCGTGCCCGTCTCGGCGATGGCCACCGCGGCACGGGTGACAACCCCGTCGACGGCGGCCAGCCCTGCCGGGCTGAGGAAGGGCCGCGTGTCCGATATCGCCGTCACGAAGCTCGGCAGCGGCAATCGCAGCGCCGGCGGCACGACAATGCGGCGTGCCTGGCGCCGCTGGAGAGCGGCGCCGATCTCGTCGGCCAGCGTCGCTGCCGACGCGAAGTGCACGAGCGCCCGGTAGTCAGTCAGCCTGCTGGCCAGCAATTCGAGCAATTGCGGGCCGGCCAGCTCGCTGCGGGTCCGGTAGCGCGGGCCCGGCGACGGCGCGGCTGGCGAGGACGCAGTACCGGCCTTGCCAGCGCCCGTCCGTGCCGCGGCCCTGATCCTGGCCAGTACCTCGTCGCGCGCGCTCACTGGTCGCTCCGGTCGCTCCGGTCGCTCCGGTCGCCTGGCGCCGGCCCGCCCCGGTCATCTCCGTGCTGGCTGTGCCACCACTGCCGGAACGTCTGCGGCGGCGGGACCGGCGCGTCTCGCGCGCGCGTCCACGCGGCCAGCGGCGGCGGCAGCGCGGTGATCTTCCCGCGCCGGCCGAGCAGGCGGCCTGACCGGCTGGCCGACTGCGCGGCGGCGAGCCGTCCCGGGTCGGCGAGCAGGTAGGATGCCGCCGCCATCGTGATGGCCTCGGCGGAGGGCAGCCGGTGCGTCCGCCTGGCCTCCTCGACGTGCCGCGCACGCAGGTGCACCAGCAACTCCGGAATATTGATCTTCACCGGGCAGACGTCATAGCAGGCCCCGCACAACGACGACGCGTACGGCAGCGAGGCGTTGTCCTCGATGCCGGTCAGCTGCGGCGACAGCACCGCTCCGATCGGACCCGGATAGACCGAGCCATACGCATGACCACCGGTCCGCTCGTATACCGGGCACACGTTGAGGCACGCGGAGCACCGGATGCAGTGCAGCGCCGCGCGCCCCACCGGGTCGGCGAGCGCGGCGGTCCGCCCGTTGTCAAGCAGCACCAGGTGCACGGACTGCGGGCCGTCGCCCGGCGTCACCCCGGTCCACATCGAGGTATACGGGTTCATCCGCTCGCCGGTCGATGACCTTGGCAGCAACTGCAGGAACACGCCGAGGTCAGCCCAGCTCGGGATCACTTTCTCGATGCCCATGACAGTGATGAGGGTCTGCGGGAGGGTCACGCACATGCGCCCGTTCCCCTCCGACTCGACCACGCACAACGTGCCAGTCTCGGCGACGCCGAAGTTCGCGCCGCTGATGCCGACGGTGGCGGACAGGAACTTGCGCCGCAGGTGCTGCCTGGCCGCCTCAGCCAGCGCGGCCGGATCGTCGGTCAGGTCAGGGCTGACGTCGCCCATCTCCCGCAGGAAGATGTCGCGGATCTCCGACCGGTTGCGGTGGATGGCCGGGACCAGGATGTGCGACGGGCGGTCATGCCCGAGCTGCACGATCAGCTCGGCCAGGTCCGTCTCGTAGGCCGCGATGCCGGCCGCGGCCAGCGCGTCGTTCAGCCCGATCTCGTCGGTGGCCAGCGACTTGACCTTGACCACCTCGGTGGCGCCAGCCGCCTGCACCAGCGCGGTCACGATGTTGCCGGCCTCGATGGCGTCCCTGGCCCAGTGCACCGTGCCGCCGCGAGCGGTGACCGCGACCTCAAGCTGCCCGAGGTAGCGGTCGAGGTCGGCCATCGTGGCCGCCTTGATCGCCTCGCCCGCGGCGCGCAGCTCCTCCCAATCTGGCAATTCGCTGACCACGGCGGCCCGCTTGGCCCGGATCGTGGTCGTGGCCTTGCTGAGGTTGCGCCGCAGCTGGGCGTCCGCGAGTGCCCGGCGGGCGGCCACCGGGAACGGGTCGGCTGCGCGCAGATGACCGACGCCGCGCGGCGCGTGCGGTGGCTCGGAGGGCGACTGCCGGGAGCCCGGCCGGCCCGGCCGGCCCGGCAGGCCGAGGAAGGTCGTCACCGGCTCACCGCCGCAGGCGCTCCCTGGCCGGCCCCGGCCGTCGAGGCGAGGATCTCGGCCAGGTGCACCGTCTTGACCCCGGCGCGCAGCCGGGACAGCCCGCCGCCGATGTGCATCAGGCACGACGAGTCGCCGGCCGTGCAGACCTCCGCCCGGGTGGCCAGCACGCTGCGCATCTTGTCGGCCAGCATCGCGGTCGAGGTGTCGGCGTTCTTGACCGCGAACGTGCCGCCGAATCCGCAGCAAACGTCGGCATCAGGCAGTGGCACCAGGTCGATCCCGGATACCCGGCGCAGCAACCGCAGCGGCCGGTCGCCGACTGCCAGCAGCCGGAGTGAGTGACACGTCGGGTGATAGGTGACCCGGTGCGGGTAGTGGGCGCCGACGTCCTCGACGCCGAGCACGTCGGTGAGCAGCTGGGACAGCTCGTACGTGCGCGCCGCGACTGCCTCAGCCCGCCGCGCCAGCTCTTCATCATCGTGCCGCCGCGCCACCATCGCGTGCTGGTGCCCGATCGAGCCGACGCACGAGCCCGACGGAGCCACGATGACCTCGTACGGTTCGAAGGTGTCGACGTACCGCCGGATCAGCGGCAACGCCGCCCGCTGGTACCCCGTGTTAATGTGCATCTGCCCGCAGCACGTCTGCTCCGCCGGGAACACCACCTCGTGCCCGAGCCGCTCCAGCAGGGTCACGGTGGCTCGCGGGACATCCGGGAACAGGGTGTCGGCGAGGCAGGTGGCAAACAGCGCGATCCGCGTCACATCCCCCACGATAGAGTGCATCGCCGACAGGCTCACGGCGACTGCCGAAGGCTGGCCACACCGAGCTACCGGAGGCAGCAGTCCTGACCTTCTGCGTCCTGACGACCGCCGCGGCGGCTGCCTGGCTGTACCTGCTCGGGCTGCACGGTGGTTACTGGCGCACCAGCCACCGGCTGCCGCCAGCGGCGCCGGGCCGGCTTCCGGCAGTCACCGCGGTCATTCCGGCCCGGAACGAGGCTGACATACTGCCCGGCTGCCTGCCGAGCCTGCTCTGCCAGGACTACTCAGGTCCGCTGACGGTCATCGTGGTCGACGATGACAGCAGCGACGGCACCGCGAAGATCGCGGCCGAACTCGGCGACATCGCCGACGGCGCGGACCTGACCGTCGTAGCCGGCCGCCCGACGCCGGACGGCTGGGCGGGGAAAGTCTGGGCATGTCCGAAGGCGTCCGGGCGGCCGGCCCGGCTGCCGAGTACCTCCTGTTCACCGACGCCGATATCAGCTTCGCGCCAGGCACGCTCGCCCGGCTGGCGCGTGCGGCGGTGGCCGGCGACTTCGCCATGGTGTCGCAGATGGCGCTGCTGCGCGCCGTTAGCCGCTGGGAGAAGCTGCTGATCCCGGCCTTCGTCTATTTCTTCGCCCAGCTTTACCCGTTCCGGCGGGTCAGCACGCCACGGTCCCGGACTGCGGCGGCCGCCGGCGGCTGCATGCTGGTGCGGGCCGATGCGCTGGCAGCGGCGGGCGGCCTGGCCCGGATCAGCGGCGCGCGGATCGACGATGTCGCGCTCGGCACGCTGCTCAAGCGGGCCGGCGGCCGCTGCTGGCTGGGCCTGACCACCGAGGTCGTCAGCACGCGGCCGTACCGTCGGCTAGCCGATATCTGGCACATGGTCGCGCGCAGCGCCTACACCCAGTTGCATCACTCGCTCACCGCCACTGCCGTTGCCGTGCTCGGCCTGGCCTGGCTGTACCTGCTTCCGCCCGCCGCAACCGTCAGCGGGCTGATCATGCTCGCAGCCGGCGGGCCGGCCGCCGGCCACGGCACCGGCCACAGCGCCGGCTGGCTGCCGCTGTGGCTGGCCTGCGCGGGCCTGGCCGGGTGGCTGATGATGTCCCTGACCTACCTGCCCATGGTGCGCTTCTACCGGCTGTCCCCCGCCCGCGCCGCGAGCCTCCCGCTGATCGCCGCGCTGTACGCGGCCATGACCGCGGACTCGGCCCTGCGGCACCTGCGCTGCCGCGGCGGCGAATGGAAGGGCCGCCTCTCCGCCCCGGATGAACCTGGCGGCCCGGATGACACCATGCCGGGCAGTGCGTAACGCCTCGCCCGGCCCAGTTCGCGCCGGTTACCCGGCAAACTCGCGCGCGGCCCGCGCGGCCGCGCAGGGCGCGCACAGCGGCACGTCGATCTCGCCGAGCAGATCGGAATTGTGCGGGCGCGTGATCACCGCATCGAACGGCTCGCAGATGCCGACGTCGCAAGGATGCGTACGGGCGCAGAAGCACAGGCACGGCCGGCGCCGCAAGATCTTCTCCGCGCGCTCGATCACCGACCTGACTTCAGGACGGCTAGCCACCTCGGTAACGGCGTTAACAGCCGGGCGGATCCAGTCCAGCGCCTCAGTAAGGGCCACACCGACTCTCCGTCCGGCCTCAGCCAGCCTGTCGGGGAGTTCGGTGTCCCTGCGAACGGTCACGCCCATATTGTCTCACCTGCGCCGCCGTGGAGCCAGCCTGCCTCAGCCTGTCTGTTACCGGCATAATCATCCGGCCGCCGATAGAAGATCAACAGCGGCGCGCAGTTTCGCGCAAGGCGTCGCGGGCATGGGTGGCGGGTGACGGCGAGACGCACGCCGGCCTCGAGCTGTCATTCGCCAACGAGGGCGGGACGTGTCTTACCTTCTGCACGCCTGGCACCCTCTGCACGCCTGGGACGGTTGCATGAGCATCGTCGATGAGGTATTGGCCGGCTATGGTGCGCTGCAGGCCGGTCAGGAGGCCTTCTATAAGGATCTGCACCAGCATCCAGAACTGTCCCACCAGGAGCGCCGTACCGCTGCGCGGGTGGCCGGGAACTTGCAGGAGTGCGGGTTCACCGTCCAGTCCGGCATCGGCGGTACTGGTGTGGTGGGGGTACTCTCCAACGGCGGCGGACCGACGGTTCTGCTCCGGGCCGACATGGACGCCCTGCCTGTCCGGGAGGACACCGACGCCGAGTATGCAAGCAGCGTGACCGCCGAGGATGCTGACGGCCATGAGGTGCCGGTGGCGCATGCCTGCGGCCACGACATCCATGTGTCCTGCCTGCTCGGGGCGGGCAAGCTGCTGGCCGATCAGGTCAGCCGGTGGAGCGGGACTCTGGTTACGCTGTTCCAGCCTGCCGAGGAAACCGGTGACGGTGCCCGGGGCATGGTCGATGATGGCCTGCTTGAGCAAATCCCCGTCCCGGACGTCGCGCTGGCTCAGCATGTGCTGCGGGGCATCGCGGGAACGGTGGGGACTCGTTCCGGACCGGCTCTGTCGGCGGCCGACAGCGTCAAGATCACTGTGTACGGGCGCGGTGGCCACGGTTCGATGCCCCAGGCCACCATTGATCCGGTGGTGCTGGCCGCGATGATCATCGTCCGGTTGCAGACGATCGTGTCCCGCGAGGTGGCGCCCAGTGAGACTGCCGTCCTGACCGTCGGAAGCTGCCAGGCCGGGAGCAAGAGCAATGTCATCCCCGATCATGCTGTCCTGCAACTCAACCTGCGCAGCTATGCGCAGCAGACCCGCCAGCGCATGCTAGCCGCGATCCAGCGCATCGTGCTCGCCGAGTGTCAGGCCAGCGGATCGCCCAGGGACCCTGACTGTGAGACCTTCGACAGCTTTCCGCTCACCGACAACGACCCTGACGTCACGAACCGGGTGGCCGCCGCCTTCCGGGAGCACTTCAGCGACCTCGCCGTGGATCTTGGCCAGCAGACCGCAAGCGAGGATTTCAGCGACGTTCCCCGCGCTGCGGGCATTCCCTACACGTACTGGGCCATCGGGGGCACAGACCCGCAGGCCTACCGCGCAGCCGCGAAGGCCGGGCGCCTTCAGGACGACATCCCAGCCAACCATTCCCCGAAGTTCCTGCCCGTACTTCAGCCCACCTTGCGCACGGGCACCGAGTCCCTGGTCACTGCCGCCCTTGCCTGGCTTGCGCCGCAGTCCGGAACCTGACCAGCCGGTCGATGCGGCAGGCTGGCGGTCATGACCGAACCGCCATTGCTGCTCGCCCTAGACCTGTCCGGCACATTCGTGTTCGCTGTCAACGGCGCGCTCACCGGCCTGGAAGCCGCCCGGCTCGACATCGTCGGGGTACTGACGCTGGGCATGGTGACCGGACTCGGCGGCGGCATCATGCGCGACGTTCTCATCAACGCGCTGCCGCCCGCCGCATTCAGGTACTGGCCCTATCTGGCGGTCGCTGCCGGCGGGGCGCTGGTCGCGTTCTTCTTCAGCCGGGCACTGCGACGGTTCGCGCTGCCGATCGATCTGCTCGATGCTGCCGGGCTGAGCCTGTTCTGCGTGGCCGGGGCGACCAAGTCCCTGCAGTACGGTCTAGGAGCGGCGCCGGCGGTCATCCTCGGTGCTGTGACAGGAGTTGGCGGCGGGACGATCCGGGATGTCCTGGTCCGGCGGGTTCCGACAGTCCTCACTAGCGGCCTGTATGCCATACCCGCCCTGGTGGGTGCTGCGATCGCGGTAACCGCCGTGCGCACCGGCGTCTACGGCGCCCCGGCTGCGGTCGGAGCTGCCGTGGCCTGTTTCCTGATCCGGGCGGCGGGTATCCGGTACAACCTCAGCGCACCGGTCGCACCCGAAACCAAGAACAGGAGATGACCGGGCTGCCTGCGTTGCCGTTTGATCTGCCGGGCACTTCTGGCCCTCGGATGCCTCTAGTTCTCGAACGCCTCCGGTGGCGGGCACGCGCACATCAGGTTCCTGTCGCCGTAGGCCTGGTCGATCCGGCGGACCGGCGGCCAGTACTTGGCGCGGCGGCTGACGCCCGCCGGGTAGGCGGCGGTCTCCCGGTCGTAGGCGTGCTTCCAGTCGCCGCTGATCAGCATGCTCGCGGTGTGCGGCGCATTCTTCAGCGGGTTGTCGGCAGCGTCGTATTCACCGGCGGCGATCAGGTCGATCTCCCGGCGGATGGCGATCATCGCGTCGCAGAACCGGTCCAGCTCGGCCAGGTCCTCGCTCTCGGTCGGTTCCACCATCAGCGTGCCGGCTACCGGGAACGACATCGTTGGCGCGTGGAAGCCATAGTCGATCAGCCGCTTGGCCACGTCCTCGGCGGTAACGCCGGTCTGCGCGGTCATCGGCCGCAGATCCAGGATGCACTCGTGCGCGACCAGCCCGTCGCGCCCGGTGTACAGCACCGCGAAGTGCTCCGTCAGGCGGCGCGCCACGTAGTTCGCCGACAAGACGGCGACCTGCGTCGCACGCCGGAGCCCGTCGGCCCCCATCATCTTGATGTAGGCCCACGAGATAGGCAGGATGCCCGCCGATCCGTACGGTGCGGCTGCCACCGGGCCGTGCTGCCCGCTCCCGGCGGGGAAGGCCGGACCGGGCAGGAACGGGGCCAGGTGCGCCCGCGCTGCGACCGGGCCGACGCCGGGCCCGCCGCCGCCGTGCGGGATGCAGAAGGTCTTGTGCAGGTTCAAGTGCGAGACGTCGGCGCCGAATTCGCCCGGCTTGGCAAGCCCCACCAGCGCGTTCAGGTTCGCGCCGTCGACGTACACCTGGCCGCCGGCCTGGTGCACGGCCTCGCACACCGCGCCGATCGTCTCCTCGAAGACGCCATTCGTCGACGGGTAGGTCACCATGATCGCGGCGACCCTGCCATTGTGCGCGGCCAGCTTCGCGCCCAGGTCGCCAAGGTCGATGGCGCCATCCGAGCCGCACTTGACCACCACAACCGTCATCCCCGCGAGCACTGCGCTTGCCGCGTTGGTGCCGTGCGCGGACTCCGGGATCAGGCACACGGTACGCTCCGGCTGACCGGCGGAGCGGTGGTAGGCCCGGATCGCCAGCAGGCCCGCCAGCTCTCCCTGCGAACCGGCGTTCGGCTGCAGGCTGATGGCGTCGTACCCGGTGATCTCGAGCAGCGCGGCCGACAGCTCGTCGATGAGCTGGTGATAACCGGCCGCCTGCGCAGCAGGCGCGAACGGGTGCAGCCCGGCGAACTCCGGCCAGCTGATGGCCTCCATCTCGGCTGCCGCGTTCAGCTTCATCGTGCACGAGCCGAGCGGGATCATCGACCGGTCGAGGGCTATGTCCTGGTCAGCCAGCCGGCGCAGGTAACGCAGCATCGCCGTCTCGCTGTGATACCGATGAAAGACCGGATGGGTGAGGAACGGGCTCGTCCTGGCCAGTCCCGCCGGGAAGCACTGCGCTGCCCGGCCCGGCGAAGTTCCGGCTGGCGGGATGACCGGAGTGACCGGCCGCCCCGCTAGTGCGCTGGCCACGGCGATCAGCTGCTCGCCGGTGGTGGTCTCGTCGACGGCGACTCCGACCTCGTCCGGGCCTGCCAGGTAGACGTTGAAGCCCGCGTCGGCCGCCCGTGCCACGGCCTCAGCAGCTGCCCCCGGCATTATCAGCCGGAGGGTATCGAAGAAGTCCGTAGTGCCCGTTTCGAAACCAGCGTCGTTCATCGCCCGGGCCAGCGCCACCGCCTTCTCGTGCACGGCGCGGGCGATGGCGATCAGGCCGTCAGGTCCGTGGTAGGCGGCGTACATGGCGGCGATAACCGCGAGCAGAACCTGCGCGGTGCAGATGTTGCTGGTCGCCTTCTCCCGCCGGATGTGCTGCTCGCGAGCCTGCAGCGCGAGCCGGTAGGCAGGATGCCCGTCAGCGTCCACGGACACGCCGACCAGGCGGCCGGGCAACTGGCGCTTGAGCGCGTCCTGCACGCAGATGTAGCCGGCCTGCGGGCCGCCGTAGCCCATCGGCACCCCGAACCGCTGAGTGCTGCCCACCGCCACGTCAGCGCCGAACTCGCCGGGCGGCGTCAGCAGCGTCAGCGCAAGCAGGTCGGCGGCAACCACGGCCAGCGCCCCTGCCTCGTGTGCGGCGGCGACCGCCGGGGCCAGGTCGCGGACCTCGCCGCTGCTGCCCGGGTACTGCAGCAGGACGCCGAACAGCTCGCCGGCCGGCTGGTCGCTGATCAGCTCGGGGGTGACCCGGCCGGTCACCAGCGTGATGCCGAGCGGCTCAGCCCTGGTGGCCAGCACCGCGAGGGTCTGCGGCAGGCAGTCGGCGTCGGCCAGGAAGATGCTGCCCTTGCCGCGCGCCCGCCGCGCCAGCGTCATCGCCTCGGCGGCCGCGGAAGCCTCATCGAGCATCGAGGCGCCGGCCACCGGCAGCGCGGTGAGGTCCTCGACCATCGTCTGGAAGTTCAGCAGCGCCTCGAGCCGGCCCTGCGATATCTCCGGCTGGTACGGCGTGTAGGCGGTGTACCAGGCCGGATTCTCCAGCACGTTGCGCCTGATGACGGCCGGCGTGTGCGTGCCGTAGTAGCCCTTGCCGATCATCGAGGTCGCGACGGTGTTCAGGCTGGCCAGCCGGCGCAGCTCGGCCAGTGCCTCGGCCTCGGACAGCGCTGCGGGCAAGGTGAGCGCCGCGCTGCCGAGGCCGTCCGGCAGTGCGGCGCGCATCAGGTCGTCGAGTGAGTCATAACCGACGACCGTGAGCATTTGGGCCCGGGCGCCGTCAGCGGGCCCGATATGACGCTGGCTGAATTCCACGGGAGCCTCCCAGAGCGTGACGAAACTCCCCCTCTGTCAACCGCGCCTGCGGACTCCAGAGTGTGCACGCTGCCCGGTCCTGCTTGCCTGAGAGGTTCCGGGGAGGTTGCCCCTTCGGCGCCCCGCGCCGGCTGCGCGAAGTCTCTCCCGGCCAGTGTGATGCGCCCCCGAGCTTACCCGAGTAGGTCGCCGGGCCACGGCAGGGTAAGGTTCCCGCGGCCCGGGATCCTGTGGCTCTGCCCGGCAAGCAGGTGGCTATGCCTTGTATGTCGGCACACCGGCCCAGGATGCGGATTTCCGGCAGTACCGGCGCGCCGACATCCTCTCCGAGCGAATGCACCTCCGCGAGAAAGCACTCCTGGATGCTGCGGAGCTTGCTGGCGCAGACCCCAGTGGCCAGCTTCGGTACAGTGGCGGCCGTGCGGATACTCTACGTCGACGTCGACACGCTCCGTGCCGATCACACGGGGCCATACGGCTACCCGCGTCGTATCACCCCGAACCTTGACCGGCTAGCGGCCGACAGCGTCGTCTTCGCGCGCTGCTACTGCTCGGACTCCCCATGCGCACCGTCGCGTGCGGCGTGGACGAGCGGTCAGTTCGGCATCACGACCGGCGCCATCGCCAATTTCGGCCCGGCGAGCGAGATCAGGATGTTCGACCGGACACGTCACGCCCCGTTCTTCGGCGGGCATCTTTATCGGCATGGAATTCACACCACATCGATTTCCTGCTTCCCTGAGCGACACCTCGCTTACTGGTACGTCGGGAACTTCCGAGAATGGATCAAGCCGTCTTTGTCCAACGGGGACGATGAGGATGGACAGACGGTCACCGACGCCGCCATCGAGTGGCTCCGCCGGCGTGGTCGTGCAGAGGACTGGCTTCTCCAGGTCCACTTCTGGGACCCGCATACTCCGTACCTGGAGTCCGGCCATTGGGTGAATGTCGTTGCCGAAAGCGGCCCCGCGCCGGACTGGCCCGACGAGGAAACCATCGCCGCACACGCGGATGTCTATGGTCCGCACACCGCGCTCGACCTCTACGAGGGCGATGGGAGCTGGTCTGTGCCTGCGGCGACTTCTCCGAACCCGGTCACGATGCCCGATGCGATCACTAGCCGTTCCGACTTCGTGCGGCTCGTGAACGGCTACGACGGAGCTATCGCGTACTTCGACGACAACCTGGGGCGGCTGCTCCATACCCTGAGCGAACTCGGAATCCTCAACGAGACTGCGGTCATCGTGACGTCAGACCACGGCGAGTGCCTCGGGGAGAACGGCTGTTACGGCGACCATCCGATGGCCAACGAAGCTTCCCACCACGTGCCCCTGATAATCCGATGGCCTGGCACTACCGAGAAGATAGCGCCTTCTCTCCGTCGGGTCGAAGGACTGGTGTATCAGCTCGACCTGTGCCCCACCGTGTGCGACATGCTCGACATCGACATCCCGCCGGGCTGGGAAGGGCTGTCGTTTGCCGCCGCGCTGCAAGGCGAGCATTTCACCGGCCGACCCTATCTGATGCTGAGCCACGGTGCGTATACCTACCAGCGGTCGGTACGAACTCCGGAGCATCTCTACCTCCGTACCCTGCACCCCGGAATGTGGCGGATCGAGCGAGAGCAGTTGTATGCGATCGAGGACGATCCGCATATGACCCGCGACATCTTGCAGGAGGACAACGGTGCGGCCGCTCACCTCGCCGGCCTCCTCGAAGAGTGGCGCCGCACGTGCGCCACGATGCTCGGCGCTGCACCGGATCCGATGGAGGCTCGCCGCTACGAGAGTCCCGCAGAAGCATTTTCAGTGGCTAACTACCTCCAGCGCTTGGCGAAGACCGGCCGAAGTCACCTCGCGGCGGATCTCTCGCGCCGTCTAGCCGAGCCATGGGTGCTCTCACAGCGTTGGTAGCGTCGCGGGCCGACCCGGCGTTGCCGCACTGCGCAACGGCCGGCGAAAACGGCAGGGCCTGGTGGCTCGGAGGACGAAACCAACGTCCGAAGCTGCCGCCAGGGGCTGTGGCGCCCGGCGCGCGCCGCTAACCGGTCTTGCGCACCCGCCGGCTGGCCAGCTCGTCGGCCCCGGCTCCGGGCCCGTCGCCGGGCCGCTCCGCCGGCAGTTCGGCCAGCGTGCCTTCGACTTCCTGCCAGACCCGGCCGAGCGCGATCCCGAACACGCCCTGGCCGCCTTGCAGCAGGTCCACGACCTCGTCCGGGGAAGTGCACTCGTACACGCTGACGCCATCGCTCATCAGGGTGACCTCCGCCAGGTCGGCAGGGCCACGCTCGCGCAGGTGCGCTACCGCAGCCCGGATCTGCTGCAGTGAGATGCCCGTGTCGAGCAGGCGCTTTACTACCTTAAGGACGAGAATGTCACGGAAGCCGTACAAACGCTGCGAGCCCGAGCCGGCTGCGGCCCTGACACTCGGCTCGACCAGGCCGGTCCTGGCCCAGTAGTCAAGCTGCCGGTAGCTAATGCCCGCGGCGTTGCACGCTGTCGGGCCCCGGTAGCCCACGTCTTCGGGCTGGGGGGCCGTCTCGTCACCGAAAAGCATCTCCTGCCGCCCGGCAGACTGCGGCACTGGTGTGTGCGGCACTGGTGTTTGCGGCACTGGTGTTTGCGGCACTGCCCTATCGCTGCCAGACACTGTCGCCCCTTGCTGCCGCCGCACCCGGGACGCTTCTTGCCCGGGTACACCTCTCGCACGGTAGGCCGGTCAGCGTAGCCACGTCAACGATCTCGGACGGCGCGTCGCGGTCCCGGTTAGGCGGCACATGGACGGTCATAACACCCGCGACCGGCGGCTCAGGTAGACCGGCCAAAATCTTCGGGGGTGATGGAGTCCAGGAACTCCCGGAACTTCTCGACCTCGTCCTCTTGCTCATCGGGGATCGCCACCCCGGCCTCATCGAGGATCTCCTCGCGCACGTAGATCGCCGCACCGGTGCGAAGTGCCAGCGCGATCGAGTCCGACGGGCGGGCGCTGACTTCCCGGCCGTTGGAGAAGATCAAGTCGGCGAAGAAGATACCGTCCCTGAGCGCAGTGATATTGACCGTGGTCAGCCGGATCTCCAGTGCCTCGAGCATGTCCTTCATCAGGTCGTGGGTCAGCGGCCGCTGCGGCACCATGCCCTGCTGGGCAAACGCGATAGCCGTAGCCTCGTTCGGCCCGATCCAGATCGGCAGGTAGCGCTCGCCATCGGTCTCCTTCAGCAGGACGATCGGGTTGTTCGTGGCCATCTCCACCCGGACGCCGACAACCTCCATCTGCCTCACGGCGGCTCCGTCCCTGTCCGCGCCTGCGCGCTGCGGTTACTAGCAGGTCTGCCTACAGGCATTCCCCTTGCGCCTGCGGGCACTCCCTTTGTCAAAGTACACCCGCAATCGGGACACGCCAGCCTGTGGCCTCTGCCAGGCACGATGGCGCGCCGGCCGGCACGATGGCAGGCCGGCGGGGGCAGGCAGCAACGGCGGCCGTCATGCGCTGGCTCCCTGGATACCGCGTGCTCGCTGGCCGTCAAGGTCCCGCCGCTGGCCGCCCGGCGGTCCCGCCGCAGCCCGCCCGGACTCACCCGGGCCGCCCGCCCCCGGCCCGCCAGTCGCCAGTCCGCCAGTTGCCAGCCCGGCAGCTGCCAGCCCGGCCTCCGCCAGCGCTCCGTCGACCAGCGCCCCATGCAGCCGGATGACCAGGTCTGCCAGTTCGCCCGCAGTCTGGGCGGCCAGCTCCCGCGCGCCAGCTGCCCGCTGTCGCTGGATCGGCGCGACCAGGCTCTCGATCATCGTCGTCTCTCGCTCAGCGGCCGCCCGGACGGCCCTCAGGTGCCGTGCCTCCACTCCGTAGGCAGTCAGCGCCACGGCGGTCCGCGCCACTACCAGGGCCTCGGGGCCGTACTGCCGGCCGACGCGCCGCAGCAGCCCGAAGGCTTCCAGCTCGGTCAGCAGTGCGTCGGTCAGGCCAGCGGCTTCCACGAGCTCACGCCGGCTCAGCAGCTCCTCCGGCCGGGCCGACGGCCCGTCCGGCTCGCCAGGCGAGCGCTGCCAGCCGCGGTCGGCTGACCGCGACCCGGCCACCGGGCTACCGGTGACCGGCACCTCGACCCTGGCCAGCCGCTCCTTGATGACCCGCAGCGGCAGGTAATGATCACGCTGAGCCGTCAGAATGTAGCGGAGACGATCCAGGTCGGCGGCGCTGAACCGGCGGTAGCCGCTCGGCGACCGCGCCGGGGTGAGCAGCCCCTCCGTCTCCAGGAATCTGATCTTGGACACCGAGACGTCAGGGAAATCAGTCCGCAGCTGGGCAAGGACCTCGCTGATGCCAAGGTATGCGCGAGCAGGCTGTGCGCTCATCAGCGGACCTGCGAGCCTCCGCCATAGTCGATCGCAGACCCCGATCCGACGAGGAAGACCAGCCGGAACTTGCCGACCTGGACCTCATCGCCCTCATGCAGCTCGGCTTCCTCGATCCGCTCCCGATTGACGTAGGTGCCGTTCAGGCTGCCCACGTCGCGCACGACGAATCTGCCACCCTGCCGGTAAAACTCGGCATGTCGCCTGGATACCGTCACGTCGTCGAGGAAGATGTCGCTGTCCGGATGGCGGCCGACTAGCGTCAGGTCGCTGTCCAGCAGGAACCGGCTGCCCGCGTGGGCGCCGCGCAGGACGGCCAGCAGCGCGGTGCCGGGTGGCAGCGCGGCCACCGCGGCCGCATCCGCGGCAAGCACATCGTCGTCGTCGAGGTCGCTGCCGGCCAGGGAAATGGTCGATGTCGTGTCCGCGACCCGGTCAGCTGGCAGCCGTACCAGTGCCGTGCCGCAATGCGCGCAAAATCGCGCACCGTCCGGATTCTCAGCACCGCACGCTGTGCAGAAGACGCTGGGCATCAGATCACCGAGCCTCCCATTCGTCCCATGAGCGAAAGCACCAGCAGCCGCCGTGGCGGGGACCCGCTCGTGATCCGGCGGCACTGTCAACGCTACCTGCGCCGGCCCCCGACGGTCCATGTGCCGTGCCCGCCGCCGGAATAGCCCGCGCCGCCGTGGCTCGCTACCATCTGACCCGATACGCGATGCCGGCCGGCCCGAGCGGGCTTCGTCGCGGCGCCTTCGCCACATCCTGGCCCCACCTCCGCCGTATCGCTCCGCATCCGCTGCCCAGAGAAACCTGAGCGGCGATTGTCTCACGTACAGCGGCATCCTCGCCGCCAGTCTGGCATCAGCGGCCGGCTCGCTCCACCACCGCGGCCCATTCATCCAGCAGCGCCTGAGCGCTATCGGCGTCCGCCCCCTCGGCCCACATATGCGTGATCGCCTCGGACGGATCGGGCAGCACGAGCACCCAGCCCTTGCCCGGCTCGATCACCCGGACGCCATCGGTGGTGTCGAGTTCCCGGTCGCCGGCCGCCTCGACCACCGTCCGCATCACCATGCCCTTGGCCGCCCACGGAGTCGGCATCGAGCGCCGCAGCAGGCTCGCATCCGGGATGCGGGCGTCGATCTGGCTGAGCGTCAGCCTGGTTCGCGCGACAAGGCCGAGCAGCTGGGCGAAGGCCGCTATCCCGTCGATGGACCGGGAGAACCCTGGCACGACGAATCCGCCCCGGCCATCCCCGGCGAAGATCACGTCCGGCCCGGATGCCGCCTCGTAAAGGCCGTGCAGCGACGTCGGGGTCCACACCACGTCGACTCCGTGGAACTGGCAGACCTCCTCCGCGACCCTGGTGGTGGTCACCGGCAGCGCAACCCGGCCGCCGCGCCGCTCCGCTGCGATGAGATCCAGCACCACCAGCAGTGCCCGGTCTTCACTGACCAGCGAGCCCTTGTCATCCACCAGCGCGATCCGCTCGCCCACAGGGTCGAACCGGACGCCGAACGCGGCCCCGAACGACGAGACCAGCTCGGCCAGCCTGTGCATGTCGGCTCGCACCGCGGCAACCGACTGCGCCGGCGAGGATTCATCCAGCCGGTTGTTCACCGTGAGCACGTCCACGCCGATCTTGCCCAGCAGGCCCGGCAGCACCAGCGAAGTGGTCCCGCCGGCGCAGTCAGCCACCACCCGCAGCCCGGCGCCGAAGACGCCGGTCATGTCGATGCTGCGGAGCAGTTCGTGCGTGTATGCCTCGATCACCCTGGGCGGGTAGGACAGTTCGGCGATCTCGCCGGGGAACGCCCGGCGGTATTCCTGGCGAGAGAACACCCGCTCGAGCTTGCGCTGGGCCGCTTGCGACAGGTCGGCGCCGTCGGCGTCCATGAAGATGATGTCCAGCGACTGCGGGTCGCCGGGGGTGGTACGCAGGGCGATCCCGCCGCTGCAGTCGCTGCGCGCGGTCTCGAATCGCGCCAGCGGCATCGGCTGCGCCTCCAGATCTACCACGTTGATCGCGCTGGCATTCAGCGCGCCGTGTACCGCCCGCTTCAGCGCCCTGGCCGCCCTTGAGGCATCCCTGGAGGTCGTGACCACCGCGCCCTTCTTCAGCGTGGTCGCGTACGCGCTGGCCAGGCGGACGCAGAGCTCGGCCGTGATCTCGACGTTGACGAGCCCGGATACCCCGCGCGTGCCGAACAGCGTGCGCTGACCGCGCGATTCCCAGATCACGCTCGTGTTGACGACCGCGCCGGCCTCGACCGTCTTGAACGGATACACCTTGACCCCGGCCGACACGTAGCTGTCCGGCTCGATCACGCACTCGTCCCCGACGACCGCGCCTTCTTCGATCCTGGCCTGGCTCATCACGTCGGTGTTCTTGCCGATGACACAGCCGCGGAGGGTGGCACCGCGGCCGACGTACACGTTGTTGTGCACGATCGCACGATGCAGGAACGCGCCCTCCTTGACGATCACGTTGCTGCCGACGACGGAGAACTCGCGCAACTGCGCGCCCGGCTCGATCTTGGCGTAGTCGCCAACGCAAAGCGGCCCGGTCAGCAGCGCTTCGGGATCGACCTCGGCGCCCTCGGCGATCCACACGCCCGGCGACACCTCGAAGCCGTCGATCTGCACGTTGACCTTGCCGGTCAGCACGTCTGCATGCGCTCTCAGGTAACTGTCGAGCGAGCCCACGTCCTCCCAGTAGCCATCGGCGATCCAGCCGTACAGCGGGGCGCCGTTCTCCAGCAGCTTGGGGAACACGTCGGCGGACCAGTCCACCACCTGGCCGGCCGGCACATGCGACAGCACCTCGGGTTCCATCACGTAGATGCCGGTGTTGACGGTGTCGGAGAAGACCTGACCCCACGTCGGCTTCTCCAGGAAGCGCTGGATCTTGCCATCGTCATCGACGATCACGATGCCGAATTCAAGCGGGTCAGGCACCCTGGCCAGCGCGACCGTGACCAGCGCGTTGTTGTCCTTGTGGAAAGCAATCAGGTCAGATAGGTCGATGTCGGTCAGCGCGTCACCAGAGATCACCACGAAGGGCTCGTCCCGCAGCGCGTCCCCGGCGTTCTTCACGCTGCCCGCAGTGCCGAGCGGCGTCTCCTCGGTCGCGTACTGCAGGCTCATCCCGAAGTCTTCGCCATCGCCGAAGTAGTTCCGCACGATCGAGGCGAGAAACTGCACGGTAACCACTGTCTCGGTGAGACCGTGGCGCCGCAGTAGCCGCAGCACGTGCTCCATGATGGGCCGGTTTGCGACTGGAAGCATCGGCTTAGGCTGGTTCGCCGTCATCGGGCGCAGCCTGGTCCCCTCGCCGCCAGCCATGACCACGGCTTTCACGGCATCATCACGGGCTTCACGGCCGCTGGGCCTCCTTGTCTTGTCTCAGGTGGCGGATACCACGGAAAGAGGCCTACCCCATCGCGGGATCGGCTCCGGCTAGCAGCCTTCTGGCTTGCACGACGTACAGCAGCGCCGCCCACCAGTACAGGGCACTTCCCCAGAAAACGAAGGCCCAACCTGCCACCTTGGCAGTCTCCGCATAGGCCGCCCCGCCGTGCGAGCCCAGGAACAGCAGCGGAAAGGCGTATAGCAGGCAAAGGGTGGCTGTCTTCCCCACGAAGCTGACCTGCAGCGCCGCCCAGCCTCGGCGCCGGAGCACCGCCAGCACGAGGGCCATCAGCAGTTCCCGTGCCGCCAGCACCGCCACCAGCCACCACGGAATGATGGCGCGCACCGCCAGGGCGATCACGGTGGCGGCGATGTAGAGCCGGTCGGCAGCCGGGTCGAGGAACTGGCCGAGCCTGCTCTGCTGATTGAGCGCCCTGGCGATCTTGCCGTCCAGCCAGTCCGATACCCCGGAAGCGATCAGCAGGCCGACCGCCCACCAGTCGGCCGCCGGCTCCCGCAGGCCGAGCACTAGCCACAGGAACACCGGGACGCCGAGCAACCTGGCCACGCTGATGAGGTTCGGGATCGTCCAGATCCGCTCCGTGGGCTTGGCCGTGTAACCGTGCTGTGTGGTCATCGGCTGGGTCATCGGCCTCCCTCTGGCACGACCCTACCCTGCCGCGCCTCACCGGCCCGCGCCCGAGGGTGCACACTGGCGCAGTGCGGATAGGCCGGATGCGAGCTAGCCCGGCGCAGGCAAGGCCGGCGACGGCCGCCCTGCTGCTCGCGCTCACGCTCGCGCTCGGACCGGCCCTGGCCGCCTGCTCCAGCTCCGGGCAATCCGGCCAGGCGCGCACGCCTGCTGCTGGCCGACCCGCGGCCAGCGGGCCGGCTGCCAGCCCGGCCACATCTGCCGCACCCGCGACGAACTGGCTCCAGTATCACGCGAACGCGGCCCGGACCGGCGCCGTGCCTGGCCTCCCGGCCGCCGGCCGCCTCTCGCTGGCCTGGTCACGCCGGCTCGACGGCGCCGTCTACGGCCAGCCGCTAGTCATCGGCGGCACGGTCATCGCCGCGACCGAGGCGGACGAGGTCTACGGCCTGGACCTGGCTACCGGAGCGGTCCGCTGGCGCACCACGGTCGGCAGGCCGGCTGCAGCCGGTGAGCAGCCGTGCGGCGATATCTCCCCGCTCGGCATCACCAGCACGCCGGTCTACGATCCGCAGACCAGGCTGGTCTACGTGGTCGCCCAGGATGGCAGGTCCGGCCACGTTATGGCCGGGCTGCAGGTGGCCGGCGGTCACGTCCGGGTGCGCATGACGGTGCCGTCGCCGGACCACGAGCCGCTCTATGACCAGCAGCGCGGAGCGCTCGCGCTCTCCGGCGGTCACATCTACGTCGCGTTCGGCGGCCACGACGGCGACTGCGGACCGTACCGCGGCGCCGTGGTGGCCATGCCAGCCAGCGGCCACGGGCCGATCTGGCATTACCTGGTCCCGACTGGCCGGCAAGGGGGCATCTGGGCCAGCGGCGGTCCCGTGGCCGGCCCCGGCGGCAGGATCTACATCAGCACCGGGAACGGCGCGGTGGCCAGCAAGCGCTACGACGGCAGCGACTCGGTTACGGCGCTGACGGCGGCCCTGAAGCCGCTCGGCAGTTTCGCCCCGGCGGACTGGCGCACGCTCAGCGCTGCCGACGAGGACCTTGGCTCGATGTCCCCGGCCCTGCTCGGCGACGGCCGGATCTTGCAGGTTGGCAAGAGCGCGATCGGTTACCTGCTGAACGCCGCCCAGCTCGGCGGGGTCGGCGGCCAGATCGCGCAGGGCCGGGTTTGCGCGGCCTACGGCGGCGCGGCGGTCAGCGGCGAAACCGTGTACGTGCCGTGCATGACCGGCCTCGCGGCCGTCGACACGGCCGGCAACCGGGTGCGGGTGACGTGGCGCGGCCCGGCCGGCGTCTGGGGTTCCCCGGTGATCGGCGGCGGCGCCGTGTGGGTTGCCAGCCCCGATACCGGCGTCCTGTACGAGCTGGCGCCCCGGACCGGGCGCGTCCGCGAGCAGATCACGGTCGCCTCGCAGCTGCCGCATTTCGTCTCCCCGGCGCTGTCCGGCGGTCTTGTCCTCCTCGGCACCATGACCGGCATAACCGCCCTATCGGGCGGCTGACCTAGCCTAGCCAGGCTCGGCGGGCAGGACGTGCACTTCCGCATGGCGGACCAGCCTGGCCAGCTCCCGGAGCACCGGGTACCGCCCGGCCGCCTGCGCCCTGCCCAGGACCAGCTCCGTTACCTGGCGCTGCGCTGCGTAGTGCGCCAGCGCGAGGGCCGGGGACGGCCCGGTCAGCGTGACGAACTCACCGCCCAGTTGCGCGGTCATGGCCGCGTAGCCGGCCAGCAGGCTGTCGTCCCCCGCGCCGGCGGGCCGGACCGTGGCGACCCGGAAATTCCCGTCAACCTGCGCGGCCAGTGCCGCCGAGCGCCGGATCAGCGACTCCATGCCGGGCCACGGCGCGGCGCACGCCAGGATCGACGGCTGCCAGTCCGAGCCCGCCGGCCCGCCCGCCGCAGCACCGAGCGCCCCCGGCGGGAGCGTCTCAGCCGCTCCCGCCTCGCCGGCGTAGGCAGCCAGCCGCCGCTCGCCGTGCTCGGCGACGATCCGGAACGCCCGCTCTCGCTCAGCTCGCAGCGTATCGGGCGCGAAGGTGCCCTCCAGCCCGAGCGCGACCTGCTCCGGCGGCACGATCAGGCCGCGCTTCACACGGTCGATCAGGATCGACGGCGGAACGTCGACGAGCTCGATCTCGTCGGCCAGCGCGAGCAGCGCCGTCTCGTCGAGGAACACGGCGGACGCGCGATCCGGCGCGCCGCCGAGCTTGCCCAGCTGGACCGTGCCCACCACCGTGATGCCCGCTTCGGCCAGCCGCCTGGCGGCGACGAACCGGCGCTCCGCCGACGCCGTCCCGGCCGTCAGGTCGTCGACGCACGCCACCTCGGGCCGCCGCGCGAGCACCGCGGCGGTGTCCAGGGTGGCGCCGTCGCCGATCAGCTCCAGGTGCTCGAGTTCGGCGGTCACGTCCTCGCGATCCCGCGCGTCCACCGCGCCGACCACCACGTCGCTGCCACGCGACCTGCGCCGGCTGGCCTCTTCGAGCATCGCGGTCGTTGTCCCGCAGCCCGGCGCGTAGCCGAGATAGACCCTGATCGCGCCGCGGTGGCGTGCCTGCGCTCCGCCGCCACCAGGCTCGGCCGCCGGAGCTGACCCGGCCGCGGCCTCGATGTGCAGGTGCACGCGGGGCAGTTGCCCGGCCAGGCGCTCGAGCAGGGTGCCGCGCAGCCGCTCCATCAGCCCGGCGGGCGGGGCGGCGAGCACCAGGTGCCGGGCGTTCAGTTCCTGCACGGCAGAGATGATCGCGGTGCCGGGGTCCCGGCTCTCCCTGATCAGCACCGATGCGCCGGACGCCGTCGCGGCCGCCTCCACCCGCCCGGCGAGGGCCTCGCCGCCTGCCTGGCCCAGTAGCCGCTGGCCCAGTAGCTGCTGGCCAGGTCGCTGCTGACTCAGGGCCAGCACGCAGCAGCGCGCGCCGCGCCTGCGAGCCAGCCGGACGCCCCGCTGGACAAGCGCTTCGACCTGGTCGGGCCGCCAGGCCACGACCAGTACGTCCTGCGGGCTGTGCTGGCGGGGCGCGCCGGGCGCGGAGACGCTGCTGGCGACCAGCCGCAGCCCGATCTCGCGCAGGGCGGCGAGCCTGGCCGGCTGGAACTCGGTCGCGAGCGCCGGCCCGACCTGATCCGGCGGGTAGATGTTGCCGTGCACGAGCCGCTTACGGAGCGCCTCGGGCGATGAGTCGACGAACTGCAGCGCGTCGATGCCAGCGAGCACCTCGTCGGTGATCCGGCCCGGGGCCGGCCGGCCGGTGACGGCTGCGACGTCCTTCGCCACCCGCCCGACATCGGCCACGTCCGTCGTGCTGACCACGTGTATCCCGGCACTGCGCAGCGCTTCGATCGGCACGCAGTGCCGGCCGAGGTCGTCGATCAGCGCGACGGCGGGCTTACGGGCGAGCACGGCCGCCAGGTCAAGCTGCCCGTCGGCAAGCGGCACGGTCTCCAGTCCGCCGAGCGCCTCGACCGTGTGCGGGCGGCCGCGGGTGTCGGCGAAGCCGATGACAACGTCCTCGCCCTGGTCGCGCAGCGCGCGGCCTTCCTTGAGCATGGTGTACGTCGTGCCTGACCCCTGGGCGGCGCCCAGGTAGGCGGTCAGCGATCCCTTGCTGGCCGGACCGGGTGCCTCGGCGATCGTCGCGCCGATGCCCTGCTCCTCCCGCATGATCAGGCCACGGGCGGCGTCGTAGTCGTAAAGCTCGGCGTAGCGGCCCCAGTTCACCGCGACGTCGAGTTGCCGTGCCGCCTCCTCCTCGCCGAAGCTGGTGCGCAGGATGTCGGTGAAGAAACCGGCCGGCAGCGCGTCGTCCATGCTGCCGCGCAGGCTGCGGTAGATGGTCCGGACCAGTGGCGCA
This sequence comes from Actinomycetota bacterium, assembly GCA_027314515.1. Taxonomy (GTDB): domain Bacteria; phylum Actinomycetota; class Actinomycetes; order Streptosporangiales; family Streptosporangiaceae; genus JAJYUU01. The sequence goes on from DAHVAR010000123.1 coordinate 43,752, forward strand.
TTCTCAAGCGACGCCCTCGCGAAGATCTCCTTGGAGTCCTGGATGCTCGCGCCGGCGAATACCCGCCCGTTCCCGGTGAGCTCGAGCCGGTCGTCGCGCAGCGCGGCGAAGCTCAGCAGGACGAGGGCGTCCACCAGCGGCAGCAGGTCGTCCACCTCGAGGCCGAGGCTGTCGGCGAGGTCCGCGAGGTCCGCCGCGCCGCCGTGCCGGGCGAGGAGGATCTCGGCCAGGCCGGACAGCCCGTCAACCGTCGCCTGCGGGAGCGGGGTGTCGCTGACCGTGCCAGCCGGCTTGGCCGCCCGCCGCTCGTCTGGCGCCGGCCGCCTGGTCATCATCCGGTAGATCTGGTCAACGAGCTCATCGAAGTCAGGCGTCCGCCGGCGGCGCGGCCGCGGCAGCGGGTTGGGCATGTCGGACATGATGCGACCGGGGTTGGTGCCGAGCACCAGGATCCGGTCAGCGAGGAGCACCGCCTCTTCGATGTTGTGCGTGACCATGACGATGGTCTTCGTCGGGAACCTGTGCCCTTCCCACAGCTCCAGCAGCTCACCGCGAAGGTTCTCCGAGGTCAGCACGTCGAGCGCGCTGAACGGCTCGTCCATCAGCAGCGCCGCCGGCTCGACCACCAGCGCCCGCGCGAAGCCCACGCGCTGCCGCATGCCACCGGACAGCTCCTTGGGATAGGCCGACTCGTAGCCGTCGAGGCCGACGATGTCGATCGCGCGCAGCGCCCGCTCGGCCCGCTGGCCGGCCGCCACGCCGCGGGCCTCCAGGCCGAGTTCGACATTCTGCTGCACGGTCAGCCACGGCATCAGCGCGAAGGTCTGGAAGACCATCGCGGTTTCCCGGTTCGTGCCGGTGAGCCGCCGGCCGCGGAACCGCACCTCGCCCTCGGTGGGCGCGATCAGCCCCGCGATGCAGCGCAGCAGGGTGGACTTGCCGCTGCCGCTGCGGCCGAGAAGGGCGACGAACTCGCCCTCGGTCACCTCGAGGTTGATGTCGTCCAGTACCGGCAGCGGCCGGCCGCCCGGTCCGGCGAACGACTTGCTCAGCGACCGCACGCTGATCAGCGGCGTGGCCCGTGCCGGTTCCGCGAGGACCGTCCGGGAGGAAGCCGGCCCGGTCATGCCAGCGCGAATTTCGTCTCGGCCAGCATGTACATCCTGCGCCAGAGCAGCGCGTTCAGGCCGGTGACGTAGATGGCCATCACCAGCAGCCCGGCGAACAGCTCGGGCAGGTGACCGGTGTTCAGCGCGATGAAGCTGCCCAGCCCCCTGGCGACGAGCTGCTGATGGTTGTAGCTGACGATCTCGGCCACGATCGTGGCGTTCCATGCGCCGCCGGCCGCGGTGATGGCGCCGGTCACGTAGGCCGGGAAGATGGCGGGCAGCACCAGCCGCCGCCATCGGTGCCGTCCGCGCACGCCCAGGTTGTCCATCGCTTCTTTCAGGTCAGAGGGGACCGCGCTCGCCCCGGCGATCACATTGAACAGGACGTACCACTGCGTGCCCAGGGCCATCAGCACGATCGAACCGAAGTTCAGGCTGATGCCGAGGTCCAGGAAGATAACGATGGCGAACGGGAAGATGAAATTCGCCGGGAAGCTGGCAAGTACCTGCACGATCGGCTGCATGAACTGGGCGACCCGCGGGTTGAAGCCGATCCATACCCCGACCGGAACCCAGATCAGCGACGACACCGTCACGACGATTACCACGCGCAGGAAGGTCAGGAAGCCGTCGGCGAAGGCGGTCCCGAATACTGCCAGGCCGCTGCTGCCGGTCGCGATGTAGGCCAGCATGCTGTACAGGCCGTAACCGAGGGCCACGCTGACCGCGACCGTGAATGCCACGTCGGCCGCCCGGCGGCGGGACGCGCTGCCGGCCAGGCTCTGGTCCTCGATGCCGGTGGCCCTGGCCATGAGAGCGTTGACCGGCTCGGCCAGCGTTCGCCGGCCGCGTCCGAGGACGGCCGGCCAGCTGGACCGGCGCAGCGCGTCGAGCACAAGCGACGTGGCCCGCGGGCCGGCCTGCGACTGCTCGACCCGGAATTTCTCCACGTAAGCGACCAGCGGCCGCCAGAAGAAGAAGTTGACCACCAGGATTATGACGATCATGGTGAGGATGCCCCACACCACGGCGTCGAGCCTGCCCTCCCGCTCCGCGACTCCGACGTAGGAGCCAACCCCGGGCAGCGTGTATCTCCGGTCGCCCACCGTGATCAGCTCGGACGCGGTCAGGAAGAACCAGCTGCCGCCGAAGCTCATCATCCCGTTCCAGACCAGGCCGATCGCGCCGCCGGGCACGTCCACCGTCCAGAACCGCTTCCACCGGGAGAGCCCCATCAGCTTGCTGGCCTCGTCGAATTCGCCCGGCTGGCTGATCAGCGAATGGTAGAAGGAAAACGTAATGTTCCACGCTTGCGAGGTGAATACAGCAAATATCGCCGCGCACTCCAGCCCGATCTCGGATCCTGGGAAGAGCGCGACGAAGAAGGTGACTGTCACCGCCAGGAAGCCCAGCACCGGGACGGACTGCAGGATGTCCAGCGCCGGGATCAGCACGCGCCGCCAGCGCCTGCTGCGCGCCGCCAGGTACGCGTAGCCCAGGCTGAAGGCGTAGGCGAAGACCAACGCGATGAACATGCGCAGCAGGCTGCGAGCCGCGTAATAGGGCAGGTTCGCCGGCGCGAGGCTGATGGTCGCAGCATGCCGAACCGGGGCCCTTGCCCCGGCGCCGACCCGTACCGCCGCGTAAATCAGCAGCAGCACGCCGATGCCGATGGTTAGGTCGAGCGGCCGGAATCTCAGCCTGTCGAGCGTCTCCCGGCTCGGGAAGGTAGGGGTCACCGCCACGAGACCAATCATGCAGGCCTTGCGGCTCGCGCGCGGGCTGCGCCCCGGCCGGCCGGCGGCGGCGAGGCCAGCGGCTTGAGGCCAGCGGCTATGAGGCGCCCTGGCACCGGGCCGCGATGAACGCCGCGAGCGTGCCAAGCGTTTCCAGCGCGTCCAGGTTGAGGTCCTCGGCAGCGACGTCCACCCCGTACCGGCGCTGCACCTGCCGGATCAGCAGCGTGCCGGCCAGTGAGTCGAGGCCGACGCCGGCCCCGAAGAGGCGCACCCCGTCCGGCGCGCCCAGCAACTCCGGACGCCCGGTCACCTGCGCGAGCATCCCGCGCAGCTCGTCAGCGACCGCGCTGACCTGCTCGGTGCTCACTCGACGGTCACCCAGTCCGGCAGCCACGGCAACTCGCCGGTCAGCGACCTGGAGAAGACCGCGCGGCCATCCGCTGCCACGCTGGCCGGCTCGGCCCGCAGCCCGGCAGTGGCGAGCGCCAGCCGCATGGGCACGTTGCGCTCGCTGACCAGGCACGGAATCCGCAGTTCGGCGGCCCCGTCCGCGACGGCTGACCGGCACAGCCAGGCCAGCAGCGCATCCAGCACCCCCCGGCCGAGCGCACGGCACGACATCATGATCAACGGCACGGTCACCGCCACGGACACGGCGGGAACGGGCGCTGCCAGCCCGCCGCTGGCACCGTTCCCGGTGGTAATCGCGGCGCCGACGAGGCCATCGTCGCCGAAGTCGTCCGCCAGCCGCACAGTGATCACGGTGTACTCAGGCGCGGCGAGCAGGCCGGCCAGATCGGCCTGCGTCAGCGGCCGGCCAGCGGAGTTGAGCTGATGGGTGCGGATCGATAGCTCATGCAGCCGGGGCAGGTCACCCGGCCCGGCCGGGCCGATGGTGATCCTGGTGCCGGCCTGCCGCAGGAAGTCGTCACGGCTCCTGCCGAACTGCGCCGCGGCAGCCTGGCGGTGGCGGCGCTCGGCGTACAGCTGGCTACGGCGGCGCGCCTCGGCCGTGATCACCGCCGGGCTGAACTGCGGCCAGTCCGGCGCTTCCGCGGCCTCGTCCGGGGTCAGCACCAGGACGTCAGGCAGCCGGGCGGCTACCTCGGCCCGCTCGAGCATGTCGTCGTCGACGAACGCGATCGCGTCCGGCGCCAGGCTCAGGCCGGCCGCGATCCGGGCGATCGCGTCGGCCTTGCTCTCCCAGCCGCACTCCACCGCGGCGAAGTCCGCGCCGGTCTGCTGCCGCACGTAGGCAGCGGCGGCCGGCGGGTTGCGGCTGGCCAGGGCGTTCAGGATGCCGCGCGCGGCGAGCTGGTGCAGCACGCCGGTCAGCTGCCGGTCGGCGGCCGGCGGCTCAGCGCCGGATTCCAGGTAGACGCCGGCCAGCAGGGTGTTGTCGATATCCCAGACCACGCACTTGATCACGAACCGGCCCTGCGTTCCATGGTCAGGTGCGTGGCGGTGAAGCCGAACTTCCGGTACAGCGCGCGCATGCCGAGATTGCCCGCGTGGACCTTGCCGGTGAGCTGCCCCATCTGGTGCTCGTCAGCCGCCGCGAGGACGGCCCCCATCAACAGCTCCGCGATCCGGCTGCGGTCCGGCACGTCCGACACCGCAAGCGACCGGAAGTTGCCGTACCGCTCACCGGTCAGCGAGTTGGTGCGCGCGGACAGCCAGGCCCAGCCGAGCGGGCTGCCCGGCTGCTGCCTCGCTGCGGCGACCAGGGTGATCTCGCCGGGCTTGCCGAGGGCGCCGGCGATGCGCTTGCGGTGCAGCGCGGGATCGGTGATGGCCTCCGCCGCGAACGAGACCACGGCGATCTCGATCTCGTACCTGACCAGGGCTTCGATGTCGTCCTGTCTGGCCGGCCGCACCAGGTAGTCCGGGTCGGACGTTATCGCGGCACCGCCGTCCCTGGCCGCGCCGGAATTCATCACGGCGGGGCTCATCGCGGCACCGGCGGGCTCGCTGGCCGCCGCGTCAGCGGCATCGGCCGGAAGACCTGGCCGCCGCACTCCGGGCAGCCGGCTGCCTGCAGCACGGCGATCTGCGGCCAGCGGCCGCCCGGCCCGACCTGCTGCACGGCCTTGCAGCGCGCGCAGCGGTACGGCCGGCTGGCCACTGACCTGTTGTCAGCGGTGTACAGCGGCCCGTCGTACTCGCCGGCGATGAGCGGGCTGGCTCCGGCCGCTGTCCGCAGGTGATACAGGTTGCTCGTGCCGGCCAGCACTCCGGCACCCAGGTAGGAGTTGAAGCCGGCCGTCGCCGACCGCAGGACCAGGCCCATCTCGGTCATGGCACGCTGCACCGCGAGCGTCTCCTCGGGCCGCCGGGCACCGAAGGAGAGGAACACGTGCCGGCCAGGCAGCGGGGCCAGCCCGGCCACCGCCCGGCTGAGGAACAGCTCCGCCCCGGCGACCGTGTACGGCGGGTCGGTCATCGCCACGTCGAACGAGCCGGCCAGCGACGCAGGCAGCGGCTTGCGCAGATCGGCCTGGACCAGCTCGACGGGCAGCCCGGTGCTCCCGGTCTGCTCGCCGATCCAGTCCAGCACGTCCGCGTCGGCGTCCACAACGGTCAGCCGGCGGATCAGCCCCGGATTGCCGGCCCAGTGGGCGAAATGCGCCAGCGCGACCGAGATCAGGTCGTCGTCGCCGAGCAGCAGGATTCGCTGTCCGGCCAGCGCGTGCGCCGCCTGCAGCCGAAGGACCCGGCCGAGCTTGGTGGCCACCGTGCAGTGCGTCTGGTCCAGCTCGGTCTTGGCACCGGGCGCCCCGTCGGCGGCCTGCTGCAGCGTCATGGCGAGCCCGGCGAGCTCCGGCGGGACGACCACGCCCCGCCCGCCGCACTCCGGGCAGGTCACCGGCAGGCCGGCCGGGCCGGCCGCGGCTGCCGCCGCCGACCGGCCGGCCGCGGTCATGCGGACCGGCCGCTGGGTATCCAGCACGCCGTGCCGGCGCAGCTCGTTGCATGCCGCGGCGACAATGGGCACCGGGAGCTCGGCCAGCCGGGCAATCTCGCGCACTGCCGCCGGCTCGGCGTCGAGCACGGCCGCCAGGATGTCGCGGATACCTGATTCGCCCTCAGCCAGGCCGACCGCTGCCGCGACCTCGGCCACGACCTTGTCCATATCCATCTGTTGCGTGTTCCCACTGCAGGATTTACTAGGCCGACGATAGTCGCCGAGCCTGTCCGTCCGGGCAGGCCAGCGGGCCGTACGGTATCCTCGCACATCATGCCGGGCATGGAAGCGGCCAGCAGCTACACCAGCCTGCGGCGCCAGGAAGCTGCATCGGCCAAGCGCCTGTACGCCATCGATGCGGTCTGCACCCCCGCTTCTCCCGTCACCGACGTCGGTGCGCTGAGCCGGCTTGCCGTCGCCGCCGTCCAGTCCGGCGGCGGGCACGTACTGGATACCAGCGATGTGGTCTTCCCGAACGGCGCCATCACCCTGGTCCTCATCCTGGCCGAATCTCACCTGAGCATCCACACCTGGCCGGAGGAAGGCCTCATCGCAATCGACTTGTTCAGCTGCGGGGCGATCGACGGCCAGCGGGTGCTGGACGAGCTGACCAGAGCGCTGCGGCTGGAAAAGGTCCGCGTCACCGAGGTCGAGCGGGGCCTGCCCGGCAGCCAGCCCTGACCGCGCCGGTTAGCCGGCGACCCGCTGTCCGCGGCCGCTCGCAGCGAACCAGGACCGGGGCGGTCGCGAGCTCGGCGGCATCGTCGCAAACGTGATCACATAGCCCGATCTCAGCTGATTGACGGGAAGTTCGGCGAATCACGCGCCGATGGCCGGAGGCAATCACCCCCAACGGATGACGCCGGGACCGTCGCCGCGGGAACGGTCTGCATCGCCTACAACGCCAGGAAGGATGCAATGAACAACGGCAATAGTTACCAAGCGGGCGGATTCAAGCTGAACAGCACGCCGGTGATCGTCGGCGCGTGCCTGGTCGGCGCCGGCGGCCTGATCGGGTTCACCGGCATGATCATCGGCGGAGCAGCGATGGTTGCGGCCGCCAGGCAGTGGTTCCGTGAGCTCGAGGTGCCGCCGAGCGAGGTAGTCAAGCAGAAGCTCGACCAGACCAGGGCCGCCACCGCCGCGGGCGCCAGCGCCTGGAAGGCGCACAACGCGATGCAGCACGCTAACGCCTGACCGCCGGAAACGGCTAAGCCGGGCACCAGATCGGAAGTACCGAGCGCGAAGGCGCGGAACAGGCAGGCCCAGCGAACGCCGAGCGCGAAGCCACCCAGGCAAGCGCGCAGCGGCCCCCCGCCGTCGGCGGGGGGCCGCTGCGCGCTCCTGGCAAGGCTAGGCCGGCCGCCGGACGCGGCTGGTCGTGAGCGCCCAGATGATGATGACGTCGAGCGCGATCACGATGATCGACCAGATCGGATAATGCGGCAGGAACAGGAAGTTCGCCAGCGCGCTGATGACCGCGAACGCGATGCCGACCACCCTGGCCCACATCATCCCGAGCAGCAGGCTGACGCCTGCCGCGAAGACGACTGCGCCGATGCACACTTGCACGATCCCCCACCAGTACGGGCTCAGGCTGAAGGTGTAGGTCGCCGGGACTTTAGCGTAGAAGCTCCCGGACAGCACGCCGGTGATGCCGACGAAGAAGCCCCAGAGGCCGGAGAGGATCATCAGCGTCGCCGCGAGCACCGTGAACGCCCCGGCTACCGCCTCACGGGTTTCGTACCTCTCGCGCTCGCCGGCCTCATACCCGGCCTGGTAGCCGGGCTGCCGGTACTCGGCATCTTCCCGCGGCGCCGTGCCAGCCCGGTGCGCGCCGCCCGATTGAGTCGGGGCGTCACCTTCGTAGCCGTAGCCAGCGGCTCCGGAAGCTCTCTCTTGCGGACTGCTCATCGAAGTAGCCCCTTTCATCTGGCCTACTGCGAGCCTGACCCAGCACGCCAGCGCGCCTGGATGCGTCTTTGCCTGCAGGGCGGCACGAGTGATGGCGACTGGCCCTGTCCTATCTCCTCACGCTACGAAGGCACCGGCACGGCAGCATCATCCGTCTCGGGTGAAGCTGCCCGGTCGCTCAACCGGCGCGAACAGCAGCATTCAGGAACATCTGCCCGCCGCTGAAGCGCGGCTGGCTCAGGCGTGCGCCCGCCGCCCGTACGCGACGAGCGCCCAGATGATGAACAGGTCGACCGCAATCCCGATGATCGACCAGATGGGGTAGAACGGCAGGACCATGAAGCTGGCCACCGCGCTCAGGGTTGCCAGCATGACCCCGGCCACCCTGGCCCAGACCATGCCGAGCAGGACGCATACTCCCGCCGCGACCACGACCGCGCCGACGATCAGCTCGAGCCAGCCCCAGCCGTGAGTGCTCCAGACATAGAGGTAGCCGCCGTGATAGACGAAGAACGGCGCCCGCAGGACCATGGCCAGCCCGGCCAGGAAGCCGTACACGCCGGTCAGTATCATCAGCACGCCGGCTAGCACCGAGCCGGCGAATGCGCCCGCAGTGGGGCGCTCGGTAACCTGGGCTTGCCGGGAGCTCGGCGGGTACCCGCCGGGCTGCTCGTAACCTGGCTGGCTCCCGGCCGCCGGCCGGCCTCTGGCTGAGCTCATAGTCCCTGCCCCCTCGCTCGGCGTGCCGTGCACCGCCATGAGACAGCACCTTCTGGGAGGCTACGGGCGCCGCTTCCGGCGCCGCATCATCCGCCTCGGGTGAAACTTCCGCAGGGCGGCGCGGCGAGCGTACAGTTGTCAGCATGCCGGCAGTGCACGTCGCCCGGCCTCTTCGGGCTTACGTAGCGTCAGTTCTGAGCGCGCTCGGCGCCATCGCGCCGGCCGCAGTGGCCACCTGGCTGCAGCCGGCGGTCAATGCCCGGCCGCTCACCTCCGAGTTGATGGCGATCGCGGTCCTGACGCTCGCCGGGGTAGTCATCGCCATGCTGGCCGGCGCCGCCTGGCTCGCGACCGCCCAGCAAGCGGGCCCGCTGCTCAAGCGCGCCACCGCTGTGCGCAGCAAGTCCCGGGCTGCCGTCTTCCAGCGCCAGCGCGATCCGGATGCGGCCGGCCGTGCCCGGCCGAGAGCTCCATCGGCGGCCCCGGCGGCCGCCTGATCTCGCCGCATTACCGCGGCCCAGGCCGTCGGCGTCTGCCGTGGCCTCAGTGAGTGCGGCCGTCTCCAGCTAGTCCCGGAATCTGAAGAACCCGCTGGAGGGTCTTGCCATGCCTGCATTTCTCAGTGCCGGATTTCTCAGCGCCCCGCTGGGCCTCGCTTACCATGTCGTCGTCGCACTCTCGGCGTTCCTTTCCCCGCTCGGCGGCGGGCTCGCCACTGCCGTCGCCATCGTGGTGTTCACCATCGGAGTCCGCCTGCTGCTCTCGCCGCTCAGCTACCACGCGTTGCGCGGCCAGGCGCGGCTGACCGCGCTGCAGCCTAAGGTCGCCGAGCTGCGCAAGCGCTACCCTGGCCAGCCCGAAAAGCTCCAGCAGGAACTCACCGCCCTTTACCGGGCGGAGGGCAGCGGCCTGCTGGCGGGCTGCCTGCCGCTGCTAGCGCAACTGCCATTCTTCAGCATCATGTACCGGCTGTTCCTGTCCGCGACTGTGGCTGGCCGGCCGAACACCTTGCTGGCCAGAAATCTGCTGACGACGCCGCTCGGCAGCCACTGGCTGACCGCGCCGGGCCCGGCCAGCGCCCAGGGACTGCTGTTCCTGGGACTGTTCGCGCTGCTAGCCGGTACCGTGTACATCGCTTCCCGGCTGGCCGGCGCGACCAGGCCGGCCGGCCCGGCGGCGGTGAACCCATCGGCCGCCGACGGCCAGCCGGGCTCGCTCCGGCTGCTCGGCCGGGTCTTGCCGTACGCCACGGTGGCGGTCGCCGCCTTCGTGCCGCTCGCGGCCGGCCTCTACCTGCTGACCAGTACGGCATGGACGGCAGCCGAACGGGCTCTGCTCCGCCGGTGGACTAAGCCGCCGGCCCGCTAGCGGGCCGGCCGGCCGGTCAGCGCGACCGTGCCTGGCTGGTCGGCCAGCGCCAGCTCGGGCGCTAGCCGAATCATCTCGCCATTGCTCGCGCTCGGCGCCGACGGCGGCATCCTGGCCTCGGCGCACGCGCGGACCAGCGAGTTCGCCAGGCTGACCAGCCTGTGGCGGGACGACAAGGCCGCCGACGCGCGGGAACTCGGGCACCGGCTCGCGCCATTGTCGCTTGCGATGCTCGCCGAGCCCAATCCGGTCGTGACCAAGTCCGTGCTGCGCCGGCTGGGAGAGATCCCGAGCCCCGCGGTGCGGCTTCCGCTGCTGCCCGCTAGCCTCGAGTCGACCGAGTCGGCACTACGGGCTGTAGTTTAGATCGGGCCGAGCGGACAGCAGCGCGACCAGGCAGAAGCGACCAGGCAGAAGGGAGAGCCCGGCGATGAGTGGCGGATTGCAGCACCTGATCCTGTCGGGGCCGGTGCTGCTGGCGATCCCGGTCGCGGCCGCGGCCGGCGCCGTCACCTTCCTGTCCCCGTGCTGCCTGCCGCTGGTGCCCGGCTACCTCTCCTACCTGACCGGCATGTCCGGCGCGGCGGCGAGCGACCGCCGGCGGGAGGCCAGCCCGGCACTGGCTGAGGTGGCCGCCGTCGGCACCGCGGGCCCGCTGGTGCTGGTGACCGCCGCTCCCGTCAGCGCCCCGGTATCGGCTGGCGCCACGATGCCCGGCGGCACCGACGCGCCGCCCCGCGGGCGGATCATGCTGGGCTCGCTGCTGTTCATCCTCGGCTTCTCGGTGCTCTACGCGCTGGAAGGGCTGGCGGTCGCCGGAGCCGGCTCCGCCCTGACCGAGCACCGCGCGGGCCTGACCCAGGTACTCGGCGGCTTGATCATCTTGCTCGGGCTGCTGTACATCGGGCTATTCGACCGGTTCACCTTTACCGGCCGGATCATCAAACCGAGCTTCCGGCCGCGGGCCGGACTGGTCGGCGCCCCGCTGCTTGGCGTCCTGTTCGGGCTTGGCTGGACTCCCTGCATGGGGCCGACGCTCGTCGCTGTGCTGTCGCTCAGCATGACGAGCGGGACCGCGCTGCGCGGCGGCTTGCTGGCGTTCGTCTATGCTCTCGGGCTCGGTATCCCGTTCCTGATCGTCGCATTCGCTTTCCAGCGCGGCGTCAACATCCTCCGCTTCGCCCGCCGCCATGCCCGGCTGATCACCCGGATCGGCGGCGTGATGCTAGTGGCGGTCGGCGTGCTCGAGGTCACCGGCGCCTGGGGTGCCGCGATTACCTGGCTCCAGGTGCACTGGGTCAATGGCTACACGGCCCCGTTCTGACCCGGCAGCCGGCTGATCAGACTGCTCTGACCCGAATCAGCGAGTAGGGCGTCGGCCGCCGGGGTGGAGACGTCGATGTTGGTGCAGATGAAGCTGCAGGCGTAGATGGCGGGTTGTTGTTCCAGTTCCGGGATCGGCAGCGCCCGCTGATCGGGGTGCAGGGTGCGGCGCCGTCGCTGACACTCCCCCGTCGTCCGCCCCGATCTTGATCTTGCCGTATGTCCGCCGCCAGCCGCCTGTCATAACCATCTGGGTTGCTTCCTTCTGGGCGGCTCCAGCGCTGTCACGCTCGATCATCCCAGCCAGGAAGCGAACCCAGAGACCTGCTCCGGCGCCGCACTACTCGTTGATTCAGGTCAGAAGCCGCGTGAGGTTCAGCCGCCGAGCAGCTCCTCGGATCTCGACCGCCGGCCTCGAGGCATCTGCCCACTCCGCGTGGCGTTCAACACACCGATCATGATCGCAACAGCCGCGCCGAGCGCCCCCGCCAGGGCGTAGATTGCCCGCGGACTGAGCGCGGCGGCGATCGCCCCGCCGAACAGCAACGACGTGCCCTGCGCACCGCCGGCGACGCCGTTGGCGGCGGCCGCCACCCGGCCCCGCTCGGCGTCAGCCGTGCGCCTGACAAGAAGAGTCCCAAAGCAGGTGGCCGTGTAACCGTTTCCAGCCCCGCCGACGACCGACAACGGCAGGAGCATCCAAACTGACGGAACCACGGCGAACGGGGCGAGGGCGGCGCAGGCAACGCCAGCGCCCACGATCGTCGCCCACGTCTGGGCGGTCTCGCGCTTCACCCGTCCGCCGCCGAGCGAGCCCGCCACCACCCCTGTCATCCACGCGGCGTCAGCGAACCCGTACCAGACTCCTCCCGCGTGAAGCGTCGCCCGGATCAGGAACACCAGTACCACGTTCGCCATACCGACGAACAGAATCGTGACCGCGAGACCGGTCAGCAGGGGGCCGAGCACCCGGTCGGTGCGGACGATCCGGAAACCGCCATGTGCCAACGGCCCGTCCGAGTCGAGCCTCGGGAGTTTCCGCCGTGTGCGAACCAACGCCGCCGCCACCGTGAGCACGACGAACGTGACCGCATCGATGACCAGCGGTAGGCCGGTGCCGAACGCGCCGGCCAGCAGACCACCAACCGCAGGCGCACCCACCATGGCGAGGGCGTTCAGCGACTGCTGCGCTGAGACCGCCTGACCTACATGGTCCTCACCGACGATCCGCGGCACGAGCGCGGACCACGTCGCCGACGCCACCGCTGCCGCCGCCCCGAGCACGGTGACGAGCAGGATGATCCCAACGACCGAGTGGAGGACGATGAGCGGCACGGTGCACGCCACCTCCGTCGTCCCGGCGCCGACGAGCAGGCGTCGAGAGTCGTGCGAGTCGGTCAGACGGCCGACCGGGCGAGCGAGGAAGAGGAGCGGCATGATCCCGGCAGCAAGCAGCAAGGCGACCTCCCAGGGTCGGCCGCCTTGGGCCTGCAAGCGGAGGGTCAGCGCGACCAGTGCCACCTCGTCGCCGAACGTGGAGACCATGCGGCCGACGAGCGAGACGAGCAGGTCCGTGCGGCCCTGGCCGATGTTCAGCATTCAATGAACAGTATTTCCTCAACACTTCTCAGTCAAGGCAGTAGCCTGATCCTGATGTCCGAGAGCCGCGACCAGCTGAACCCGCATGAGGCCGTCGTGCCGCGGCGTGTGGAGAACCCACGCAGCATGCGTGCCTTGGCCCATCCCGCGCGCCTCGCCATCGTTGACGCGCTCCGGACTGGCGAAGAGCTGACCGCTACCCAGTGCGCCGAACTGGCCGGGCTGAGCCCGAGCGCAACGGCCTACCACCTGAAGTTTCTGGAACGGTACGGGTTCGCCGAACCTGCCCCCCTCCGGCCGGACCGCCGCGAACGGCCATGGCGAGCGCCGCATCGCCGGACACAGGTCGCGCTCGACGGGTCGACAGCGGCCGGGGCTTGGGCTGCGGCCACTGTCGTGGCGTCCTATATCGACGCGACCCGCGATGTCGCGGTGAGGTTCACCCAAGATGGCCGCGCCGAGCCCGAGGACTGGGGTAATGGCGTGGTGGACAACGTCGACCTCTGGCTGACGCCCGAGGAGTTCCGACGGGTGGCCAGGGAGCTGGGCGCGGTGCTCGAACCGTATCGGGGGCGGGCGAGCCGCGACCGCCCGGAGCGCAGCAGGAGGGTCAGGGTGATGAACGTTGTCGTTCCGCACCACCAGGACGAACCGAAGTCGGGATGACGCCGGTACCGGCCGCCAGAGGTGCCGGTTGTTCAGATCACAAGTGCCAGGGTGAGGTACTGGCTCCCTTCGCGGATCATGTACCGCTCTGCAACGACCTCGTCGAGCGCTCCCTCAAGGACCTCAGGGGCGGCGCCGCCACCGCTCATCAGCTCGCCGTGGCACCGGTGAACACCGCGATGCGTGCCCGCGTGCGCGCAGCGCGGTCAGCACGTCCGCCACGCCCCGGATATGGCCGCACAGCGACACCGGCCAACTCGGCGTAATAGGTCTCCGACTCCGCTTCGGCCAGTTGCCGGCCGAGCAGATGAGCCAACAGCGCATCCGGCGGGCCGACTGAGTAACTGGCCACCACCTGGGTCGGCGTGAGCTCCGGACCGCGAAGGCGCCGGACCGCGGTCACGTGCGCCGCCGGGACCACGACGCCGCTGTCCAGCAGCGTGCCGTCCATGTCGAAGACCAGCTGGCGGACAGTCCGCATCAGCGGGGCACCTTCAGCCAGGTCAAGACGGCCCGCTCAGGACGGCCGGGGCGGCAGCGGCGGCCTGCGCCGCGATGGCCGCTCCGCCGGATCTGGCGGGCGGACCGCCGGCTTCTCCCGCAGGGCCTCAAGAGCCAGCGCGACGGCCGTCTCCAGCTGCACGTCCCGGCCTGCGGCCCAGTCATCCGGCGTGGGAATCACCTCGACGTCCGGATCGACGCCGTAGTTCTCGACTCCCCAGCCAAAGCCGTTCATCCAGAACGCCAGCCGCGGCACGGTCATCCGGGTACCGTCGACCAGTTCGTGCTCATCGTCATAGCCGATGACGCCACCCCAGGTGCGAGCCCCCACGACCGGGCCGAGCCGCAAGATCCGGATAGCTGCGGTCACGATGTCGCCATCCGAGCCAGCGCACTCATCGGCGAGCGCGACCAGCGGTCCGCGCGGCGCGTCCTCGGGGTAGGTCGACGGCAGCAGGCCGCGTGACACGTCCCAGGCGATGACCCGGCGCGCGAGCTTCTCGACGACGAGCTGGGAAGTATGACCGCCGCTGTTGCCGCGGATGTCGATGACCAGCGCATCGCGGAGCATCTCGCCGCGCAGGTCCCGATGGAAGTCCGCCCAGCCCTCGCTCACCATGTCCGGAACGTGCAGGTAGCCGACTTGGCCGTGACCAAGCTGTCGGACCTGCGCGCGCTTGGCGCTGACCCAGTCCTGATAGCGCAGCCGCTGGTCGTCGGCGAGCGGCACAACCGCGACCCTGCGAGGCTGGCCACCCGCGCCGGCCGGCCCGGCCGGCCCGACCGTCAGCTCGACCGGCTTCCCGGCAGCTCCCACGAGCAGGGGTCCTGGCCCGGCCGGGCCGACGGGACGGCCGTCAATAGCCAGCAGCATGTCTCCGGCGGCGATGGCGACCCCCGGAGCGGCCAGCGGCGAGCGCGCCCTCGGGTCCGAGCTCTCGCCGCGGACGACCCTCGTCACCCGCCAGCCGTCCGGGGTGCGCTCAACGTCAGCGCCGAGCTGACCAGGCTGATTGCCGCGGCCATCCCCGCCGTCACCATGGCCGGCCGGGATCACGTAGGCGTGCGACGTCCCGAGTTCGCCGAACACCTCCCAGAGCACGTCGGCGAACTCGGCCGGGCTGGCGATCCGGTCGAGTAGCGGCCGGTAGTCATCCTGGACGGCGTCCCAGTCGACGCCGGCCATGTCGGCTACCCAGAAGTCGTGCCGCATGACGCGGAAGGCCTCGGCGTAGGCCTGCTGCCAGAGTGCGGCAGGATCCGCCATGAACCTGGCCCGGCTCGCGTCGATCCCGACCTTGTCGTCGGGATCGTCGGTGCCGGCCTTGCGGGCTCCGGGGATGACGGTCAGCCTGCCGTGATCGCTGATCACGAGCCGGGTGCCATCCTTGCTGGCCTCGAACCAGTCCACGTCGTCGCGAAGCTCCGCGGCCTCGCGGCGGCCGAAGTCGAATCGCTCGAGGACCGGCCGCGGAGCATCGTCGGTGGGTTCCGCGCCCCCGAGCCCCAGGTTGCCGGTGACGGGCTCGCGAAGCCACGCGAGCCCGCCGGAGACCGCGCGCAGCCGCGAGTAGCGCGCCTCGGGCACCGGTAGCGCGACGATCCGGTCGGTGATCCCGTCGGCGTCGACCCTGACTTCAGGCACGCTGACCGCAGGCACGCTGACGTCCGGCGCCGTGCTGCCATCCTCCCGCGCCGCGGCGGTGGCCGGATGCCCCGAACCGGCCGGATCGGATTCGCCGGCGTCGGTGGCGCCGATGGGCCGCCCGCCGATCAGCGGGCCGAACGGCGACGGCGCTGATGCCTGCAGCGGCAGCAGGAACGGCCGGGCGCCGTAAGGGAACGACAGGTCGAATACGTGCGCGTCGTAGACGGGGTCGAAGCTGCGCCTGGACAGGAAAGCCAGGTACTTGCCGTCGAGGCTGAACACCGGGTCGGTGTCGGTGAACCGGCCGTCGGTGACGTCGGTGACCTCGTCGTCGGCTGCTCGGGCGAGGCGCAGCCGCCGTAGCTGCAGTCCGCCCATCCCGCCCGGCTGCCCTGCTGGCTCGGACCACGCGAGCCAGGCCGAGTCCGGCGACCACGCCATGCCGGAAACACGCCCGTTACCGGACGCGGCTAGCTGGCGGACGCTCCCGGCAGCCACATCGACCAGCAGCAGCCGCCCGTCTTGCGCCGCGACCGCGACCGCGCGGCCATCGGGCGCCGCCGCGAGCCCGTTCACTCGCCCGACCTGCCCGGCGGCGAGCCGGCGCGGCGCCAGGCCCGGTCCGGAATCCGCGAGCGGGGCGCCGCCGATTTCCAGCGCATCGACGCCGCCGGCGTCGGTAGCCCAGACCACCAGCCCGTCGTCGCCCAGCACCTGCGGATAGCGGGCCCTGGCACCGGGCACTACGGACAGCGACCTGGCCGGCCCGTCGCGATGAGTCAGCCAGTGCACGGTGCCGCGCACCTCCACCGCGCTCGCAGTGCCGGCCCGGTCGACCGACAACGAGCCAACGTGATCACCGGCGGATAGCAGGCGCGGCGCCCGGCCCGCGGCGGGCGAGCCGAGCAGGATGTCGAGCCGCACCGGCTCGGCCTGGCCGAGGTCGGCGAGCAGCCACAGTTCGCCACCGCAGGCGTAGATGACACGCTGTCCGTCCGTGCTCGCCTGCCGGGCGTACCAGCCGTCGTGGTCGGTGTGCCGGCGCAGGTCCGTGCCGTCAGGGGCGCATGAGTAGATGTTGCCCGTGCCTTCGTGATCGGACAGGAACGCCAGCCGGTCACCGACCATCATCGGGCTGGTGAAGTGGCCGCCCGGCAGGTCCGCCAGCAGGCGGCGGAACGGGCGGCCCCCGGCCGCCTCGTCCGGCTGACCGGACAGCACCGCGCTGACCGGACCGATCCAGAGCCGGCCCGCGGTACCGCCGCGGTACCGCTTCCAGAACGCGAGGTCGGCCTGAAAGTTCCCGAAGGTTCCGTTGAGCACCGCGACCGCCGCGTCGCCCAGCGAGATGTCGCCGGCCGGCCCGAGCGGCAGCAGTCGTTCGGCGCCCGGGCCCTCGGCCGGGTCGGACACCGGCGTGGCCAGCGCGCGCGCCCACGAGTGGTGCCCGAACGGCTGGCCGGCCGCGCTCACCGCCAGCACCTCGCCGCCCGGGGTCCAGCCGCAGACCCGGGCCCACTGAGTGCCCCAGTACGTGAGCCGGGTGACGAGTCCGTCGGCCAGGCTGGCCTGATACACCTCTGGCCCGCCGTCTTTGCTGCTGACCCAGGCCAGCCGAGCGCCGTCAGCAGACAAGCGCGGCGTCTGCGCGGCCGCGTCAGCGGCCGTGAACCGCCATGCCCTTCCGCCGCCAGCGGGCGCAAGCCAGATGTCGTCGGCGGCGACGAAGGTGACAAGGTCGCCGCTAATGTGCGGGAACCGCAGGTATCCGGGTGCAACCACCAGAGCATCCTACGGCCGGCCGGGCAGCCCAGTCGTTTCGGCCGGACGACCGGGCGATCCGGACAAACCCGGCCACAGCTTATCCATTCATTCACTCTCAGCAGCGGTCCTGCGTGCCAATAACTACGTCATTGGGAGCAGCTCGCCGACCGCTACCGAACAGCAATCTGTGACGCTGCGTGCCGAACGGCAGCGCTTGCCTGGAATGGGTTGTAGAAGTCAGCTTGCGGTGCGAGACTCGCGTTATGGCAATCGCGCTTGACGGGAGCGTTCCTAGCTCCGGCCCTGACGGACTGGCAGGTCAGGCGCACCAAGTCCGGCCCGCCAATCGCCGCGGGCGCAATTCTCCGCCGTTGCCCAGCCAGGCCGAGACACGTTTTATGGGTAATGTCATGACAAGTGACTTATCCGCTTCGGAAATGCCCACCAAATCGGCTCGCACGGCACCGCCGCGGGACGACGTGAGAACGTGGGCCGGACCGGCCGACTTTGAGCCCTGGCTAGTGCAGAAATCGTTCGAGCGGCTAATATCTTCAGGCCCTGTCGCGATGGAGTATTTCTTCGCGCGCCTTTTCACCGTCAGCCCGCAAACAAGGGCGCTTTTCCCGATGAGCATGACCGCCGTGCGTGAGCGCGTATTCGCCGCCCTGGCTCGCCTTATCTGGAGCCTGGACGATCCGCCGCGCAGCGCCGAGATCATGTCTCATCTCGGCCGCGCGCACCGTCAGTTCGGCGTCACCGAGGTGCATTACCCGGCGTTCTTCGCGACGCTGCGCGATACCGCCGAGCACTTCGTCGGCGGCGATTGGACCCCGGAGACGGCGGCGGCCTGGCAGGCCATGCTCAACGAGGTCGCCGGGATCATGCAAGCCGCGGCCGCGGCGAGCGCGCGGACGTCTCCGGCGTGGTGGGTCGGCGAGATCGTGTCGCACGAACTGCGGTCACCGGGTGTCGCCGTGCTCCGGCTGCGGACCGATCTGCCATTGCCTTACCAGGCCGGCCAGTACGTGCCGGTCCAGGTGACGAAGTGGCCGCGCGTCTGGCGCCCCTACTCGATCGCGACCGCGCCGCGGCCAGGCGGTCTCGTCGAACTGCACGTCCGGGCGGTACCAGGCGGCCTGGTCAGCAACACGCTTGTGCACCATTCCGGCGCGGGCGACTGCGTGCTCCTCGGCGCCGCCGACGGCGCCATGACGCTGACCGAGTCTGACCGCGACCTGCTGTGCGTGGCAGGCGGCACCGGGCTGGCCCCGATCAAGGCAATCATCGAGCAGGCGCTCGCGAGACCAGCATCCAGCCAGCCGCGGAAGATCACCCTGTTCTTCGGCGCACGGCAGCACTTTGACCTCTACGACCTGGAAGATCTGCAGCTCCTGGAGTCGGCGAGCCCGTCGCTGCGAGTCATCCCGGTGCTCTCCGATCAGGTCGATTACCGCGGCTTCACCGGGCTGCTGCCAGAGGTGGTCGGCAGCTTCGGCCTCTTCGAGAACGCCGAGGCATACATCTGCGGCCCGGCCGCCATGGTGACCCAGACCGCTGCGCTGCTCGCCGCGAGCATCCCGGCGAGTCAGCTGCGTTACGACCCGCTGAGCTAGCGGGCGGTACCCGTGCCGGGTCCGGCCGCTGCTAGCCCTGCAAGTAGCTGCCGAAGAAGGCGAATATGCGCTGCCGTGCATCCGCGGCGTCGGCGCGCTGGAAGGACATCTTCGCAAGGCGAGCGAGCACCGCTCCCCCGCCTTGCGATGGCGTCATGAACCGGTGCCCTGAGCCAGGGTAGATATGCACGTCATGCGGTACCTCGAGGAACACCAGCGCACGCTGCAGGCGCTCCGGATGCTGTGTTCCCATCGGATCCAGGCCGCCGAAGCTGCCAACCACGGGGCATGAGCCGGCCAGCACGACCTCCGCGTCCTCAGGCACCTCACCGTAATTCACCGATGCCACGCTGAAGCCGGGCCTCGGTGCGCAGAGCAGCGCGAACCCGCCGCCCAGGCAGAAGCCGATGACGCCTGTCTTGCCGGTGCAGTCCGGCCGCGCGGCGAGGAACTCGCGGGCCGCATCGAGAGCGTCGAACGCCGCCCCGCGCCCCGCTCGCAGCTGCCGGAAGGCGCTGCGGATGCAGCGGATCCAGGATTTGCCGTCGAAGAGATCCGGGGCAAGCGCCAGGTACCCGCGCCCGGCGAACTCGTCCGCTTTGCTCCGGATATCGGCGTTCAGGCCGAATGCCTCATGGATGACCACCACGGCAGGCCACGGGCCGGGCGGCGCTGACGGCACTGCGAGATAGCCGGGCCGCCAGTTGCGGCCAACCGGATACGTGATGTCGGGCATGCCGCAAACATTGCCACATCTCCCGGTCAGCACGTCCGGGAACGGCCGTCAGGATATGCAAATCTCGGTCCGCGAATTGCCTTACGCATGTCTCTCATCGGTGCCGCCCGTCCTCGGTGGTCCAACGCCGGCGGAGAGCTACTGGCGGACCTGCCGAGAATACTCGCATTGACCGACCAATTGTGGTTGCCGGAATGGCGGTAAGCGAGCTAAGGAAGGCGCCGTCAGCCAGCACCGCCCGCGGACCGGTTTTTGCAGAGTCGCAACACGTTGCCGATGATCTGGTGGCCAGCCTGGATGCTCAGGATCGACTCAGGGTGGAACTGTACCCCCCATCGGCCGCGTACCGGGTCCTCCACCGCCATCACCACGCCGTCCGGTGTCACCGCGGTGACCTCGAGCCCGCCGGTCACCTGCCCGGTCCGCGCGTGCAGGGAGTGATACCGGGCGGCGGTGAACTCGGCTGGCAAGCCGGCCAGCAGCTCACCGCCGAGCACTGCCACCCGGCCCGGCTTGCCGTGCACTGGCGTCTCCAGCAACCCGAGCGAACCGCCAGCGTGCTCGACCATGGCCTGCAGCCCGAGGCACACCCCGAAGGCCGGCAGCCCGCGCTCGTCTAGTGCGCTGAGCAGCTTGTCGCAGTCGAAGTCGGCCGGGCGCCCCGGTCCCGGCGACAGCACGACCAGGTCCGGGCAGAACTTCTCGAGTAGCGCCAGGTCGAAGCCCGCTCGCAAGGTGGTGACCGCAGCGCCCTGCTCGGCGAAGTAGCCGGCCAGGGTGTGCACGAACGAGTCCTGATGATCGACCAGGAGCACCCGCAGCCCGTCGCCCGGCAGCGAGCGACCCCCAGCCCGGTCCGGCCCGGAACCGTCGCCCGTGCCGGACGCCGCGCGCTCGGCGCCTGCCTCGGCCAGGGTCTCCAGCAGCGCCCGTGCCTTCAGCGCCGTTTCCCGCTCCTCGTCCGCCGGATCGGAATCAAACAGCAGCGTGGCGCCGACCCGCACGGCCGCGACCGTCCCGGTGATGTGCGCTGTCCGGAGCGTCAGGCCGGTGTTCATGCTGCCGTCGAAGCCGATCACCCCTACCGCGCCGCCATACCAGCGCCGCGGTGCCGGCTCGTGATCCTCGATGAACTGCATGGCCCAGTTCTTCGGCGCCCCGGTGACGGTGACGGCCCACATGTGCGTGAGGAAAGCGTCCAGGGCATCGAAGCCGGGGCGGAGCCTGCCTTCGACGTGATCGACAGTGTGGATGAGGCGGCTGTAAAGCTCGATCTGCCGGCGGCCGATGACCTTGATGCTGCCCGGCACGCAGATCCGCGACTTGTCGTTGCGGTCCACGTCGGTGCACATGGTCAGCTCCGACTCCTCCTTCGGCGAGGTCAGCAGCGCACGGATCTGGGCGGCATCGCCGATCGCGTCGGCCCCGCGCGCGATCGTGCCGGCGATCGGGCAGGTCTCGACCCGGTCACCGGTGACCCGCACGTACATCTCTGGTGACGCCCCGACCAGGTACTCCTGCTCGCCCAGGTTCAGGAAGAACTCATACGGTGCCGGATTGCGCTGCCTGAGCCGCTCGAAGAAGGCGGCCGGGCTCGGGCAGCGGGCGTAGAACGTCTGGCTCGGCACGACCTCGAACAGGTCGCCGCGGGCGAACTTCTCCCTCGCCTGCTCGACCACGCTGGCATAGGCGCCCGGCACCGGGTCCGCCGGAAGACCGCTCCGGCCGGGAACGGGCTCTTCCTGGGTGCTCTCGCCGGCCGTGCCGCGGTGGCCGGCGGCCACGGCAGACCTGGCCAGGCCCTCGGTCGAGCCGGCCTGCGTGCCGAAGTCGTAGCTGAACCGGGTCGCTGTCTCGCGCTTCCGGTCCACTGCCCAGATCTGGTCGGGCAGGTGCAGCACCATGTCGCGAGCTCTGCCGTCGCGGTGCAACCGCTGCCGGACCGGCTCGAACTGGAATGCCAGGTCGTAGCCGAATGCCCCGTACAGCCCGAGGTGGGCGTCCGTAACCTCGCCCGGGCTGCCCCGGTCCGGCCGGAACGCGGCGATGATCTCGCGCAGCGCGGCGAACACCGTGGGACGCTTGCTCCGCTGTTCCTCGGCGAAGATCTCGTCGCTCTCGGCGATCAGCACCTCGGCGTGGCCAGGGGCCGCCGCGGCCGGCCCTGCCGCCGCCGGCCCTGCCGCCCGGCGCATCGCGGCCGCGATCACCGGCAGCAGGACCTCGCCCCGCTGGTTCAGCGCGGTCGCGCTGAGCAGGCGGCCGCGCGCGACGATCTGCACCGGCGGGTCCAGGTAGGCCAGGTGCCACCGGCTGTACCGGCCGGGGTACTCCATGCCTGAGCTGAGCACGCCGCCCGGCCTGACCTGAACCTGCCTGGTGATCTCGGCCAGCTCAGCGACGTCGAACGGGTCGGCAGCCCGGCGCACCCGGACGCCGCCGGCAGTCAGGTAACTCAGTTGGTCCATCTCGGCCTCGCGGTCATCATGCCCGGCGGGCCGGCGGCTGAACGACAAAGGCGGCCGCCGGGCCGGGCGGTCGCCTTGTCTGGTGGTCTGCTTGCGCGCGAACCTGGCACCGCCTAGCGGCGGCGCCACCAGCCTGGAGTGGGCAGGGGAACGCGCATGCCGGCGAGCCTAGCAGGCCAGCGGACCACGCCAGTACATCCGGGCCAGCCGCCGGTCAGGTGGCGTAGACCACGGTGACTGAGACCGACACCTGCTGGGTGCCGGGGGAGATCGGGACAGCGGCCCTGCCGTTGGTGGCGTTGAGGGCGCCGAACGGGACCGGCGCCGTCTCCGGCTGCTGGACCGGGATGACGCTGATGACCGGCCCGAGCGGCTCGCCCAGCGCGCGGGCAAACTGCTCCGCCTGGGCGTGCGCGTTCGCCACGGCACGAGCCCTGGCTGCGGCCATCAGCGGGCCGGTGCTGGTCAGGTTGAGCGCCACGCTGTCCACGGTGACCGCGTTCCCGCCGGCCCGCACCGCAGCGCCGATCTGCGCGCCCGCGGCCGTCAGGTCATCGAGCGTGGCGGTCAGCGACTCGCTGACGCCGTAGCTCGTGACCACGCCGTTGTTGTTGTAGCTGGGCGAGATGTTCAGGTCGGATGTCTGGATGTCCCGGGCGGCGACGCCGCGATGGCGCAGCGCCGTCGACACCTCGCGCACGTCCTGGTTGGCCTGGTCCAGCGCTGAGGTGACGTCGTAACTGCTGGTCTGGACGCTCATGGACAGGATCAGCTGGTTCGGGACGCCGGTCACGGTGCCGTTGCCGGTCACCGTGATCCGACCCGAGGGCGCGGCTGCGGCCAGGGTGGCGGCGCTGGCCGCTGAGGTGCCTGTCCCGCCCTCCTGAGTTCCGACGGCGAACGCGCCGATGAGCAGCGCCGCAGCCGCCACGCCGGTTGCCGCTGCGAGATACCTGGGCGATGGGCTGATGGTCATGAATGGACTCCTGCTCCGCGGGGTGCTGCCATTCGGACGCGGCGCGAGACCGGCCGGTTCCCGTTGCCGGCCAGAAGCCCGAAAGAGCGCGGGTTCCCGATCGGGGCCCCGCTTAGCGCCATAGTTCGCAACGCACGCCCGCACGGCTGGCGATCAGAAGTCGATCCAGCTGCCAGCGCCGTTCTCGACCGCCAGCAAGTAGGCGCGGCGGGCCGCGGCCAGGTCCTCGATGGCGAGGCCGAGCGACTCGAAGATGGTGATCTCGTCCGCGCTCGCCCGGCCGGCCGCAGTGCCCAGCAACAGCTCGCCGAGCTCACCCCGGACCCAGGCGGGGGTGACCTCGCCCTCGGCCGCGGCCAGCAGGTAGTCACCTGACTCGGTGAGCAAGCCGTCCCTGCGATCGGCGAACAGCACTCCCGCCGCTACTGTGGCGGTGTCCAGCTCGCGCTGATGCGGCCGGCACGCGCCGACCGCGTTGATATGGCTTCCCGGCGCGATCCAGTCCCGGTCCAGGACTGGCCCCGCCGAGCTGGTCGCGGTCACGATAATGCCAGCTCCGGCTACCGCCTCCCGCGCCGACGCGCAGGCCGTAACCGGCGCGGCAGTCAGCCCGTCGAGGCTGGCGGCAAACTGCCCGGCACTGGCCGCGGTCCGGCCCGCCACCCGGATCTGGCCGAGCTCGCGCGCTCCGTCCAGCGCCAGGATGTGCGCCCGCGCCTGAACGCCGGTGCCGATGACGGCAAGCTGGCCGGCGTCCGGGCGGGCCAGCAGGTCGGTCGCGAATACCGAGACGGCGGCGGTCCGTATTTCGGTGACGACTGATGCGTTCAGCAAGGCCAGCGGCTCGCCGGTGGCCCCATGGGAGAGCACGACCACGCCCTGGTGGGTGTCCAGTCCGGCCGCCGGATTCGCGGGCGTGATGCAGATGGCCTTCAGCCCGTACGCCGCCTGCTGTCCGCCCTGCCCCGTCAGGTAGGACGGCATCAGCGCCATCAGGCCAGCCGCGCCATCCGGGGTGATGACGGTACGCAGCGGCTGCCGGGCGCGGCCGGAGGCAAGCGCAATGAGCCCGTCGCGCATTGCGGCCGTGCACTCCGCAAAGCTGAGAACGGCCCGCACGTCCGCGGCCGACAGGACCAGCAGTCGCATGATTTCTCCTTCGATCGATCACGCACAAGCTAGCCCGCCACCCGGCAGGCGCGACCGGGCGAGTGTTAGTCCAATCAGGACAGCAAATCACGGATCTGTGGCTGGAACCGGGCTAAATCTAGCCCTTTTGCCATGACCGGGAGATCTCTACACTTCACTGAAACTCGTTAATCGACCGCACCTCCGGGCAGCTCGGGAAGGGGTGAAGTGGATGGCAACCCAGCAGGTCCAAGGCCTTGATTCGGCCGCGCAGTGGGCCGGTCCGGTGACCTTCCCTGGCGATCACCTCTATCACTGCGGACGGGACCGGCTGGACACCGAGCTGCCCGGCCAGGTGCAAGCGCGCCTTGCCGAGATCGCCTCCGGGCAGATGGCCCATGCCAGCCTGATCGCCCAGAAGATGGTCGAGACTTACGCGGCGGAGATCCCCGCGTACGCAGCTATCGCCGACCCGGTGCTCAAGGAGGACATCAAGTGGGTATCGGCAGCCCTGGTCCGGATCTGGCTTACCATCCTGGCGACCG
This sequence comes from Actinomycetota bacterium, assembly GCA_027314515.1. GTDB lineage: Bacteria > Actinomycetota > Actinomycetes > Streptosporangiales > Streptosporangiaceae > JAJYUU01. The sequence goes on from DAHVAR010000123.1 coordinate 68,534, forward strand.
GCAACCCGATCAGCGACGACCAGCTTGCCCCGATCCGCCAGGGTGCAAGCCGCCGGGTCGTCCAGGGTATTGACCTCCAGTCGCTACTGCGGGCCTACCGGGTGGGCACCCGGGTCATGTGGCGTGAGCTGCTGGCCACGCCTGGCTGGACCGAGCCGGAGATGCAGGGGGTGCTCGGACGGGTCGCCGAGTGGGCCCTGGACTATGCCGACACGCTCGCGACGGAGGTGGCCAGCGTGTACCTTACCGAGGCGCAGGATGCCGCCAGGCAGCGAGAGCACCGGCGGTCCCAGTTCCTCAGCGTGGTGCTGGCCGGGCCCACGCCGACCGAGCATGACTCCTACCCCGAATTGCACGACCGGCACGTAGTCGTCATCACCGAGGCGCCTGGCGAGGCCAGCCTCGCAGAACTCGAGGAAACCGGGGCCATGCTGGAGCGCGCCGCTGACGTCGCGCTCTGGACGATCCGTCATCGCCGGGTGATCGGCGTCGTGCCGGCCGGCCCGGCGGCCAGCCGGCACGCGCTGCGCGGCCGACTGGCCGGGTTGCTCAAGACAATGCCGATCGAGGCCATCGGACTCGGCTGCGACGCCAGCTCGCCCGCGGAGACCAGGGAGAGCTACGCCGAGGCCGCGGCGGCGGTCGAGCTGGGCCGGATACTGCGGGCGGGCCCGGCCGCGGTCTACGACTATCTCGATCTCGGACCGGTATCTGCCCTGCTGGACCAGCCCGCAAGGTCGCGGCGGCTGATGGACAGCACGCTTGCGCCGCTTGCCGAGATCCTGCGTCACTCCTGGGGAGCAGACACCCTCGAAGCGTTCCTCGTCTGCCAGGGCCATCTGAAGGAGATGGCCGCCCGGCTCGGCATACATCAGAGCACCGTGAAGTACCGGCTGCAGGTCATCCGCAAGGCACCGGCCCAGGCGTGCCTCCAGGGGGATCGCGCAGTCAGCGTCCTCATCGCACTCCGGTTGCGGCGGCTGCTCGGCCCGGAGCCGCCGGGACGGCCACGGCATCACCTCACGACGGCGTTACCTGCCCGCTGGACTGGCTGACAGCACGGCAGCACGGCAGCACGCCACAGCGCGGTGAGGCGCGCCCACGTAACGCCCCTTATATACAGTTTCATCCGTGTTTATTCTGTCGCCTGACCGCCTGACCGCCTGACCGCATGTCGCCTCCTGGTGCAGCGCAAGGCACCGCTAATCGCACCAACTGGTCAAGGAGAGCTCGATGAGTCACTGTCAACCTGTCCGGCCACGCCACTGGGCGCTGGCCACTCTCGCCGCAGCGGCCGCATGCACGCTGATTGCCGCATGCGGGAACTCGTCCGCCGGCTCGGCGTCCTCAGGCGGCACCGTCACGGTCGGCGAGTCCACCACCCTCTCCGGCTCGATCGCCGAGCTTGGCGAGAGCGGCCTGCAGGGCGTTGAATTGGCGGTCGCCGACCTCAACTCGCACGGCGGCCTGCTTGGCAAGAAGATCAAGGTAGTCTCCGCCGACGACGCCGCGACGCCCGCGACAGGGGCGGCGAACGCGAAGAACATGATCTTGCAGGATCATGTCGTGGCGCTGTTCGGCCCCGTCTCCAGCGCCGTGGCGGCCGCCGAGGAACAGCTAGCCGGCCAGTACAAGGTGCCGATCTTCTTCCATACCTCCAACGACATCTCGCTGATGGGCGCGAACTTCAACCCGTACGCGTTCCAGGTAGTGCCGAACACCGACATGGAACCGCGCGCGGCAGCCCTGTACCTCGACAGCGAGGTGAAGGCGGGCAAGATCAAGACGCCGCTCGCACTGGGCACGTTCGCGCCGAACTATAGCTTCGGCCAGGACTCGGTCGCCGGGTTCATCCAGGCGCTGAAGTACTACAACGTGCCGTTCAAGATCGTCTCTCAGCAATGGCCGTCCTTGGAGGCCACCAACATCAGCCCTAACCTGTCGGCCCTGATCGCGGCGAAACCGAGTGTCGTCTACAACGCCCAGTTCGGCGGCGACCTTGTGACGTTCGTCAAGCAGGCAACGCCGTTCGGGTTCTTCAAGAAGACAACGATGCTGTCGATGCTCAACACTGCCGAGCTCGCCGCGCTCGGCAGCCAGGCTCCGGCTGGCTCCATTGCCTACGACCGGGCTCCGTGGTTCGCGATGAACGAGCCGGGCGTGACCGCGTTCGCGACCGAGTATCACGCCAAGTACCACCAGTGGCCGGACACCTGGGCGGTGCTGGCGTACACCTCGGTCCAGGTGTGGGCCTACGGGGTCAAGCACGCGGGCACCTTCGATGCCGGCAAGGTTTCCGCCGCTATCGCCGGGGCCGCCATCCCGACGATCCGCGGCACCATCACCATCCGTGCTTGTGATCACCAGGCGGAGATACCCGAGTACGTGGGCACGGTCGCATCGTCTCCCAGCTCCCTGACGGGCTTCCCGCTCTGGACCCCGGGCAGCGCCTTCGCCGCGCCGTTCAGCAAGATCGGGCTGAGTTGCGCGCAGATGAAGGCGATGCAGAAGTAGCCCTGCTGGTGCGTGCGGCCGGGCGGGCCACGGCCTCCCGGCCGCACGCGGCGAGGAGACACCGCACATGCATTCCCTGGTACTGGACATCGCGGGCACCTTGTCAGCCGCGGCGAACCTGTTCGTGGTCGCCGCGGGCCTGACGCTGGTCTTCGGCGCGATGCGCATCATCAACATGGCGCACGGCAGCTTTTACATGTACGGCGCCTTCGCGGTCACTACCGTCCTCGGGGTGGGCGCCGGCTGGCGGTTCTGGCTGGCGCTGCTGGCTGGCGCAGTGGTGGCCGCCGTCGCCGGGCTGACCGTGGAAGTCACCGTCATCCGCCGGCTGTATGACGCCGAGCACCTGACCCAGCTGCTAGCCACCTACGCGGTCCTGCTGATCTTCGCTGACATCGGCCAGCGGATCTGGGGCGCCGGCTACCGTACGGTTAATCCGCCCGCGGTGCTGGCCAGCGGGGTCTCCATCGCTGGCGTTCAGGTGCCGCGCTACCAGTTGTTCGTGATCGGCGTTGGCGCGGCAGTCGGCCTCGCGCTGTGGCTGATGCTGGCAAGAACCCGGTTCGGCTGGTTGCTACGCGCGGCGGTGCAGGATCCCGAGTCCGTCGCGACCGGCGGCACCGACCTGGCCCGGCTTCGTACCGGCGTGTTCGTCATCGGCGCCTTCCTGGCCGGCCTCGGCGGCGCGCTGATCGCGCCGATGCAGTCCATCGCACCCGGCATGGATGTCAGCATCATCGTCTCGGTCTTCATCGTCGTCACGATCGGCGGCCTTGGCTCGGTGGCCGGCGCCGCGCTCGGGGCGCTGCTCATCGGGCTCGCGCAGACGCTGGGCGCGGAGTTCTTCGCGTCCTGGGCCGCCAGCCTCATCTACCTCACCATGATCGTCGTACTCGCCATCAGGCCCTGGGGCCTGCTCGGCGTCCCGGAGCGTTGACATGCACACTGACTCGCTTGCCAGCTCCGCAGAGCACGACCAGGTCCACCTGGCCCGGCCGCCTGCGCGCACCACGGCAGGCACTGTCGCATGCGTGGTCGTGATGGGCTTGCTGGCGCTTGCCGGGGTGGTCTGGTCCCCGGCGGCGCTCGCTAACCTCCAGGAAGCACTCGGGCTCGTGCTCTTCGCCGTCGCGACTAACCTGCTGCTTGGTTATGGCGGCCTGGTGTCCTTCGCCCAGGCGGCGTTCTACGGCATCGGCGCTTACGGAATCGCCATCGGGTGGCTGCACTGGAAGCTGCCATTCTGGCTCGGCGGGCTGGCCGGGATCGCGGCTGCGGCCGTAGCAGCCGTCATCGTCGGAGTCATCAGCCTGCGCACCAGGCGGCTGTATTTCGCCTTGCTGACGCTCGCCTTCACCCAGCTGTTCTTCGTCATCGCGGACAACCAGACGGCAATCACCAACGGCGCAACCGGCATCTTCGGCGCCATGGTGCCGACCTGGCTGGCCGAGCCGCAAGGCGGCTACTACTTCACTCTCGTCGTCGTGGTCGTGGTCACGCTCGGCTGCTACGCGGTCGTGAGGTCGCCGTTCGGCCTGACGCTGAAGGCCATCAGGGATAACCGGGAGCGCGCCGAGGCGCTCGGCGTGAACGTCTACCGTCACCAACTCGCGGCGTTCGTCATCTCATCGGTCGGCTGCGCCATCGCCGGCTTCCTGTTCGCCATCTACAGTCAGTCGGCCTCGCCCGATCTGCTGAGCTGGACCAACTCCGGCGAGCCGATCTTCATGGCGGTGCTTGGCGGGATGCACACCTTTCTCGGCCCGGTGGCCGGCGCGATCGTTTACTTCTACGCGCAGTCGTACCTGACCCAGCACATCACCGACTGGCAGCTCGTGCTGGGCCTGCTGTTGCTCGTCATCGTGCTGTTCAAGCCCTCGGGCCTGGCCGGGATCGGCGCCGATGCCGGACGCGCCGTCAGGCGGCTCCGTGCGCGCACCGGGGGCCGTGCATGACCGCGCTGACGACGCCACCGCCACTGCTGGAAGCTCATGGCCTGAGCAAGGTTTACGGTGGCTTCGCCGCGGTGGGCGGCGTTGACCTGTCGGTCCGTGCCGCCACCGTGCACGCCCTCATCGGGCCTAACGGAGCCGGCAAGACGACACTCTTCCGGCTGCTTACCGGCGAGGTGAGACCGACCGCCGGCCGCGTCCTGCTCGACGGCACCGACATCGGCGGCCGCCGGCCGCACGTTATCGCGCGCCGCGGAATGACCCAGACTTTCCAGATCACCTCGCTGTTCCGGCAACTGACGCCGCTTGAGTCGGTTCAGCTCGCGATGCTCGCCACGGCGGGCCACGCAGGCCGACTGTGGGGTCGGGCCGCTACCGCCCACCGCAACGATGCACTCGGCCTGCTGGACCGGGTCGGACTGGCCGACTTCGCGCTGGCGCAGTCCGGCGCACTCAGCCACGGTGACCAGCGGGCACTGGAGATAGCGCTCGCGCTGGCCACCCGGCCACGGCTGCTCCTGATGGATGAGCCGACGGCGGGCATGTCGCCGCCGGAGACCGAACGAGTGGTGCAGCTGGTATCCGGCCTGGTGCACGCGGAAGGCCTGACGGTCGTGCTGTCCGAACACGACGTAGACGTCGTGTTCGGGGTGTCCGACACAGTCACGGTGCTGCACCAGGGCCGCGTCATCGCCTCCGGAAGCCCCGCCGCCGTGCGGGCAGACCATCGGGTCGCCACCGTTTACCTAGGGGAGGGCGGCTAGATGCTCACGCTCGACAACGTGCACGCTTACTACGGGGATGCGCACATCCTTCAGGGTGTCTCGCTGACTGTGGGCGCCGGCGAGGTGGTGGCCCTGTTCGGCCGGAACGGGGCCGGCAAGACCACGACCATGCGCACGATCATGAGCCTGAACCGGGCGGCTCCCGGCCACATCACGCTCGACGGCACAGAGTTGTCCAGGCTGCCGGCGCACCGGGTTGCCCGCGCTGGGGTCGGCTATGTGCCCAGCGGACGCCGCGTGTTCGCCGCACTGACAACCGGGCAGTGCCTGAGCCTCGCGGCCGGGCGGCAGCGGGGCAGCCGGGCGCGAGCCTGGCGTCAAGGCGGCTCCGCTGACGGCAGTCCCTCGGCCGAACCTGGCAATCCCTGGACCATCGACCGGGTGCACAGTATCTTCCCCAAGCTGGTCGAGCTGGCTGACCGCCGCGCCGGGCTGCTCAGCGGGGGCGAGCAGCAGATGCTCAAGCTTGGCCAGGCACTGCTGCGGAACCCGCGGATCCTGCTGCTGGACGAGCCGAGCGAGGGGCTGGCCCCGGCCGTCGTCGCAGAAATGTCGCAGTGGATCACGACGCTGCGCCACGAGGGCATGTCGGTGCTGATCGCCGAGCAGAATGTCCGCTTCACCATGGCGGTGATCGATCGCGGCTACCTGCTCGCCAAGGGCCGGATACGGTTCGAGGCCGCGGCGCGCGACCTGGCAGGCAGCCCCGAGCTGCACGAGCACCTCGCAATGGGCACAGCCCGAACAGACCTGGGAGACCGGCAATGACCGACGACGATTCGCTGGCCGGCAAGCGTGCGCTGGTCACCGGGGCAGCATCCGGCATCGGGCTGGCCGTGGCGCGCCGGCTTGTGGGGGCCGGCTGTGAGGTCATCATGACCGACATCGCCAGGATCGACGTTGCCACGCTGATCGGCCAGGATCTCGACCTTCGGGCTGGCAGCAGCCGGGCGGGCAGCGCGCGAGCATGCCAGGCGGACCTCGCCGACCGCGGCGCCGTCGCGGAACTAGTGCGCTGCGCCGGAGAAGTCGACATCCTGGTCAACAACGCGGGCCTGCAGCATGTCAGCCCGATCGAGTCGTTTCCGGACGAACGCTGGGACCTGCTGCTCAGCGTCATGATCACCGCTCCGTTCCTGCTGACCAGGGCGGTCCTGCCCGGTATGTACGAGGCCGGCTGGGGACGGGTCATCAATATCTCATCGGTGCACGGGCTGGTCGCCTCGCCATTCAAGTCGGCCTATGTGACGGCCAAGCACGCGCTGCTCGGGCTGACCAAGGTCGTCGCCCTTGAGGCAGCAGCCAGGAACCCGGCCGTGACGGCGCACGCGATCTGCCCGTCCTACGTCCGCACGCCGCTGGTGGAGGCCCAGATCTCCGATCAGGCCCGGGCGCACGGCATCGGCGAGGCCGAGGTACTCGAACGCGTCCTGCTGGCGCCCAACGCTGTCCGCAAGCTCATCGAGCCGGCCGAGGTGGCCGACGCGGTCGCGTACCTGTGCAGGCCGGCCGCGTGGGCAATGTCGGGCAGCGCGCTGACGCTCGACGCTGGCTGGCTCGCGCACTAGCCGCCGGCGGACCGGCTAAGGTCGGTGACGTGGCCGTGACCATTTATGTCAACGGAACCGAGCACACCGCGGAGCTTGCGCCCGGCCAGAGCCTGCTCGACTGGCTGAGAGACGACCTGCGCATCACCGGGCCGAAGCTGGGCTGCGGAGAGGGTGCCTGCGGGGCATGCACTGTCCTGATCGGCAGTCGCGCCGTGCAGGCCTGCCAGCTCGACGCGGCCAGCGCGGCCGGCCAGCGGATCACCACGGTCGAAGGACTGGCGCAGGACGGCGTCCTGCACCCGGTACAGCAGGCCTGGCTTGAGGTCGGCGCCATGCAGTGCGGCTACTGCACGCCCGGCTGGCTGACCGGAGTCGCGGCGCTGCTGGCCAGGAACCCGCATCCCGGCGACGCGCGGATCGGCGCCGAGCTGGCCGGCCACGTCTGCCGCTGCTGTGCCTACCCGCGGATCCGGCGTGCGGTGCACCGCGCCGCCGAGCTCATGGACCATCCGGAACTGCTCGAAGCCGTGCCCGCACCCGCCGTTGCGGCACAGGGGCGCCTGGCGCCTGGCCGGCCGCTGGACCTCAGCCGCGATGAACCGGACTCCTTTGCCGGGGCCATGCACGAAGGCCTGCTGACAGTGGTCGCCGACGACGCGGCCGATCCCGACGACGCGTGGGTGCACGTCGGGGCCGACGGCGCCATCACCGCCTTCACCGGGAAGGTCGAGGAAGGTCAGGGCACCAGGACCGCGCTGTCGCTGCTGGTGGCCGAGGAACTGGCGGTGCCGGCCGGCTCGGTCCGGCTGGTGATGGCCGACACCGACATCTCGCCGTTCGACCTGGGCACGTTCGGCAGCCGGTCGGTGCCCCATGCGGCACCGCCGCTGCGGGCCGCCGCCGCGGCCGCGCTGCGCGTGCTGCGGCAGACGGCAGCGGACCGGTTCAGGATCCCCGCCGCTGACCTGACCGCCGCCGACGGCTGGATTGCCGGGCCCGACGGCGCGCCGTCCGCCAGCTACGGCGAGCTGGTGGCCGGCCAGCACCGGGTGGAGCGGGTGCCCTCGGACGCTCCGGTCACGCCGGCTGCGCAGTGGCACCGGAGCGCGGGCCGCCCGGCCCGTGCCGCTGGCGGCGCGGACGTCGTCACCGGCCGCAAGCTGTTCCCGTCGGACCTGCGGCTGGCCGGGATGCTGCACGGGCTGGCGCTCCGCCCGCCGGCCGCCGGCGCCACGCTGCGGCGGGCGGACACCTCAGCGGCAGCCGCGATGCCCGGCGTCCTGGTGGTCGCCGAGGACGACTTCACCGGTGTCGCGGCGGCCGACCCGGACACCGCACGGGCTGCCCTCGCCGCGATCGAAGCCGACTGGGCGGAGCCGGCCGGGCCCGGGCCGGCCGAACTCGAGGCCCATCTGCGCGCGAATCCAGTCGAGGGTGAGGGCTGGTTCGGCGCCGTCAGCGACGAGGAGGGCGACCCCGACCGGGCCCTGCAGGCCGGCGCCGTGCGGCTGGCCGCGACATACCGGACCGCGTACGTCGCTCACGTGCCGCTCGAGCCGCGCGCCGCGCTGGCCCGCTGGGACGGCGGCGAGCTGACCGTCTGGGCGGCCACGTCGGCCCCGTTCCGGGCCCGCCGTGAGCTCGCCGAGGCGCTGCGCACCGACCCGGCCCGGGTGCACGTCATAGTGCCTGATTTTGGCGGCGGGTTCGGCGGCAAGCACGGCTCTGCGGTGGCGCTGGAGGCGGCGCGGCTGGCCAGGGCCGCCGGGCGCCCGGTACGGGTGCAGTGGAGCCGGCGCGACGAGTTCACCGCGGGCTACCTGCGGCCCGCAGCGGTGATCGACGTCACCGCTGCGATGGACGCGGCGGGCACGCTGACGGCCTGGTCGTTCGCGAACATCAACTCCGGCTCGGCCGGGCTGATCAGCCCGTACCGGGTGCCGCATCAGCGGCACAGCTATCAGCCGGCCCGGTCGCCGCTGAGCCAGGGCTCCTACCGGGCGCTCGCTGCGACCGCGAACAACTTCGCCCGCGAATCGCACATCGACGATCTCGCCGCTGCCGCCGGCGCCGACCCGGTCGCGTTCCGGCTGCGCCACCTCGGCGACGAGCGGCTGGCTGCCGTGCTCAGCGCGGCAGCGACAGAGATCGGCTGGGACGAGCCGCAGCCGCCGGGTACCGGACTGGGCATCGCGCTGGGGAGGGAGAAGGACGGCCGGGTCGCCACAGCCGCGAAGGTGGCCGTGGGCCCGGACCGGGCGCTCAGCGTTCTCCGGCTCGTCGCCGCAGTCGACTGCGGAGCGATCGTGCATCCGGACGGGTTGCTCAACCAGGTCGAGGGCGCGCTGGCAATGGGCCTCGGACCGGCGCTATTCGAGCAGATTGACTTCGCGGCCGGACGCATACTCAACGGGTCGATGTCCGACTACCGCGTCCCCCGGCTTGGCGACGTGCCCGCTGACCTCAAGGTTGTCCTGCTCGACCGGCCCGACCAGCCATCGGCCGGCGGCGGCGAGGCACCGATCATCGCCGTCGCGCCGGCGATCGCGAACGCGATCTTCCGGGCCTGCGGACGGCGGTTGCGCTCGATGCCGCTCGCGCCGGGCGGCCGGGTTCCTGGCTCGGGCTGACAAAATGCCGGAGCCGCCAGGCTCAGTCATTATCCCGTCAGCATTCGCGCCGCGGCCCGGATGCCGGCCTCACAGGACCTTGCCCGGGTTCATGATGCCGTCCGGGTCCAGTGCGTCCTTGATCGCCTGATGTACTGCCATCGACTCCGCGCCGAGTTCGTCGGCCAGCCAGCGGCGCTTGATCATCCCGACGCCGTGCTCGCCGGTGAGCGTCCCGCCCAGCTCCAGCGCCGCCCGGAAGACCTCGTCCGCCGCCGCCCAGACGGCAGGCGGTGCCTCGGGCAGCCCCCGGTCGAAGACGAAGACCGGATGCAGGTTGCCATCGCCAGCGTGCGCCACCGTGGCGATGTAGACGTCGTGCCGGGCGGCAGCCTGCTCGATCCGCGCCACCATCTCGGGCAGCCTGGTCCGCGGCACGCACACGTCCTCGACGAGCGCCACGCCGAGCCGCTCGATCGCCGGGTAGGACAGCCGGCGCAGTTCCAGCAACTGTCGTGACTCGCCCTCGGATGCCGACACCTCTGCCGTTGACGCCCCCGCCGCCAGGCACGCCTGGCGCATCAGCTCGGCACCGCGATCGGCCGATTCGCTGTCGTCCTGGGCGATCAGCAGTGCGTGCACGCCGGCGCCGAAGCCGGTGCGCTTCCACTGGTCGATCGCTCGCAGCGTGGCCGAGTCCATCAGCTCGAGCATGCTCGGCCTGATCCCGGCTGCCAGGATGGACGTCACCGCCTGCGCGCCGGCGGCGAAGCTGGCAAATCCGGCCGCCATCGTGACCGGGTACCTGGCCGGCCGCGGGCGCAGCCGGAGCGTCGCCGAGGTGATCACGCCGAGCGTCCCCTCCGATCCGGTGAACAGCCCGGTCAGGTCGTAGCCCGCGACGCCTTTCACGGTCCGCCGCCCGGTCCGCAGCAGGCGGCCGCCGGGCAGCACGACCTCCAGGCCAAGCACGCTATCGCGGGTGACGCCGTACTTGACGCACCGCAGGCCGCCAGCGTTCGTGGCGAGGTTGCCGCCGATCGTGGCGATCTCGTGGCTGGACGGGTCGGGTGCGTACATCAGCCCGTGCTCCGCCGCCGCCCGGTCCAGGTCGGCCGTGACGACGCCGGCCTGCGCTACTGCCAGCTCGTTCGCCGCGTCGATCTCGAGGATCCCGGCCATGCGGGCCGTCGACAGCACCAGGCAGCCGTCGACTGCGGTCGCGCCGCCTGCCAGGCTCGTGCCGCCGCCGCGGGGCACGACCGGCACCCGGTGCCGCTGTGCCCAGGCAAGCGCGGCCATGACGTCCTGCGTGCTGCTGGCCAGCAGCACGCAGCGCGGCCGGCCCGGTGTCACGACCGGTGTCTGATCCCGCCGGTAGGACTCCATCGCCGCGGCATCACAGACGACGCGGGCCTCAGGCGCGGCCGCGCGCAGTTCGTCAAGCTCGTCGTCCATCACGCGCCTCCCGTGAAAGTCCGGTAATCCGGCGTTACCGGGCCAGCCTCGCCGATGCCAGCACGCGTCCGGCGGCCTGCAGCCAGAGCAGAGTCTCGCCCGCGCGCCGGTCGGTGACCAGCTCGGGCGTGCAGCCGGGCAGGATCGCCCGGTGGTACTCGATCTCGGCTAGCGACGGCACCCAGTCGCCTGCTGCCGCGAGCTCGTCCTCGACAGCGGCCCAGTGCACGGCGTTGTTGACGTGCCCGGCGGTGTCGAAGTCGGCGGCGCGCAGCGGCCAGTCCCGCGGTCGCCGGTCCGCCGCGCCAGCGGCAGTTGCGGGTGCGTGCCCGTTCCCGCCGGAACGGGCAGTACCGGGACGCGGATGGCGAAGGCGCGCCGACGCCGGGCGACCACCTGCCGATTCGCCATAGACGCGGCAGAACTCAGGCGACAGCGGCACCGGGCGGCCGTCGGCCGCTCCGACCGCGGCCCAGACAGCGTTCGCCTGCACGACCGGCGCTCCGCGTGCGCCCGACAGCGTCGTGGTCCGCTCGGCCCAGCGCGGCCCGACTCCGGAGCAGAAGGTCGCGATGGTCAGCCGCTCCCCCATGGCCGGCAGCGAGCGAACCCGGAGCTCGCAGCGCCGGACAAGCCAGATGACCGGCTCGGTCAGGCCGGAATCGGCGAGGTCATCCTCGGCGGCCAGTTGCAGGTACCGGGCGAGCGCATCAAGCCTGAGCCGTCCGGTCGGCAGGACATCGGTGCTGCGAACGATCCGCCGGGCCGCATAGACCCGGCCCGCCGCGGGTTCGGGCCGGAACATCTGCATCCCGGCATTCTGCCGTGTCGCCGCCACCACCGGGACGCGGGTCTACCGGGCCAGCAGGTCTCGCGCGCCGGCCGCGAGCCGTTCGTAGTCGGCCGGCTGGTTGTAGACCTGCGCCGAGAGGCGGATCGAGCCGCGGCCGTTCCAGTACCCGACGGCCGCTTCCACCCCGCGTTCTGCCAGCAGATCCTGAAACTTCCTGGCCTGCTCGCGGCTGCCGATGCTGCCGGGCGGCAGCCGCACGAGAGTCATGCTGAGATTCTGGTCGTGCCGCAGGTCGCCCGGCGGCACGACCAGAATCTCCGCCACCCTCGACTGCGCCCAGCCGGCCAGCGCTTCGTTGTGAGCACGCACCCGGTCCCAGCCGAGTGCCCCGAGCGCGCGCAGCGCCTCCGGCGTCGCCAGCCACGCGGACAGGTCGTCGGTGCCCACCACGTCAAAGGAAGCCGGATAGCCGTCGGGCTCGCCCCAGGACACCACCAGCGAACGGATCTGGTCCTGGCAATGCGGGGCGACCCAGAGCGCGCCGCTTCCGGCTGGCGCGCAGGCCCACTTGTGCAAGTTGCCCACCCAGAAATCGGCCCCGAGCCCGGGCACGTCGAGTGCGAGCATTCCCGGCGCGTGCGCCCCGTCCACCAGCACCAGCGCGCCGGCCCGATGCGCCAGCCTGGCAACGTCCTCGACCGGGAACCGGCGGGCGGTCGCCGACGTCACCTGGTCGACGACCACCAAGCGGGTCCGCTCCGTGCAGTGCCCGGCGAAGGCGGCCACTACCTCCTCGTCGCTGCTGTGGTAAGGAACGCTGGCGATAACCCTGCGCGCGCCGGTGCGCGCGCAGAGCCGGTCGAGGGCGTAGGACACTGCTCCGTAGGCGTGATCGCTGGACAGCACCTCGTCGCCAGGACCAAGCGGCAGCGACTGCGCGATGGCCGAGACGCCGGCGCTGACGTTGCTGACGAACGCGAGGTCATCAGCATCGGCACCAAGGAAGCCGGCCACCTCGGCGCGAGCCGCGGTCACGAGACCCGGCAGTTCGCGGACGAACCACCGCATCGGGTTGACCGCCATCTGCCGGCGGATCTTGTCCTGGGCGTCGAGCACGCGCGCCGGGACGGCGCCGAAGGACCCGTGATTGCAGTGCGCCACCTCGCAGTCGAGCAGCCAGCCCTGGCGCACCTGCGGCCAGTCGTCGCCCCAGATCGGGTTCGCGCCCATCGACCGCCCTTCGTCCCGTGCGCCCGGCGCCGGTGCGCCGGCGACTCGGGCATGCTAGCGGAGCACGGTCGCCCCTGGCTGCCGCTAAGGACAGCGACTGATCGTGACCGAGCGCCGGAGTGCGGGAGGAGATCTCCATGTGTCGCATCCCGGCCCGCGTGTGCCAGCGCTGCGACATTGCAAGCGGTGCGTGCTAGCATTGCAAGCAGGGGGTGGTTTCAATGGCGGCCCTCAGCATCCGGGATCTTGATGAGAGCGTCAAGCGGCGGCTGCAGTCCCGCGCGGCAAGTCACGGCCGGTCGATGGAGGCGGAAGTGCGGGCGATTCTTACGGATGCCGTACGGGAGCCCGCTGATTCTGCCGGGCTGTTCACAGCGGTACTTGATCGGTTCGGTGCACTGGGCGGGGTAGAGCTTGAACTGCCTGAGCGCACGGAGCCGGCCCGCGCCGCGGATTTCTCGGCATGATCATCCTTGACACCAACGTTGTTTCCGAACTGATGCGCCCGGAGCCGGCGTCGCAGGTTGCTGACTGGGTGCGCCGACGGGACCGTCGCGAACTGCGAATGACCTCGATCACGCTCGCCGAGATCCGCTTCGGCATCGCCAGGCTCCCTGCGGGCCGCCGGAAGCAGGTCCTGCTAGACACTGCGAACGACACCTTCAGGGTCTTCGATGAGCAGATCCTGCCGGTCGATGCCGCAGCCGCTGAGCAGTACGCGATCATCGCCAGTACCCGCGAGCGGGCCGGGAAGCCGATCGCTGGTTTCGACGCTCTTATCGCCGCCGTCTGCCGCGCCCGCGACGCGGCACTTGCCACTCGCAACATGCTCGACTTCGATGGCACCGGCATCGAGATCATCAATCCCTGGACGCCGCAGGCGGTTGAGAGCTGACGAAGGCGGGCCCGTGATGCAGGGCGACGGGAGGCAGGCGCGGTAGCTGAGCTACGCCGGGGAGGTCACCAACGGCGGCAGCGACCGCTCCGTAGCCGACGTCGTCTGCTGGGGCGCAGCCGCCAGCCCGTCACGCAGGCGATTCGGCGCGATCCGCGCCCTGCTGGCCGGCCAGCAGCCAGGCGCGCATCTCTGGCTGGAGCTCGCCGAATTCATCGGGATCATCGCCGTGGCCGCTCCATTCGCGGCGAACGCTTCAGGCTTCGAAGTGCAGCGGTATGTCCGCCGCCGTGTGCTCCCCGAATCGGGTAGGCAACCGGCTCGCCCATCCGCTCGAAGTTGCCGATCGTGCCGACGGTCTGCACCCAGCCGCCTGCCAGCCGGCCGGCTTCGAGCTCATCGCGCATCCGGCACTCACGCCCTCGCGGCCGATCGATACCCGGCCGCGCGGCCTGGCTCAGCCAGTCACCGAAGGCCGCACCGCCAGCACCGGCGCCTGCTATGCGGCGCCAGCGTCCGCGATGTCCAGAACGACCTTCAGCTGGCCGGGATCGGCGCAGGCGGCGAAGGCCTCCGGCAGCCGGCTGAGCGGGAAGCGGCTGGTAACCAGGGGCGCGAGGTCCAGTCTCCGCTGGGCGCACAGCGCGATGGCGCTGTCGTAGTCACGCGGCCGGGCTGCCCGCGGGCTCTTGATCGTCAGTTCCTTGTAATACCACTCGTACGGGCGGGTATCGGCGATTCCGGTGATGATTCCGAACAGCATCACCTGCGCGCCAGCGCCGGCCAGGCGGAACGCCTGCGCGAGCGTGGCCGCCGACCCAGCGCATTCGAGGGCGATGTCCGCGCCCCGGCCAGCCGTCACGTCCGCGACCGCCTCGTCCGCCTCATCGGGCGCGACCACCGCGCTGGCGCCGAACCGCCGGGCTAGCTCGTGCTTGGCGGCAGACCTGGTGACAGCGATGATGCTGCGCACGCCCCGTTCCCGCAGTAGCTGCAGGTGCAGCAGGCCGGCTACGCCGAGACCGATCACCACCGCGACGTCTTCCGGCCACGCCCGGATCGCGGACTGCGCGTGAATGCAGGTCGAAAGCACCTGGAGCAGCGCACCCTCATCGCGCGTGACCGAGTCCGGAATCGGATGCAGCAGCGCATCGTCGGCGGCGATGTACTCGGCGAAGCAGCCGTCGGCGTCACGGCCGAGCAGGCGGCCATGCCGGCACAGGTGCGGCAGGTCGCGGCGGCAGCGGGAGCAGCGGCCGCAGAAGGGCGACGGGTTGAGCAGCACGGCGGTGCCTGGCGCCAGTGCGCCGGCCCGGCCGGGGATCTCGACCCGGCCCGTCATCTCGTGGCCGAGAACCACCGGCGCGACGACTGGGATGTCGCCTGCGGCGATCTTGAGATCCGTGCCGCAGACTCCGGCCTGGCTCACCCGCACCAGGGCCCGGCCGTCGGCTGCCCGCACTGCCGGGACATCCCTGACCACCACACAGCCGGGACCCTCGATGACTGCTGCCCGCATCGGGCAATTGTTTCACTGTGAGCACTTCCGGTGCTATGAAGTGTTCAGGTGGTCTCATCACGCTTGTGGAGGCGAGAGTGGCGGAAGCGGCCAGAGCGACCGGGGTGGCGGGCTTCGCCGGCCTCGGCGTGATGGGCTCGGCCATGAGCGGCCACCTGCTGGCCGCCGGCTGGACAGTGCCCGGCTACGACATCGACCCGGCCCGCCTGGACGCCCACCGCGCCAGCGGCGGCGCCTGCGTCAGCAGTCCGGCCGAACTGGCCGCGATGGCCGGCCTCGTGGTGACCTCGCTGCCGAACGGCCAGGCATTGCTGGACGTCACGCTGGGCCCGGCCGGTCTCGCCGCCGCCGCCGCGCCCGGCATGACCGTGATCGAGACCAGCACGCTGCCGCTGGAGGTCAAGGAGGAGGCCCGCCGGGCGCTCGCGGACCGCGGTGCGTACCTGCTGGACTGCACGCTCAGCGGTACCGGCGCGCAGGCACGGAGCGGGGACCTGGTGGCTTATCTCAGCGGCGCGCAGCCAGGCAAGGACAAGGCGGCGGAAATGTTGCGCGCGATCACCCGCAGCCAGCATGACGTCGGCGAATTCGGCAACGGCACCAAGATCAAGATGATCGCCAACCTCCTGGTGACGGTCCACAACGTCGCGGCGGCGGAGGCCCTGGTGCTGGCCGAGGCCGCCGGCCTGGATCCGCAGATCGTGCTGACCGCGGTCGGTGATGGTGCGGGCAGTTCCAGGATGCTCCAGGTCCGGGGCCCGGCGATGGCCGCCCGGTGCTATGCCGGACCGGGCATGCGCACCAGCCTGTTTGCCAAGGACATCGACCTGATTACCGCCTTCGCGCGCCAGGCCGGCTCCCCGGTGCCGCTGTTCACCCTCGCGACAGCGGTCTACCAGGCCGCTCTCGCGCAGGGCCGCGGGGACGAGGACACGGCCTGCGTTCACGCGATCATCCGGCAGCAGGCTGGCCTGGCGGCCGGATGAGGCTGACCGTTGACGTGCACACGCACGTCGTGCCTGTGCAAGTGCTTGCCGACGCCCGGCGCGGGTCCGGCTTCGACGGGCTGACGGTAGACCACCAGGGCGGGCAGGACTGGCTCGTGCACCGGCAGGGCTTCCGTTACCCGGTTCCGGCCGCCTATTTCGACGTCGCCGCACGGCTGCAGTCGATGGACGAGCGCGGCATCAGTCATGCGCTGATCTCGATAGCCCCGACGCTGTTCATGTACTGGGCACCCAGCGCGGAAACCGTCGAATTCTGCCGGGCAGCCAACGACGTCATCGCCGCGATGGCGGCAGGCTCGGGCGGCCGCCTGATCGCGCTCGCGACGCTGCCGATGCAGGCGCCCGCTGCCGCGGTCGCGGAGCTGACCCGCGCAGTGACCAGCCTGGGCATGCGCGGGGCCGAGATCGGCCCGGACGTCGGGGACACTCCGCTCGACGATCCCGCGGTGCGCCCGGTGCTCGCCGCGGCGGCCGGACTCGGGGTCCCGCTGATCCTGCATCCCTACTACGTGGGACAGCGACCGGGACTGGCGGACTTCTACCTGACGAACCTGGTCGGCAACCCGCTGGCCACCACCGTGGGGGCGGCTCGCCTGATCTTCAGCGGGCTGCTGGACGAACTGCCCGCCCTGCGCCTGGTCCTGATGCACGGCGGCGGCTACCTCCCGTACCAGATCGGCCGGCTGGACCACGGCCACCGGGTGCGCCCCGAATCGCGCGGCTGCCTCCGGCCGCCCTCTCAGTACCTGCGCAGGTTCTGGTACGACTCGGTCACTCACGCGCCCGCCGCGCTTGCGTTCCTGGTCAGCATGGCCGGGCCTGACCGGGTGCTCTTCGGCACCGACTTCCCGTTCGATATGGCCGCAGGACCGGTTCGGGAGCAGGCGGCCGGCGCCGGCCTCAGCGAAGCGGACCTGGCTGACATAGCCGGGCGCAACGCCAGCCGGCTGTTCGGCCTCGGCCTTCCGGCCTGACGCAAGGGAGAAGGCAGATGACAGCGGACCCGGCCAGGCCCGGCGGCGTCGCGCAGGTCCGGCTGGCCGGCGAGGTGATGCAGGTCGAGCGGGACGTCCCGGTGACCATGGACGACGGCAACGTGCTGCGAGCCGACGTGTTCCGGCCGTCGGGGCCAGGCGAGTGGCCCGTGCTGCTCAGCTACGGGCCCTATGCCAAGGGACTGGCCTTCCAGGACGGCTACCCCGACCAGTGGCAGCTCATGGTCAGCGCGCACCCCGACGTGACGCGCGGATCGAGCGGCGACTACCAGAACTGGGAGGTTGCCGACCCGGAGAAGTGGGTCCCGGACGGCTACGCCTGCGTGCGGGTGGATTCCCGCGGCGCCGGCCGGTCACCGGGCCTGCTCGATCCCTACTCGGCACGGGAAACTCGCGACCTCTACGAGTGCATCGAGTGGGCGGCGGCGCAGCCGTGGAGCACCGGGAAAGTCGGCCTGAACGGGATCTCCTATTACGCGATGAACGCCTGGCACGTCGCCTCTCTCCAGCCGCCCCATCTCGCTGCGATGTGCATCTGGGAAGGCGCGTCAGACTTCTACCGGGATGGCACGCACCACGGCGGCATCCTCTGCACGTTCTGGGAGAACTGGTACCGCAAGCAGGTCCTGTCCGTCCAGCACGGAGTCGGCGAGCGCGGGCTGACCGGCCGCAGCACCGGCGAGCCCGTTGCCGGACCGCAGACGCTGAGCGAGGCCGAACTGGCGGCCAGCCGCGTGCCGTTCGGCGAGCAGATCCGTGAGCACCCGCTCGACGATGAGTTCCACCGGATCCGCTCCGCCGACTTCGGCCAGATCACCGTGCCGTTCCTGGCTGCCGCCAACTGGGGCGGCCAGGGCCTGCATACCCGCGGCAACTTCGAGGGGTTCTGCCGCGCTGCCTCGCCGCGCAAGTGGCTGGAGGTGCACGGCCTGGAGCACTGGACGCACTTCTACACCGACTACGGCGTCGACCTGCAGAAGCGCTTCTTCGCCTGCTTCCTGCACGGTGATGACAGTGGCTGGCGCCAGCAGCCGCCGGTGCAGCTACAGGTGCGCACGCTCGATGGCTTCGTCCAGCGATCGGAGCAGGAATGGCCGCTGGCCAGGACCCGCTGGCGCAGGCTGTGGCTGCGGCCGGACGCGATGGAACTGGCCTGGGCGCAGCCCGGCGACCGAAGCCTTCAGTCAGCCTCCTATCAGGCCAGCGGCGAGGGCCTGACCTTCATCTCGCCGCCGTTTGACGCCGAGGCCGAGATCACCGGGCCGGTCGCCGCGCGGCTGTTCGTCTCCTCATCGGCCGACGATGCGGACCTGTTCCTCGTCCTGCGGCTGCTGCGGCCGGACGGCGGCGAAGTCACCTTTCCCGGCGCCATCGACCCCCATACGCCGGTGGCGCAGGGCTGGCTGCGCATGTCCCACCGCAAGCTCGACGAGACCCTGAGCACGCAGTACCGCCCTTACCATGCGCATAACGAGATCCAGCCACTGGTTCCCGGCGAGGTATACCGCGCCGATGTGGAAATCTGGCCGACAAGCATCGTCGTTCCCGCGGAATACCGGCTGGCACTCACGGTCCGCGGGCGCGACTACTCCAGGCGGCATCCTGGCGCCCCCCGGCTCGGTTCGTTCGTCAACGAGATGACCGGATGCGGGCCGTTCCTGCACGATGACCCGGCGGACCGCCCGGCCGGGCTGACCGGCAGCACGCAGACCCTCTGGGCCGATCCGGACCGCAAGCCCTACCTCCTGGTTCCCGTCATCCCGCCTGGCTGACAAGCACGGATCCGGCTCCGCCTGGCCGGCTCAGCCGCTAACCCTGGAAGGAAGCCGATGAAAGAAGCCTTCGGTGGCTTGAGCACGGACTGGAAGGAAGGCATCAACTGGCAGGCCGTCCGCGAATGGCGGCTGCGCCGGGCGCGGGAGGCCATGGCCCGGCACGGCCTGGGCGCCCTGCTCCTGATGTACGACGAGAACATGCGCTATGTGTCATCGACTTACACGCCGGGCTGGAACCGGCTGAAGCCGGGGCTGCGGTACGTGGTGCTCTGCGAGGGCAAGGAGCCGATCGTCTACGAGCAGGGCGATATCGGCATCCACCTGAAGGTTCATAGCCCGTGGATTCCGCCGCAGAACGTGCGGCACTCCTACGCCTGGATCAAGGGAGCGGCTGGCCCCGCCTCGCAAGCCCAGGTGACCAAGTTCGTCACGGCGCTCATCGGCGACCTGGAGGACGCCGGCGTCCGGGACAAGCCACTCGGCGTCGACTTCATCGACATCAACATGCTGCGCGCGTTCGAGCGGGCCGGGGTGAGCTGGACCGACGGGATGTCCCCGATGATGGAGGCGCGCGCCATCAAGAGCCCGGACGAGCAGAAGGCGGCCAGGATCGTCGGCGCGATCTGTGACTCGCTGCACTACGAGTTCACCCAGTTCCTGCGGCCCGGCCTGACCGAGAACGAAGTGGCCGCGTTCGGGTTCGAGTATCTCTACAACATCCCCGGCATGGAGGACGTGGAGGACATCATCGTGTCGTCCGGCCCGAACGCGTGGCCGAACTGGCGCAACTTCTCCGACCGCATCATCCGGCCCGGCGAGCTCGTCATCATCGACCTGGCCGCGCTCACCTGGAATGGCTTCAAGTCATGCGTCTACCGAACGTACTGCGCGGGCGGCCAGCCGACGGACGAGATGAAGCGTTATTACCAGACCGCGCACAAGTGGCTGTGGGACGCGATCGAGGTGGTGCGCCCCGGTGTCACCACGGCGGACATCGCGAGCAAGTGGCCGTCGGCGAAAGAAGCCTGGGGGTATGAGGAGGAGGACCAGGCCGCTGCCAACTTGTGGGGGCACGGACTCGGCCTGGCTCAGTACGACCGGCCAGTGATCTCCCGGATCTGGTCGCTGGACTACCCGGAGGAGATCCGGCCGGGCATGGTCTTCGCGCTGGAGACCCAGCACGGCAAGGTGCACGAGTTCGGCGTCCGCCTCGAGGAGATGCTCCTGGTCACCGACGATGGCCATGAGCTGCTGTCCTCGTATGCCTCCGATCAGATCATCGTGACCGGATGACACCGGATGCTGCCGGCGTGAGCAGCATCCGGTGGCTGGTTCCGCTGACCTCTGGCCCGCCGGCGGTCATCGCGGGCGCCAAGGCCGCCCGGCTGTCGGCGGCGCTCCTGGCCGGGTTCAGGGTCCTGCCCGGCTGGGTGCTTCCGGTGGCCGCCGGCCGGCCGGCGATCGGTGCGGGCGTGGCGGCGATCCGGGCGGACGGCGTCGCTGCCGGGCGCAGGGCGGTGCTCAGCTACCGGCTCGAGCCGGCCCTGGCCGGTGAGCTCGAAACGGCGGTGACACGGCTCGGCGGGCGGGTGATCGTTCGTTCGTCCAGTCCGCTAGAGGCAGACCCGCGCTGGTCGGGGGCCTTCTCGTCGATGGCGGAGGTCGGCAGGCTTGATGTCGCTCCGGCCGTGCGCAGTTGCCTGGCTTCCGCGCTGGCGCCCGATCCGCTGCGGCGGCTCGACTCGTGCGGGCTGCCGCTCGAGGCGGCCGAGCTCGCCGTCCTGCTTCAGCCGGAGATCAGCCCGGTGGCCGGCGGGGCTGCCAGGGTCACGGTGCCGCCCGACGGGGACATCGAGGTCACGGTCGAAGGCCTGGCCGGCCATCCCGGTGCGCTGCTGGCGGGAGCGGCGGAGGGCGCCACGGCCCGCTTCCGCGGTGGTGCTGGCGCCCTTGCCGGCGGGAACGGGCTGGTATCGCTGGTCGGGACTGAGCACGCGCGCGCGGTTGCCGAGCTGGCCTTGGGCGTTTGCCGGGTGCTCGGCGATGACCTGATCGAGTGGGCGCTCTGGCAGGGCGAGATATGGCTGCTGCAGTCGATGCGGGAACGGCCGCGCTCCCCCACCGCGCCAGTCGCCGTAGCGGACGCTGTGCCGGACGCTGTGCCGGCCGGACCGCCAGACGCGCATTACCGGCCGGCGCCGCATGCGTCCGTGCTGGCGCTCGCTGAGGCGATACGGGCCAGCGGCCGGCCGGTGCCGGCGGTCGCCGCAGCGCCGGGAGCCACGGCGGGACGGCTTGTCGCCTGCCGTCCGCATGAGCCGGCCACGCCGGACTGCCGCGATGCGGTGCTGCTGATCGACCGTCCGTTGCCGGCCTACGCGCCGCTGCTGTTCGCGGCGCGGGGCGTCATCTCGGGGGCAGGCCCGGCCAGCTCGCATCTCGCCACGGTAGCCCGCAGCCTCGGCGTGCCCATGGTGGTCGGCTGCCCGATCGCGGCCGTCACTGCCGGGCATCCCCCGGCCAGCGCATGGCTTGCCGCGATAGACGGCGGCACCGGCGACGTCAGGATCCTGGCAGCCTGACGCCTCCGCTGCCGGGTCCCGGCGGGCTAGCCCGCTGACTCAGGCCGCTCGCCTGGACCTTTGTGGCTGGAGCGGTTCTCGGGTCTACTGGGGACAGGGGGCAGTAATGGTGCGTCCGGGAACCAGCACAAAGCAGACGAGCGCCGACGAACAGCGCACGCCACGGCCGGGGCAGCGCCTGGCCTGGCTGGCCGGATCTGAGCGAACCCGTTGGCTCGCCAGGGCCGCAATCGCCCTGGTGTGCCTCGGACTGGTGGCTGCCGGAACTTTGGGCGTAGTTCGCTACGTGTCCACATACTGGCTGTACCGCGGATTCACGCAGCCGATCCTGCCCCGCAGCATGCTCGTGCGGCAGCACGGAGTAGCTCGCCGGGTCGCCGTGATCCCGGCATCGCTACACCAGATTACGATCGCCAGCCGCGCTCTTGGCGGCTACCGGGACCCGGTGGACGTCGTCCTGCCGCCGGGGTACGCGGCCCACCCTGCCCGGCGCTATCCGGTGCTGTACCTGCTGACCGGAAGCCCCGGCGACCCGTCTAACTTCCTGACCGTCGGCCAGATAGGGGTGGCCGACGCCGAGCTCGTCGCGGCGGGCCGGATCCAGCCGCTCATCCTGGTGGTGCCCGCTGGCGGCCGCTCGTTCTTTGCTGACCACGAGTGGGCGAACGCGATCCAGCCCGGCAATGACTGGGCGACGTTCGTGGCAAGGGACCTGGTGCACGCCATCGATGCGCGGTACCGGACGGTCGCCAGCGGCTCCTGGCGCGGCCTTGCCGGGCTGTCCGAGGGCGGCTTCGGCGCGCTGAACATCGGGCTGCACCACCCTGGCGAGTTCCGGTTGCTCGAAAGCTGGTCCGGCTACATGCACGCCGACCCGATCCCCGCCGTCTACGGCCACGACCGCCGGCTGATGCGCGACAACAGCCCGGCGTACACCGTCCGGGCGGTAGCCGGGCAGCTTCGGTCAGACCGCACCTACATCTGGTTCTACAGCGGTACCCGCGATCCGCTGACGCCGCAGAACCTCGCGTTCCATGCCGAGCTGACGAGGCTCGGGCTTGCGCACCACTACTTCCGCTGGCCCGGAGCGCACGACTGGGGGATGTGGCGGACGCTCGCGCCGCGGGCGCTGATTACCGCATCGGAGCACCTTGGCCGTGGCTAGCCGGACGCATGCACTGCTGACCGCCACCGGGCGGGCGGTGCTGCTGCCCGCCGTGATCATCCTGGTCACCACGCTCACCACCGGCTGGCTGTACTGGGTGCGCGAGCCCGTCGCGAACTGGCCAGGACCGAAGGTGGCGGACGTGCTCCCGCTGGACGAACTGGCCGGGCATGACCGCGTGCCGCTGATCGTCTGCATCGTCGCATTCGGGCTCGCCGGGGTGACGCTCGGCCTGGTCACCAGAGCCCTGCGGCTCAGCCGGCTGTCCGCCGGCCTGTGCCTGGCACTCGGAGTCGGCGGGTGGCTGTTCGCCGTCGACGCCCTAAGCCTGTTCATCGTGCGTCAGGAGCCGCTGTCGGCAACGCTCCGCCCGGCAGCCGGAGTGCAGCCGATCTATCTCGCCGCGGTCATGGCCGGCGCTGGCGGCGCGCTACTCGGCCGCCGCGGCGGAAGCGCGCGCGCGGCCGGGACCGCACGGCTGCTGGCCGCCATGGTCGCGGCGGGCGGGCTGGTCGACCTCGCCTCAGCGCTGTTCCGGCGCCCTGGCCAGGCCCTCGGCACGGTCGAGCGGCTCGGACCCGGCGTGGTCCACCCGGCCGCGCATGTGCTTGTCGTTCCGGTCGGAGCGCTGCTGCTGATCGCATCTCGCGGGCTGGCGCGCGGGAACCGGCGGGCCTGGCAGCTTTCGGTTGCCTTGCTGGGGATGTCAGCCGTGCTGCACGTGCTTCGCGGACCGGACTACGCGGCGGCGATCGTCACCGCGCTGATGGCGGTAGCCCTGCTCGCCAGGCGCCAGGACTTCCCGTTCAGCGGGGATCCAGGCGCGCAGCCGTCCGCGGTAGTCCGCCTGGCGGGACTGCTGGCGCTTGCCGTGGGCTACGGGCTGATCGCGATCTTCGTTTACCGGACGGCCGTCGGCGTCTCGTTCAGCCTCACCGCAGCGTCGTCAGACACGCTGAGAGGACTCATCGGCATGCGGCCCGCGGGCGAGGCGTACCTCGGCCGCGGCTTCTCCCGGTGGTTCCCGCTCTCCGTGCTGTCCATCGCGGCAATCGGCCTGATCTGGGCCGCCGACGTGTGGCTCCGGCCGTGGCGCCAGCGCATCTTCCCCGACGCCGGGCGCCGCGAGCGTGCCGCCCAGATAGTGCGGCAGTGGGGCGATGACACCCTCGCGCCGTTCGCGATGCGGGCGGACAAGGACTGGTTCATCAAGCACCGGACGCTGATCGCGTTCCGGGTGGTGCGCGACGTCGCGGTGATAGGCGGTGATCCCGTCGGACCGCCCGAGGAGGCCGGCCAGGCCCTGGACGAGTTCCTCGCCTACGCCCGTTCCCGCGGCTGGCATGTCGCGGTGCTCGGTGCCGCTGACCGGCTGCTGCAGACCTACCGCGACCGCGGGCTGCACCCCATCTACCACGGCGACGAGGCGATCATCGATGTGCCTTCGTTCTCGCTTGACGGCCGGCCCATGCGCACGAGCAGGCAGGCCGTGCACCGCCTGGAGCGGCGCGGTTACCAGGCCGAGGCGATGTGGGCGGGCGACGTGTCGCCGGCGCTTCACGCGGACCTGGCCGCCCTGGATAAGGCCTGGTTGCGCGGCGATGTCAGGAAGGGCTTCACGATGGAGCTTGACAGCCTCTTCCGGCTCGGCGGCACCGACGCGGTCTTCCTTACCGGCCGGGACTCGAGCGGCCAGCTGGCCGGGTGCCTGCACATGGCGGTGTGCGGGCCGAGCCGGTCGCTGTCGCTGTCCTCCATGCCCCGCAAGCCGGGAACGCCGAACGGGTTCAGCGCCTGGCTGATCGTGAACGCAGTATGGTGGGCGCGCCGTAACGGCTTCCAGCACCTCTCGCTGAACTTCGCGCCGTTCGCCGACCTGCTGTCGGCTGGCACGCCCGGCTCCTCGGCGCAGCGCCTGAAGCGGGGTGCGCTGCTCAGTCTGAAGCACGCGCTGGCGCTCCAGCTCGACAACCTGGTGCGGTTCGACCGGCAGTTCAGTCCGCGCTGGCAGTCCAGGTACGTGGTGGTAGAGCACCGGACCGACTTGCCGCGCATCGCGTTCGCCGCGATGGCTGCCGAGGGCTACCTGCCGCACGCCGACCTGGTCCGCGGCGTGAACTGGCTGCCGGACGCGGGCCAGCCGGAAGCGCCGCCACCCGATGGCGCCGCGGAGCCGGCCGGCGCCCACCAGACCGGATCCGGCAAAGCGGGCAGGCGGTGATGCTCGCCGCCGGGCTCTTGCTGGCCCTGCTGTCGACCGCAGCCTTGAACGGCGGGTTCTTCCTGCAGCATGCCGCCAGCCAGCGGCTGCCTGAGCTCACCGTGCGACGCCCGTTCGCCTCCCTGTCCGCCTTGTTCTCCAACCTTCGCTGGGTCACTGGCTTCGTGACCGGCCTGGCCGGCTGGGCGCTGTACATCGCGGCGCTCGGGCTGGCACCGCTGTCGCTGGTGCAGGCCACTGCAGCCGGCGGCATGGGGCTGCTCGCGCTGCTCGTCCGGGCTGGCGGAGTCCGCCTGACAGCGCGCGAGTGGGCGGCCGTCGCGGCAGCAGTCAGCGGGCTGCTCCTGGTCGGTCTCTCGCTGCCGGCTGGGACGGCTCACGCCGCCGCGACCGGCTGGGGCTTGCCGCTGATCTGGGTGCTGGCCTCGCTGCTGGCAGCGGGCATTGCCGCCAGTCCCGCTGCGGTCGCGCTGCGGCCAGGGGCCGGACTCGCTGTCGCCTCCGGCCTGCTCTACGCCGCGGGCGATATCGCCACCAAAGCGGCGGTCAGTGGCATCAAGCCGGTGTACCTGTTCGCTGTCCTGCTTCCGCTCTGTCACGGCCTGGCCTTCGTGGCGCTGCAGCTGGCATTCCAGCGCGGCAGCGCGCTGGCCACGGCCGGGGTATCCAGCCTGCTGACCAACCTGCTGCCGATCGTGGCCGGCTTCGCCGCCTTCCACGAGCAGATGCCGGGCGGCCTGCCAGGCGTCCTGCGCGGTCTGGGGTTCACCGGAGCCGTGCTCGGAGCTGCTTTGCTTGCGGGCATCGGCCCGCACGGTAAGGCAAGCACACCCGACTCTGATCAGGCTCGCGTGACCTGCGCGACCGGATCACGCAGGTAGAGCTGGCGGCGCTGTGCTCGGCTGGCCGGGTACGCAGCGCGAGGGACGGCTCCGTGCGGCCCATGACGCGGTCACCCGGAGCCTGGCCCGTTCGCCGAGTTCTCGTGCTTGCCGGCAGCGCTCCGGTCAAGCCGCGACGAGCGCGTCTGTCAGGGGATCGATGCCGGCCAGCCGTGCCGCCAGGCCATCGGTGAGGTGGCGGCGGACAGCCAGCGCGGCTGGAGAGTCGTAGCTAACCTTCGTCTGCCCTTTGTCATTCCATATCAGAATCTTTAGTGGCATATCCAGCGCCGCCAGGGGAACGGCGGCCATCACCGGGGTGCCTGCGACCGGGCTGCCGAACACAACCAGCGTCATCTCGCGGAGCTCCAGCCCGGCAGCGCGTGCTTCAGCGGCCTGGTCGATCACGGCGAACAGCTTCAGCCCTTGCTGGCCGATGATCTGGATCAGGCGGGCGACAGTCTCTGCCACCGGCAGCGGGCTGAGCTTCGTCACCACGCCTGTCTCGTCAGTTGATCCGTCGCCGGCCATCGCCGAACTCCTTTCTGTTCCAGTCCGAGCAACCGTGTGCCAGCCCGAGCAACCGTGTGCCAGCCCGAGCATTCCCACGATGGCGTGCGATATAGCGGGCTGGCAGTGCCCTGGCTGGGCTCAGTGGCGAGCTGACCGCCGAGCCTCCCAGGATGAGTGCTTGCGTAAGATCGGCCAGGTGGTGCCCGGATGTCCGATCCCCGGCTGCTAGCCGTGCGGTCAATTGCATGGCGCGGATGAGCTACTGGCTTAGGAGACACCAGGAGTGAGGCGAACGGCCGACGGAGTGCCGTCGAAGCTCAGTAAGTGGCTGCAGCCGCGCCCTGATGGCGAGCCCGCGCGCTGGCTCAAGGCTCTGACAGGCGACCCGACCCGAGACAGCGAGCGGCGTCGCATGCCGCAGCCGCTGCTTCGGCAGCGGCTGCAGTCCGGGCGCGGCGCGATGGAGCAGCCGAACATCACCAGCCACGGGGCTGACGTGCTGACCGTCCGGTTCTGGATCGCGCTCATCCTGGCGAGCGTCGCCGCGGGCTTGCTGGGCGCGGCTCTGATGGTGCTGCTGTTCAACGTGCAGTTTGCCGCTTTCGGCTACCACGAGGGATCGCTTCAGCACGGGGTCGCGCATGCCTCAGACATCCGGAGGGTCGCTTCCCTAGTGGTCGCCGGCCTGTTCGGCGGCGTCGCCTGGTTCCTGCTGCGCCGCTACACCCGCGGCGAGCCTTCGGAGATCGACGAGGCAATCTGGAGCGGCGACGGGCGGCTGTCCTTCCGGCGGTGCCTCGGCACCTCGGTGATCTCCGAGGTGGTCATCGGGATGGGCGCCTCGATCGGGCGTGAAGCGGCGCCAAAGCTGATGGGCGGCGCCTCGGCGAGCGTGATCGCCGAGTGGACTGGCCTGTCGCCGCAGCAGCGGCGGCTGCTAGTGGCGTGCGCGGGCGGTGCCGGGCTCGCCGCAGTGTACAACGTGCCGCTGGCCGGCGCGCTATTCACGGCCGAGATCCTGATCGGCAGCATCTCGCTGCCGGTGATCCTGCCAGCGCTGGCCTGCTCCTGGATCGCCACCGCGACCGCGTGGGTGTACCTGCCGAACCGCGCCGTGTACCTCGGGATCCCCGACTACCACTTCAGCGGGTCGCTGATGGCATGGTCGCTGCTGGCCGGGCCGGTCATCGGGGTGTTCTCGGCAGGCTACATCCGGCTGATCGGCTGGGTGTCGCACCATCGAGCCCGCGGAACCAGAGCCATCTACGCCCCTGTCATCGCGTTCGGGCTGCTCGGCGTCATCGGAATCTGGTACCCGCAGCTGTTCGGCAACGGCCTGGACATGGCCCGTGATGCCTTCCTCAGTACCGGCGGGCTGAGCCTGCTATTCGCCCTGGCCGCGCTCAAGCCGCTGGTCACCTCGATGTGCCTGAGCAGCGGGGCGTCTGGCGGGTTGTTCACCCCGACCCTGTCCACCGGCGCAGTGCTAGGCGGGGCCCTGGGCATCGTCTGGAGCCTGGCCTGGCCAGGCTCCCCGTCAGGCGCCTACGCCATGATCGGCGCTGCCGCCCTGATCGGCGCGGCGATGCAGGCGCCACTGTCTGGCCTCGCGCTCGTACTCGAACTCACCCACAGCGGCTTCGGGCTGATGGTGCCCATGATCGCGGCCACGATCCTCGCCACCCTGGTGGCCTTCCATGTGGACGGTTACTCGATCTACTCAGCCCGGCTGCCCGCTTACTCGGCCGACGAACCCGGCGGGCCGGCCAGCTCGGGCGCGCCGCCTGGTCCGGGAGCACAGGGTCCTGGCCCGGCCTGAGGAGGCTGGCGCCTCAGACGGCGCATCGACCACACCGGGTGCGCTAATGTTCTGTAGCAGAATTAACGCTGCGCGTAGCCCTCGGTCGCTGGCAGCTGGCTCAGGGACGCGAACCTAGCCTGCGGCGTGCCCGGACGGTCGTGGCGGGACCGGCGTGAATTGTCAGCAGATTCCAACCGCATGGAGCGTGCGTTGATCAGTGACGAACTTCTGGCCGAGCGGCAGTCGCGATACCTGGGATCGCAGGGTGACTGGGACGAGTTGCGCTCGCATGTCACATTTCCCTCTCGTGACCAAGTGCTGGAGCTGGCTGTCCAGCTAGCGCGGCCTGTCCCCGGGCACATTGTGGAGTTCGGCGTGTACCAGGGGCGGTCGACGCGAACCATCCGGGACGAGCTGTGGATATCGCGGCTGTGGGACCGGCGGCAGCGCGGCAAGCGCATTTACGCGTGCGATTCCTTCCGTGGGCTGCCGACCGCGTACGAGAACCTGCCGGCCGGCAACTTTGCCACGCCGGTACCCAGGCTTGCCGGCGTCCGGATAGTCGAGGGCTTCTTCGAGGATTCACTGACGCCGCAACTCGCGCGCGAGGTGGGGAAGGTGAGCCTGGCGCATTTCGACGCCGACCTGGAGTCCTCCACCGAGCGGGCGCTGGACTGGCTGACGCCGCTGCTGCAGCCGGGCAGCTTGCTGGTATTCGATGAGTTCCTGGGCGAAGAGCCGGGCGAGGAACGCGCGTTCCTGGAATGGTCGCGGCGGACCGGAATCCGCACGGCGATGCTTGCAATGTTCGGCCGCGAGCCAGCCGGCCACACCGACACGACGGACCGGCGGGCTATCCTGCAGGTCGCCGGCGATCGCCAGATCGCGAAGGCTCCCCCGCTGCTGCCCAGGCGAGCCAGGCGCAAGCTGGCCTCGCGCTGGTAGCACCGGAAGGCGCGGAGCGGCCGCCAGTACCCCGGTGCCCGGCAGACCGCGCAGTCACGAGGGCATGTTCGCCGGGACGCCGCCTGCGGTGTGTTCCTGCGCTAGTCAAGCTCGATGCTGACCGCTGGCTTCTGGCGCAGGGTGTTGTGCACGGTGCAGTGCGAGGCGACGGCCAGCAGCGCCTCCCGGCGATCCGCCGGGAGGCCGCCGGGCACGCTGATCCGCAACCGCACGTCGCTCACCCGGGCGGGCCGGTCCCCGGCCATGGTGAAGCCGGCGGTGACAGCCAGCCCGGACCGGTCCAGTCCATGCCGCAGCAGGTAGCGGCCAGCGTAGAAGGCGACGCACGAGGCGAGAGAGGCAACGAGCAGCTCCGTCGGGGTTGCCGCGGCATCCTGTCCGCCGTCGCCCGCCGGCTGGTCCACGAGCACCGCGTGACCGCGCACGCTGATCGCGTAGGCATCACCGCTGACATGGCTAACGGCGACCTGCCCGGCGATCTGGCTTCCGGAACCGGTCTCGCGCTCAGCCGCTGCCGCCTCGGCCAGCAGCGCGCGGGCAACCTGCCGCGCCTCAGCCACGGTCATGCCAGCCCAGCTGGCGCCGCCGCAGCCCGGGCAGCCGCCCAGATCAAGGAAGATTCGCCGGGAAGGATGCCTCGCGTTACCCAGATCCAGCCGGCCGACCGTCACGTCTCGGCCGCAGCTCGTGCGCAGGTGCTCGTGCCCATGTCCGGAACGGGCCTTGATGGCTAGATCTGAATCTGACATTGTCCGCACCTCCCATGACTACTGGCGCCGGGCTTACTCGGCGGCCTGCTGCTGGCTTGCGGCAGGCGAGGCGTCGCGAGCGATGCTTGCCCGGACCTCGTCCATATCGACCTCGCGGGCCTGGCTGATGAGCTGTTCCAGCGCCGGCTGCGGCAACGCGCCCGGCTGCGCGTACAGCACGACCTTGTCGCGGATGATCATCAGCGTCGGGATCGAGGAGATGCCGAAGCTGCCTGCCAGCTCTGGCTGCGCCTCAGTATCGACCTTGCCGAACACCGCGTCCGGGTGCTGCTCAGACACCCGCTGGAACACTGGCCCGAACATCCGGCACGGCCCGCACCAAGCCGCCCAGAAGTCCACCAGCACCAAACCGGCGCCATCGAGTACGGACTCGAAGTTCTCTTTCGTGAGCTCGATCGTCGCCATCCTTGCCTCCGTCTATCGCCCGGTAAACCTTCGATACCCCATGGGGTATAGCAACGGCGAGGCCCGGTGCATTCCCCTTCCGGCCGCATGCATCAGCGGGCGCTCAGGTGCTTCCCGGCACTTGCACGCCGGCCCGGCTCGATCCACCGCAGGTGCTCGCAGTCACCCTGCAACTGCAGCCGGCGCCATAGCACCGCCGATGGTGAGACCTGGCTGGCATGCAGGAAAGCCGCTCGCCGCTGGCGGATGCGATCGACCCGGACGCACAGATCCACCTGGTCGGCTGGCCGTCCGGCGAACGGTGCGCCGGTTTCCGCCTGGAGTTGGCGGGCGATCGCGGCAGGCAGCGTCCAGGCCAGCGCTGGCAGCCCCGCCGCCCGCGCAGCGGCGCGGGCGGCGGCCGTCGCAGCCTGGTGGTCGGCATGGCCGGTGATCCCGGTGTCGTCGAAGACGAGCAACCCGTCAACGTCATGCTGGACCATCAGCCTGGTCACCTGGGCCTCGAGTTCGGCCCGCGGGACCGCACGGAGCCCCGCGTCCGGGTAATCCAGCAGCGTGCAGCTGGCCGCCCCGAGTTCCGCCCCGGCCCGCCGCAGCTCCGCTGCCCGCGTCGCGGCCAGGTCGGCTCCAGTCTCGTTGATCGTGGACGCTTCCCCGCGAGTGAAGCACAGGACGTGGACAGCCGACCCAGCCGAGGTCAGGGCGTCGATTACCGCGCCGAGCCCGAAGGTCTCGTCATCGGGGTGGGCCACCACGGCCAGCACGTGGTGCCAGGCTGGCAATGCCCGCCCTGGCCTGGCGGCGAGCGCGCGATCGTGCACTTCCGGAATCCGTAGCATGGCCCTATAATATACCCCTGGGGGTATTGTGGAAACCACGGGAGGTTCCATGTTCGAGGTGAACGCCACCGAGCGACCGGCATCCCGGCATGAGCAGGGCTCCGAGCTGGCGGAGCGGATCCGCCGCGGAATTATCGGCGAAGGCGAGCTGATGGACGGACCCTTCGGCCCGCGCCGCGTTACCTACGCCGACTACACCGCCTCAGGCCGGTCCCTCGACTTCATCGAGGACTTCATTCGCGATGCCGTGCTACCGCGATATGCCAACACGCACACCGAGAGTTCGGGCACCGGGTTGCAGACCGGCCGGCTGCGCGAGGAAGCCCGGCAGATCATCCGGGACGCGGTCGGCGGTACCGAGGATGACCTGGTCATCTTCTGCGGCTCCGGGGCGACCGCCGCGGTGAACAAGCTGATCGGGATCTTGGAGTTGCGCATCCCGGCCGGCCTGGATCAGCGCTACCACCTCAGCACGGCGATCCCGGCGGCGCAGCGGCCGGTGGTATTCGTCGGCCCGTACGAGCATCATTCCAACGAGCTGCCGTGGCGGGAATCGGTCGCTGACGTCGTGGTCATCGGCGAGGACGCCGACGGTCACATCGACCTGGCCGACCTGGAGCGCCAGCTGAATCGCTACAGCCGGAGGCCGCTGCTGATCGGGAGCTTCTCGGCTGCGTCGAACGTGACTGGCATCCTCACCGATACCAGCGCGGTGGCGACGCTGCTGCACTCCCGCGGCGCACTGTCGTTCTGGGACTACGCGGCGGCCGGGCCCTACGTGGACATTCGCATGTCAGCGTCCGGCCCGCTGGCAGGCGATCATAAGGACGCGGTGTTCCTTTCGCCGCACAAGTTCCCCGGCGGTCCGCAGACCCCGGGCGTGCTGATAGTGCGCCGCGAGCTCGTCCGCAACGCAGTGCCGACTTCGCCCGGCGGTGGCACCGTCGCGTTCGTCGACCCGGTCGGTCACCGGTACCTCGACGACCCGGTCGCGCGCGAGGAGGGCGGCACGCCGGCCATCGTCGAGTCCGTCCGCGCCGGGCTCGTCGTAGCGCTCAAGCAGGCGGTTGGCACCGACGTCATCACCGCGCGGGAAGAACGCCTCTGGCAGCATGTCCTGCACCGCTGGGCAGATGTGGCGCAGATCGAGGTGCTAGGCAACCAGCGCGCCCGACGGCTGTCCATCGTGTCGTTCCGGATCCGCTACGGCTCGCTCTACCTGCACCACAACTTCGTCGTCGCGGTGCTCAACGACCTGTTCGGCATCCAGGCTCGCGGCGGCTGTTCCTGCGCCGGCCCGTACGGCCACCGGCTGCTCGCGATCGGCACAGCCCGCTCGCATGCGTTCCGGGCCGAAATCGGCCACGGGTGCGAGGGGATCAAGCCTGGCTGGACCCGGGTGAACCTCAACTACTTCATCTCCGCCGCCCAGGCCGACTACATTGCCGCCGCAGTGGAGCTGATAGCTGCCGACGGCTACCGGTTGCTCCCCTCCTATCGCTTCGACCCGCATACCGGGCTGTGGCGGCATGTCAGCGGGGCGCCGCGGCCAGCGCTGACGCTCGCCGAGGTTGGCTACACCCCGGACGGCGAGATGAGCTACCCGCACCACCGCGCGCAGGCCGGCGAGGAAGAATTTCCCGGCTACCTGCGCCAGGCCCGCGGGCTGCTGGCCGGCCTGCCGGCCCGGCTGCCCAGCGGCCCCACTGGCCTCGGCCCCGACTTCGAGGCGCTCCGCTGGTTCC
This sequence comes from Actinomycetota bacterium, assembly GCA_027314515.1. Lineage (GTDB taxonomy): Bacteria > Actinomycetota > Actinomycetes > Streptosporangiales > Streptosporangiaceae > JAJYUU01. Next base: position 101,504 of record DAHVAR010000123.1, read on the forward strand.
CGCTGCCGGCCGGCTGCCTCAGCCAGGCCGGCGGCGAACTCAGCCAGGCCGGCGGCGAGCCGGCCGTGACACCCGCTGGTTAGGCCACGGCCGGCAGCGTGTCCAGGGCCGCCTGAAGCCGGGCGGCGGCGTCCTCCGCGATATCGGTGAGTTCCGGATGGCCGGACACCGCAGCGATGGCTCGCGGGTCCAGCGCCTGCACGACCGTGTGGTCCCCGGCCCCGCGGACGACCACATTGCACGGCAGCAGCAAGCCGATCGCCCGGTCCGCCGACAGCGCCCGGTGCGCCAGCGGCGGATTGCAGGCACCGAGGATGACGTACTCCTCCATCTCCTCGCCGAGCTTCTCCCGCAGCGTCGCCTGCACGTCGATCTCGGTCAGCACCCCGAAGCCCTGAGCCTTCAGCGCCTCCCGGATCCGGGTGCTCGCCTCTGTGAACGACGCTCCGGTGCGGGCAGTCATCGCATACTCCACCAGTCCGCCTCCTCTCTCTCTCCGATTCCCAGGCCAGCCCGGACTCCCGGGCCAGCCAGGATTCCCATGATCAGGCCAGGCTGAGGAACAGCTTCTCCAGCTGCTCCTGCGTCATCTCGGCGCCCTCGCCGGCCGTCAGGCACTGCTGCAGCCCGCTTGCCACGATCTTGAACCCAGCCCGGTCCAGTGCCCGGGACACTGCGGCGAGCTGGGTCACCACGTCCTGGCAGTCGCGCCCGGACTCGATCATCGCAATCACGCCCGCCAGCTGCCCGTGGGCACGGCGCAGCCGGTTCAGCACGGCACCCGTTACTTCATCATCGATCTTCATCAGCAGCTCCTTCGTACGGTTCAGTATACCCATAGGGGTATCCTTAGCTGCACCAAGCAGAGACGGCGCTCCGCCAGGCGGGCGCCATCAACCATAAGGAGGCCATATGTGCCAGCGCGTTACCTGCCGTACCTGCGGCAAGCCCACCTACCGGGGCTGCGGCCAGCACGTCGAGCAGGTACTCGCGGGAGTCCCTCGCTCCCAGCGGTGCGCCTGCGACCGCACTCGGGCACGCCCGGCTGGCGGCCTCCTCGCTCGGTTGCGCCGGCGCTAGGCCCGCCGTGGCGGACCCACCGGCCTGGCGATCCTCGACTTGAAAGTTCATCCAGGTAGGCGGGGCTGGCTAGGCTGGCCGGGCGCGCTCCAGGTAGCGCTCCCGGTGACCTCGGCCAGGTCAGGCCGGTGGGGTCCGGATCACCACGACCGGGCAGGTGGCATGGTGCACGCAGTGCTGCCCGGTCGACCCGAGTAGCGCCCCCACGAACCCGCCGTGGCCGCGGCTGCCGACCACGAGCAGGTCGGCGCCGGCCGATTCAGCCAGCAGCACCTGGGCAGCGTTGCCCTCCACCACCTTGTGCTGGATCGCCACCGGCCCGGATTCTGCCGTAGCCTCCGTGATCGCGGCGGTGACGGTCTTGGTGGCAAGTTCCTCGAAGTCGAGGTCCATCGCCGGCGCCGCGTAGCCGTACGCAACCGGGTATTCCCAGGCGATGACCGCCTCGACCACGGCGCCGGTCAACTGTGCCTGCCTGACCGCCCACGCCAGGGCGGCCCTGGCCGACTCAGACCCGTCCACACCCACCACAATGCGATGCTCTCGCCCCGCGCTTTCCTGTGCTGTCATAACCTCTCCCTGCAATTGGCGGGCACCGGCGGCCGCTCTATGCCGTGCATCTGGCCAGCGCGCTGCTGCGAGCATGCCCCCGATCCGCGCTATCCGGGCACGGGCGCGAGTCCCGCTCTGCACCGACTTTGGTCCCTCGCGGCACTTCCCGCAGCAGCGGCCGGACGCCGCGTCCGGTCGGCCCGCAGTCGGCCGGATTGTCAGAGCCGCCGGGTAGAGTGCGAACTGATGATCGAATCAGATGCACCTGACAGCGTGATCGCTGAAAGCCTGACGGCCGTCGAGGACGCCGTCGGCGCGCTGCGCGCCGCCTCAGGCCAGCTGGCCAGCGCCGAGCCCGCCGCGGTGATGACGATGATGGGCCGGCTCACCACCCTGGCCGGCCAGCTCGA
>DAHVAR010000126.1 GCA_027314515.1 Actinomycetota bacterium
TGCCCGCGTACGGCTGCGGCAGCTTGAGCTGATCCAGCCACGCCTGGCCGCCCGCGCCGAAGATGAAGATATCGGAATGAGCGACCGGGACGCCGAGCTTGGCCAGCACGCCGTGCACCTGGTCCTTGCAGCTGGTGCGCATGCCAGTGAGCTTGTGCCGTTATGCCGAGGCCCGGATTATGCCGAGGCCGGATCGGCTGGCCTGGGGACTGGCGGTGGCCGGGGTGAATACCTCGGCATAATCCGGGAGCTGGGTGGAGTCTCTTTTCTCCGAACGATGAGAGGAGAGGCTCGTGAGCAGTTCAGGACGTGGCCATGTGGCTGGTCCGCTGGCCGCGTATGGCGAGGGGTTCCGTGAGCACCTGCTGGGCCAGGGTTATAGCTGGGGCTCAGCGGCGCATCAGATCCACTTGATGGCGCATCTGAGCCGCTGGCTTGAGGCGCAGGGACTGGTTCCTGTCAGCGCTGGATGAAGACCTGACCGGGCAGTTCGTCGCCGCGCGGCGCGCTGGTGGTTACGCGGCTCTGCGGTCGGCCAGGGCGATGGTTCCGCTGTTGTCTTACCTGCGCGGACTGGGCGCGGTGCTGCCGCCGCGGATGCCTGCGCCGCAGACCCCGGCTGACCTGCTGACCGCGCGGTTCGGGGAGTACCTGGCCCGGGAGCGGGGCCTGGCCGGGGCAAGTATCCGCAGTTACACGGGGGTGGCCCGCCGTTTCCTGGCGGAGGCAGTCCAGGGTGATGACAACGGCGCAGAGGGGCTGACCGCGGCGGGCGTGGCGGGATTCGTCCGCCGCGAGTGCGCCCGCCGCGGCGTCGCGTCGGCGAAGGCAACGGTGACGGGCCTGCGGGCACTGCTGCGGTTCCTCTACCTGGACGGGCCGGTCAGCGTGCCGCTGACCGGCGCGGTGCCGTCGGCAGCATGCTGGCAGCTGGCGGCGCTGCCCAGGGCCATCAGCCCGTCTGACGTGGCCCGGCTGATGGACAGCTGCGACCAGGACAGTGCCGCAGGCCGCCGGGACTTCGCAATCCTGGTGCTGCTGGCGCGGCTGGGCTTGCGGGCCGGGGAGGTCGCCGCCCTGGACCTGAGCGATATCCGCTGGCGGCAGGGCGAGATCACCGTGCGCGGCAAGGGCAGCCGCCGCGACATCCTGCCGCTGCCAGCCGACGCCGGCGAGGCGGTGGCCGGCTGGCTGGCCAGCGGCCGCCCGCCGGACGCCGCCTGCCCGGCGGTGTTCGTGCGACTGCGCGCCCCGCACGGCCGGCTCGCCTCCACCAGCGTGTCGCATGTCGTCCGCCGCGCCTGCGCACGGGCAGGCATCACCGCGGCCGGTGCGCACCGGCTGCGGCACTTTCTCTCCGCTTAACGACCGTGTTCGATAACCAGCCGCGGCGGACCAGCGGGCCTGCCACCTGCGCCGTCGGACCACCTCTTCCTCGCTGCCGCTTTTTCCTCAGCCCGCGGATCGGGTTAGGGCCGAAACGGACCCAGCCGAATCGCTACACAAATCCTGTGAACACGGCGAGTGCGGACAGAAGCCACTCCGCAGCCACCGGCATGCTGGCTGCCGGCGGGAATCTGGCCGAGATCGGACAGGTCCTTCGGCACGCCCAGCCCGCTACGACCGCGATCTACGCCAAGGCCGACATGGTCGCGCTGTCGCCGCTGGCACCGCCCTGGCCGGGAGGACCGCGATGAGCCAGCTCAGCAGTCACCTCGAGGACTACCTGGCGATGCGGCGAGCGCTGGGCTTCAAGCTGGGCAAGGAGAGCCGGCTTTTGCGGGATCTCGCTGCCTTCGCCGAAGCCGCCGGCGCCAGCACGGTCACCACCGACCTGGCAGTCGCGTGGGCGATCCTGCCCCGCAACGCCAGCCCGGTGTGGGCAGCGCAGCGGCTGAGCATGGTCCGTGGCTTCGCCCGGTATCTGCAGGCCTTCGACCCCGCAGCGCAGATCCCGCCCGCCGGGCTGCTGCCGGCCCGGACCCGCCGCGTCACGCCCTACATCTACTCCGACGCCGAAATCGCCGCGCTGATGACCGCCGCACGCCAGCTGCGCAACCCGCTGAAGGCAGCGACATTCGAGACCCTGATCGGGCTGCTGTCGGTCACGGGCCTGTTCTCCAGGGGACAATTCCGACATGCCTGGCTGTGCCTGAGTTCTGGCTGGTCAGCGAGCTGATCTGCTGGTGCTGCGGTGTGGCGGGTGTTGTGCACGTGCTGGTGCCGGATGGGTCAGCGGTGCCGGTCCGC
>DAHVAR010000140.1 GCA_027314515.1 Actinomycetota bacterium
TTGGCACGGCCGCTGGTTTCCTGGCATGCTATTGTCCCCTTCACCTTTCGGATCTTGAGTAAGCCATCGGACCCAGGAATATCCTCCAAATTCCTCCCGGCTGAACCGGGAATACAACAGGGCGCCTCGCGGCGCAGCCATATCCTCCAGTAGTCGCTCGTCGATTCCCTCACGACCAGCTCCACGCCGTCAGCGAGCAGCCGCGCGGCCAGCGCGAGGATCTCTGCTGCCCGCGCCGGGACCTCCTCCACCCGCGACGCCCGCCGCCCGCCCTCGCGAGCCGGGGGCAGCCGGGTGCATACATCTGCCTTCGCCTTGGCGATGTCGATCCCCGCCACCCGATCGTGACGCAGCTGATAGTCCTCATCCTCTACCAACTGCGCCGGTATCTTCCGCGCTCTGGCGTGCCCCACCCGGGCCTCCTATCATCAGAAGCGGTAACCAGGCGGGCTGCCCGGGGACCCCGGCCAGGGCTATACCCCGGCGCACGGCTACCCCGACCTGTCCCTCGCCAACGCGACGGTGCTGCGCGCCGCCGCCGGCCTGGCGGTACCCGCCGACCAGCGGGTTGTCCGTGGCGGCGGCCCAGACATCCTGGCCGGAGACCGGCACCGAGTCCTCGCTCAGCAGCCTGATGACCCGCCCGCGCCAATGCGGTCATCGCTGCCTCCGGCGCGGTTGTGCGGACCGTGACCCTGTCACCGGAGGCAGCCGCCAGCAGCTCGGCGGTGCTGGTGTCGGCGATTACCTTGCCACAGCCGACGATCACCAGGCGGCCGGCGGTGCGCGTGTCAAGTCGGCACACGCCCTCAGCGCGGCCCGTCCGTGGCCGTCCGTGGAAGACCCAGCGGTTACGCCGGCCGTCCTGCCGGCACGAAACCCGTCCGCTATGCGTCCGTGGACGGCGCAATATGACGGTCTACAGCGCTACAAGGTGACACACGCCTGGATAGAGAAGAAACGCCCCGCTAGCACGAGAAGTCGCAGCTAGCGGGGCGTCTTCGCAGGTAGTGGCAGGTGTTGGGTTCGAACCAACGTAGGCTGAGCCGACGGTTTTACAGCCCTATCCTCCCGTTCGAGTAATATGCCCCTGACCTGTGCATACGCCGGTCGATGCTGCGTTCCGGGCCGTCGCCGTCCGCTATGCGTCCGTGCGCCCGGGTGCTGGAGGCCGTGCTGGGCACGGACGGGAGCGCCATTGCCGCGGATGGGCCAGGCGGGTGGGACGGCCGGGATGGTCGCTTGGCGTGATCGCCGGGCCGGCTTGCCGGGGCCTATTGGTGGCGGCGGTAGATCTCGGAGCGGTGGCCGATGTCGAGGATATGGACGGTGCTGGTGTTCTCGTCGATCCGGTAGACAATGCGGTAGGTGCCGCGCCTGGCGCCGTGGCAGCCAGTTAGCGGCCCGGTCAGCGGCTTGCCGACCCGGTGCGGGTTGTCCGCCAGGGCGGAGTCGCAGAATTCGATCACGGCGGCGGCTACCGGTTCGGGGAGCCGGTCGGCGATGGCGCGGCGGGCGGCGGGCTGGAACCGGATCTCGTACCGCTGGCCGGTCACGCGCCGGCGCGGCGGCGCGCCAGGTCCTGGCGGACGGTGGCCAGATCGGCGCCGGGCTCGCCGCGGCCGAGGGCGGCCAGGCTCTCCCCGATCCGGGCTACCGCCTCGGCGTCGGCGAGTATCTCCAGGGTCATCTCCATGCCCTCAAGGTCATCGACCGAGACCAGGACCGCTTCCGGCTCGCCGTTGCGGGTCAAGGTGATCCGCTCGTGCTGCTTCCTGACCCGGCGGGCGAGTTCGGACAGGCGGGCCTTGGCTTCCGACATCGGGACGGGCGTCGCGGCGATTGTCACGGCCACAAGTATAGCCCTTGCTAGTCCGAATTCTGACTACTGTGACTCGCCAGCCGACCGCCCGCCAGGCGCCCCGCTACCGCACGGATCGCCCAGTTCTGCGCTGCCAGGCCGGCGGGCAGCCAGGCAACGCCAGGCGCTCACACCATCCCCCGGCCACGACCACGCAACCAGCCACGCCATCGAAAACGCCCTCGCCCATCCCGCGCCCACCCAGCGGCACCAGGCCACGGAAACAACACCCGGCCCGCCACCGGCCCACGAAAGCCCGTCCCGCCCGGCCCCGGACCGTCCGCCAGGCGTCCGCGCCACGTCCGCGACCAGCCGGAACCAGCGGGACCCAGCCGGACCCGAGAACACCAGTAACAAGCCCGCCACCAGCCGAAACACCACCAACAGGGAAGGATCCCGCTCCCCGAAGCCCGAAATGCCCGGTTGCCGGACACACCGGCACCGGGCCTGACCTGCGGAAACGTGTGGCAGGTGTTGGGTTCGAACCAACGAAGGCTAAGGCGACGGTTTTACAGGATATCCACAGTTACGCCCGGAATACCCGTTGACCTGGACCGCCCCGGCTTCCTTGGAGGCTGTGACCTCTGGGAAGGTTGGGGCTCATGATTTCAAAATTTCAGCATCCCGCTGAGCTGCGGGAAAGGGCCGTTCGGATGGTCCGGGAAGTCCGTGCGGAGTCGGGTGGCGCGCGGGGTGCGATCGCAAGGGTCGCCGGGCAGCTGGGTGTTAATCCCGAGACGCTGCGCAACTGGGTGAATCAGGCCGGTGTTGATTCCGGTGAGCGGCCGGGCACGACGACGGAGGACCGGAAGAGGATCGCGGAGCTGGAAAGGGAGAACCGCGAGCTCCGGCGTGCCAATGACATCCTGAAGGCGGCGAGTGCGTATTTCGCCAGGGAACTCGACCCCAGGTATCCGCGCTAGTCGGGTTCGTTGATTCAGGCCGTGACCGGTTCGGCGTCGAGCCGGTCGCCCGTGCTTTCGCACATTCTTCGCGGGCGTGCGCCTCCCACTCTGTCGCCTCCCGCACGGACTCGCTCAGCGCGACCGGGTGACGAGCGCCATCGCTGGCAGCAAAGTGCTCCGCGAATCCCCGCAGTTCCCGGTCGGTGCCGAGCTTGGTTTCGAGGTCCGCGAGCTTGCTGCGGGCTTCGCCGAGCCTTTCGTGCAGTTGTGGGTCTATGGCGCCGTCACGCAGGGCCGATTCGGCGCCCGCGAGGCGGGCGCGAATGGTGGTTTCGTCGTCGGTCGGCACCTGCCCATCGGTCACCGGCGCAAGTCCGGCGGCGCGCAGGGTCTCGGCGGCGTCGTCGCGGTGCCGTCTATGGTCGCGGACCAGGCCGCTGGCGGTCTCGGCCTTCGCCACTACAGCAGGCCTGCGCTTATCTAGTTCTTCCTTGTGTCGCCTGGTCTCCGATGCGGCTTGGCGGAGAGCGGGTAGCTGCTCCCGGACGGAGTCGCTCACGGATGCCGCCGCTACGGCCGGGGCCAGCAGACGGCGGGTTTCGGCTACCTGGTTCAGGGTCCGCTGGGCGCTGTCGCAGCGGCGGATGTGCTCATCCTGCTGCTGTGTCAGGCGGGCGAACTCAATGTCGGCGGCCTCAGCGTCGGCCTCAGCCTCGTGCCTCCTGGTGCGCGCCACCGATCTTGTCCTCAAGGCTGGGGCGCGGGTCGGCAGGGAAGTCGGTCCAGAGCTGGTTCAGCGCGGCCAGCATCTCGCGGGCGTTGATGGCGCGCAGGGATGCAGCTTGCTGGTGGCGGCGGGCGGTTTCCGCAGCCTGCGAGGCTGCGGAAACCATGGCGGTCGCCGCGTCACGGTCGAAGGTTCCCGGGTGCGGCAGGAGTACCCGTGCTCGTGTGCCGTCCCGGCCATCGGCGCCACCCCCAGCATTCAGGGCGGCATGTGTATAGGTCACTACACCGACCCATATGGCTGCGTCCAGTTGGGCGGCGCTGACCGCTTCGGCTGCCTGACCGAGCATGGTCGGAGTACTGATGACGACGCCCGAGGCGATCTCCGGTCGTGCTTTGGCGAAAACGGCCGCGTCGCCGGGGGTCATCGTGTCGGCGAGCCACCGCCATCCGGGCCAAGCTGGCACTTCGGCGTCCTGGCACCGGCGGACCGCGTCTTCGATCAGCTCGGCCGCGGGGAGCAGGCCGTCGCTGCCCACGGCGTCAATGGTGCGCTGCGCGGCCGCGGCGGCCGCGCGTGCCTGCCCGGCCTCGGTATCGGCAGCCTCGGCGCTTTGGTGGAGGGCGTCGGTGATCACGTCCCGTGCCACCCAGGGCTCCGCGCCCGCGTCGCCGACGACGAGAAGGAGCCGTTCGTCATGGGCGAGGGTGTGGACGCGGCTAGTCACTTCGCGCAGGTGACGTTCGGTTCCGGACACGTCGCGGCCGGCGGCTTCAGCGCGCCGTCGCGCCGAAGCCGCGGCCTTCTGCTCGTTGCGGATCCCTGACCCGATTCGCTCAAGTTCCTTCTCAGCGGCATGACGTGCCTGGGCCGCCGCTTGAGCCTGTTCTGCAAGGTTCGTGTCGTGGACGGCGGGGCCAGTGTCTTCGGGGAGCAGCCCTGCTGTCACCGCGTTGGTGATCGTTTGCTCCGCCGCCGCGGCTTCTTCCTGGGCCCTGCGCAGTCGCTCCGCGGCGGTCGCCTGCGCGGTTACTGCCTTCCGCAGATCTGCTTCGATGGCCTTGAGTTCTTCCTCCGCGTCGTCGAGAGACTGTTTTGCGGCGCTGAGGTCGTCGGCTGCGCTATCCCGGCGATGGGTCAGGAGAAGGGCAAGGTCGCGGCGGTGGCGGGCCTCCTCCTGGCGTAGTTCTGCGGTTTCCTTCTCGGCCGCCTCAAGCTGCCTGCTGAGCTGGATGACCTCGCTGCGGGTCTTGCCCGCAGCGAGGACGTCGGTGACAAGGTGCCAGGCGGCCAGCTTCCGTGCCGCGTCGTCGCGGGCTTTCTTGAGCTCGTCGGCGGCTGCTTTCGCAGCGTTTGCTTGAAGCTGGGCAGCCCGTACCTGCATGCGCAACCGGTGGGCCTGTGCCCGGCGCAATGTCGCCGTGGCTTCGCGACGGCGGCGGTCATGTTCAGCGTGCCTGGTTTCGGCGGAGCTCTTCTCGACTGACAGGACGGCCGCAGTGGCGTCAGCATCCGCGACGACGGCAGCGGCCCGTGCTGCGGCCGTGGCCGCGGCTCGGCGATTTGCCGCGACTTGTTCATGCTCGATGGCCAGCCTGAGCAGGGGCTCTATTACCCGTTCCCATAGCGCGAGCTCATCAGCCCAGCGTGGTCGCGCCGCCGCGTTGGCCCGCAGGGCGTCGATGGTGCGGGTTATCTGTTCGGCGGTGGACGCCTGGGTGATCGCGCCGATCAGCCACTTGACGAAGCCGTCGGAGTCGGTGAACCGCATGACGTGGTCAACCCCGCCTTCGGAGGCGTTCATTGCCGCCTGGAACCGGATCTGTTCGAGGTCGACCCCGGCCGCCATCAGCCACTGCTGCCACTGCGTCTGGTGGGTAGAGGGGAGATGGGGTGGCAGCGCCCCGCCGCTGGGTGCGATGGCTCGCACGGCGTCCACGAACTGGGCTCGGGTGGCCCAGCGGCCGGCTCCGGTCCTGAACGGCAGATCACTGATAGTTGGGCCCTGCGGGCTTGTCACCCATCCGTAGAACTCGCGGTGGAGCCGGGAGGGATTGGCCAGGTCCTGGGTACCGCCGTCTGGCCAGTCGGCGACCATGCCGATCACGATGCGCTGCAGTTCCCCGTTGACCTGGCGGGTGGCCTGCTCGACGACATGGCACACGTTGCCGGAATACACCAGGCGCGCTAGCGACCGGTCGGAGTCGCCGCGGACGAAGTCCCGGGTGTGGGGCAGGTATAGCGCGAACCGCAGCGCGGTTATGGTGGTCTTGCCGGTACCGTTGTCCGCCCACAGCGCGGCATGCCCAGTCGGATCGAGCGGGTCGGACCAGTTGATATCGAGGCCTTCCAGGCGGGATTCGGGGAACCCGGCTCCCGCGAGGTAGGTGCGTTCCAGCCGCCACCCGGTCTGCATCAGGCTCGCTCCCCCTCTTCCAGGTCGCTGAGGTACGGGTGAGAGATCGGCGGCGCTGCAGTGATCGTCTGCCACACCAGGGGGCCACCGCCTGAGGCGCGTTATGTGAGTTGATCTATTCCTGGGATGCCGGCGAGGCAGACGCGTAGCAGGGTGTGGGCGGCGATGGTGGCTGCGGTGCGGGTGACCAGACCCCAGAAGGTGTGCGCGCCGTGGCGGGCTAGTTCCATCAAGTCGGTGATCTCGCCGAAGCTGGTCTCGACCCGGTTGCGCCACTCGGCGATGACTTTCTGCAGGGTCGCGGGCATGGTCTTGCGCTGATCCCTGGTAGGCGGAACCAGGACGGCTGTGCCCTGTGCGGCAAGCTGCGCCTTGAACGCGGCGCCGGCGAAGCCCTTATCTGCCAGCAGGTCACGCGGGGCAGGCCCGGCTTCCAGCAGGTCGATGGCGACGTCGCGTTCGTTCACGGCTGCGGGCACGATGCTCCAGGCCCGCACGATCCGGCTGCCCATGTCGGTCTTGATCGCCAGCCGGAAGCCGTAGAACCACTCGGCGTGGGCAGCGTCGCGGCCGAACCGGGCGGCCAGGTCGTTACCCGGGCCGGTCCACTGGTCCGGGCCGCGGACCCGGGAGGTGTGCTTGACCGGGATCGCGCTGGTGTCAATCTGCTGGCAGTCGTCTTCGGGCAGCCGGGCCGCCAGCATGGCCCGCAGCTGCTCGAACGCGCCCCGCAGCCAGCGGATCCGCCGGTTCGCCTCGCTTTGGTGCGGCAGCACCGGGAACAGGTGACCCCAGTCCCGCGCGACCTCCGCCAGGAACCCGGCCTCACTACGGCGTCCGAGCAGGTGACGCACCACCGCGATGGTCAGCAACTCCGCATCGCTGCACGCTGGTGCCGGGCCCGGCCGGGCCGCAATAGCGACGGCGCCGGCGCGGATCGCGTCAGCGACCAGCACGTACACGTAGACGAACAGATCCTCGGCTGGCAACATGGAGGTGGCCTCTGCGGGACAAGGGACATCAACAATCGCTTGTCTGCCGCAGAGGCCATCCCATGATCAAGGCGACACGCTGTCATCAACCCACATAACGCGCCTAAGGCGACGTGAGCTCGGAACCGGTCGGTGGACCTCCACACTCGCAGCTCAGCCCGGGGCGCCGCGATTGTCTTGTCGGGCACGACCAGGCCGAAGTCGGCGAGCATGACGAGGACGTCCTCGCACATCCGCACAGTGCAGTGACGCTTGAGCCGCATATTAGGCGTTTCTTCCACCTGTTTGCGCTGGGCGTACTCGCGCCAGGCTTCACCGAGATCGCCTTCGGATTCGCTGTCTTCAGCCACGAGGGAGGCGGCGTGTTCGCGGACGAGCCTGTCGGCGTCGACAGCGGTTACCCTGCGGGTGCCGGGTTCCCGCACCGCACGCGCGTTGGGCTAGCACCAGGCGGCCACGCCGCCCAGCGCGAGGCCGTAGATCATCCGGTCGGCCGTGCCGGTGATACGCAGCCAGCGCTGGATGTCGGTGACGGCGAGCGGCGAATCGGGCTCGGCTGTGAGCACCATTCCGGTGATGCGGTCCGAGGCGATCACCCGCACACCGAGCGCGGCAACAGTCTCGTCGAAGCAGGACCGCAGGTCTGGGTCGGCCTGGTAACGGTCCAGGAGCTGGCTGTAAGTGTCGTGCCGGGCCGGCGACAAGGTGTGGTCGAGCCCGCAGCGCAGCAGCAGGCCGACGTCACGGGCGTCGTCACGGGCGGTCATCATCGGTTCCCTTCCTGTGGACGAGCAGATCGGGGATGTCAAGGTCGGGGAGCACGGCCCGGGAACCGTCGTCCACCGCCCACCACGGGCTGTCATAGCCGGGAATGCCGTCAGGTTGCCACAGCATCATCGCGTCCAGGCACAGCAGCAGCCGCAGCCGCCTGCGCGCAGTCTCGCGGGTACCAGCCAGCACTGTCAGGTTCTCGACGACCGGCAGGTCTTCGTGAGCGAACAACTCATCGGCGTCGCCAAGCAGGTCGCCCAGCCGGACCTTGCCGCCCGGCGGGATCCGCCGGATCCGCAGGGCATCCACCACGTCGTGGAACTGCTCGGGGAACTGCTCGTAAACCCCGTCGGTGTCTTCCAGCGGCTCAGTGTCCGCCGGGCGGCCGTCAGGGTCAGGGGACTGTCTGGCTGGTGCAGTGAGACGGTCGGTAAGTCCCGTGAAGTTCAGTACCGCCTGTGTCCCGGCCGGGGACAGGTCGTGACCACGCGGCAGGTCACGCCCGCATAGGAGTGCTGACAGCACATCTGCAGTGGGGTTGATCTCGGTCGCCGGAACGGCAGTGAACGCCTGTGCGGCCTGCGCGTCGCGCCAGCGCGGCGTAGCGCTGACCACATCGGCCTGCAGCCCCGCGAGGGTCTCCACCGCGTCACCGAGCCGCGACGCCACCCGCGTGAGCTGCCGGACCGCGACTGGGTCTTGCTCTTCGGACGCGTCAGCGCGCAGGTTCTCCAGGTGACGGAGGAGGGTTCCGTCCACGTGTATCCGTCGGTCCAGATGCGCCGCTGCGGCGGTCAGTTCGGGCCGCAGCGTGCGCACGTAGTCGACGCGGGTGACGTCGCGTTCGGCCTCGGCGATCATCCGGCGGACGTTCGCGGCGTAGGCACGTGAGAGGGTGAGCGCGTCTTCAGCGGAGTCGATCGCGGCATCCAGCCGCCCGCTATCGGCCTGTGCCTGCATGACCGCGATGACCGCTTCGTGCTCGTCCTCCAGCGACCGGTTGGTGGCAATGAGCAGCAGCGCGACCGCAGTGTTGTCGACGTTGACATGCAGGGTGGCCCCATCCGCCGCGAGAGTCTCATACAGAACCCGGACCTGCTGGGTCACGGTCCGCCAGCCTTCCTCCGGATCGGCGTAGTCGACCCGGAAGTAGGGAGTCGGTTCGTCGTGGCGCAGCAGGTGATCGAGGACGTGGGCGGCGACATAGGCGTGCTCGTGCGCAGGCCGGCCTGCGGCCATGGCTGCAGCAGCCCGGGTCATCTCGGCGAGGACCGCCGGGCGCGGTGCACCCAGGTTGCCGTCCAGACCGGAGGACAACGCGACGGTGTCTACCGTGAGCTGGATCAGCGCGATGAAGTCGTAGGCCGACCAGGCCACCTCGGACGGGTTCCGGGATCTGTTGAGGTGCAGGTCAAAGATCGGCGACAAGTGGGCCAGCGTCCGGCGACGGCGGGCAGCCGTGCCTGCAAGCGGCGACACCCCCCACGTTCCGTTCACCGAAGCATCTCTTCACGTGCTAGGCAATCCCGTGGCCGGAGAGCGCGCACACGAACGTCCGCACGCAGCGGCGGTATAACCGCCGCGACACGCCGGCGCGGTTATACCGCCATGAGCTCACGCGTGATCGGATGCGGTTCGTGGAAGTCCCGCCGAGCCAGGAAGGCACACGTGGAGCAGGAAAAGGCCCGCCCTGACGCGCCGACCCGGCCGCGCTCAGAGTCCCGGCAGCGCACCGCCCTGGTGGCTGTCCGCCTCCTGCCGCATGAGCGCGACATGCTCGCTCAGTCAGCCAGGTCGCGTGGTGTCACTCTGTCGGAGTTCATCCGCTCCAGCGCGATCCGTACGGCTGGGACGCCTGCCGTCGAAGCCAACTCCGGGTGACCCAGCCCCTGCTAGCGGTCCTCATAACAAGCGTGTTATAGTAGGAGTCGGCTGATGTGGGTTGTCGCGTACCTGCCCGAGGCTGAGCAGGAGCGGGCTGTCTTGCCTAAGGCCGAGCGGGCCGCACTGATCAATGCCGACGCCAAACTCGGCGCGTACGGCCCGCAGCTCGGCTACCCGCACACCAGTGCCGTGCGTGACGCGGACAGGCTGCGAGAACTGCGGCCGAGGGCAGGCCGCAGCGCGTGGCGGGCGCTGTACCGGCAGGTCGGTGAGGTGTTCGTGGTGGCGGCGGTCGGGCCGGAGGCCCAATCGGACCCGCGTGGTTTCGAGCGGGCGGTGCGGCGGGCGGTGCGGCGGCTGGCGGACCTGGAGGAGGACTGATGACCAAGCTGTCGGAGCTGAAGACCGCCAGCCAGATCGCGGCCGAGGAACTAGCCGACCCGGAGATCCGCCGCGAGCATGAGCGGACGGCGCTGGCGCACGCAGTCGCCATGCGGGTGATCGGGTACCGGAGCGACCACGGCCTGTCGCAGACCGTGCTCGCCCGCCTGCTCGACATGCAACAGCCCGCGATCGCGCGGCTGGAGGCGGGGGACCACGAACCATCGCTGGCCACGTTGTCGAGGCTGGCGAGGGTGCTCGGGATCGAGTTTCACATCGACATCACCCCGGACGCCCTCGGGCTGCGCGAAACCGCCTGATCGTCGGGCTCGAAGATCACCGCGCCGGCGAACGACGCCGCCCTCGAATATGCCCTGCACCAGCAGATCCCGTCACCGTCGGTGACAGCAAGCGGTTTGCGGGCCGCCGTTACAGCCCGGTGTCTGTCCGCCATATGTCCGTGACCAGGGCCCTGGCCGAACGCACGGCCGTAAGTTGCGATGACTTGCGCCGTGAACTCGAACGTGTGGTCGACTTTGACCGGGTTGGAGCTTCTAGCAGGTCGGGATGGCATAACCGAACGCAACACCTAGTCGCGAAGACGGCTGGCCGACGTGTGAGGAGCCGCAGCACGCACATTCGCGCGGCTAGAGCCGACGGTCCGCAGACCGCTCATTCCACCGGACGGCGTCACTAGGACAAGATCGCTAATCGTCCGCGCTGACCTGCAGAAACTACGATATGTGATCAGTGGCAGGTGTTGGGTTCGAACCAACGTAGGCTGAGCCGACGGTTTTACAGCCCGTTTACCCCGACCCATCGGAATGGCCGCTGACCTGGCATTTATTCATTCACTGCCATTTGAAATCCGCAATCTGTCCGCCCCGCGTCCGTGCATTCCAAGTCACCCAGGTCAGCGCACCAGGCAACCCGGCAAAGCGTCCAGGTGAGTTCAGCCGGGTCTCACAGCATTTCAGCGACCGGAATGTAGCCCCCGCGCGGGCCCGGCCAAGGCCTCCGGCCTGCCGAACTCGTCTGTCACGATGTCGATGCTACTGACCTGTGGCCGCTGCGCCAGAGTGCCTCCCCGCAGGCTGACGCTCGGGCTGGTGGTTAGCGGTCGGACTTGCGCGGAGTCCATTTGAGGTTGCGCTCAATCTTCGGGCCGGGTTCGCAACGGGTGGCGGCTGTGCTGATCAGGCTGATGGTGGTGTCGCTAATTGACTTCGCGCGTATCCGCCACGCCCATACATCGCCGCCGGGCAGGACACCCCTGCCTTCCCGCCCGCCGTCAGAGAGCGGTGGCGGAAATCGATGCTCGATCGACGGGTCGCTGACGCGGGTCCCGGACACGCCGGGCAACCGGGAGGTGCTGCTTCCAGCGTACGGTTTTACAGAACGTTTATCCGCAGCATCGGAATGGCCTCTGACCTGCGGGTTCTGCTGAAACGGCGACGTGCATGGCGCTCTCTGTCCGCCCTTTGTCCGTGCAGCCAAAGGTATCCTGCCTGGTGCCGTGCGTGTTCTGGATCTTGTCCCGCCGAGTCCGGGTGAGTCTCGGCCACAGTCAGGTCCGTGATGGCCAGAGGCCCAGGCTCGTCACCTGCCTCGAGTCGGCCGACATTGCGCTCCCTGCCGATGGCACTCGTAGGAACCCTTTCGTGTGCCGGCACTCGACGCTAGAGGTGGGTCAGACGCGGACCGGGCACGTACCGGCAGATCGACGCGCTCAGTGACGAGTGAGTTCAGACCGATGTCGGTGCGGGCCTGATCTTCGATAGTCGCAGTGACGGCGTACTTCTGGCGGTCGTAACCCGTCCCGCCCGCCCGCGTCTGGCGTAAACATTCACCGGTTGCTCACTGCGGCGGGTTCCTGCTGACTGAACGTGGCTGGCCGGGCGCCTGGCGATCTTCTTAGAGCCGGCCCAGCGTGTCGGCTTGCTTACTGAGGGCCGGCTCTGATCATGGTCAGTTGTGACCGATCTGCCGCCTCCTGCCCTGGGATGCGACTCGTGCGCCGCCCGGGACGCGGTGATCGCGGCTCAGGGCGAGCAGATCGCCGCGCAGCAGCACCAGATTGAGGAGCTGCGGCAGAAGGTCGAGCAGCTGGAACGCGCGATGTCGCGCAACAGCAGGAACTCCTCGATGCCGCCGAGCGCCGATGACCTGCCCGGGCGGAAGCCGCCGTCGCGGCAGCAGCGGCGGGCGGCGGATCGGGCGGCGCGCAAGCGCGGCAAGCAGCCCGGCGCGCCGGGGGCGGCGATGAGCTGGGCCGAGCCCGGCGAGGTGATCAGCCACCATCCGCACGGGCTGTGCGACTGCGGCGCGGACCTGGCCGGCGCTGACGAAATCGGCGTGGCCCGCTCGTATCAGCAGCTGGACATCCCCGAGCCGGCCGCCCGCCGGATCCAGCACGACCTGCACACGGTGGTGTGCCGGTGCGGGCGCGAGCACACCGCGGCCCGCCCGGCCGGCGTGCCGGAGGCGGCGGTGCCGGTGGGGCCGAACCTGCGCGCCCTGGCGGTGTACCTGCTGGTGTTCCAGCATGTGCCGGTGGCCCGGTGCCGGCAGCTGCTCGAAGACGCCACCGGCGCGGCGGTGTCGGACGGGTTCATCCACTCCTGCCTGGCGGCAGCCGCCGGGGCCGTCGCCGACGTGGTGAAGCTGATCAAGACGCTGATCACTGCAGCGTGGGTGGCCGGGTTCGACGAGACCACGCTGCGGGCCGGCCGGGCGGGCCAGAAAAGGTACGTGCTGGGCGCCTTCACCGAGCTGTACTCGCTGTTCTTCCTCGGCAAGCGGACCCTGAAGTCCTTCCGCGACTTCGGGATCCTGCCCGACTTCGCCGGGATCGTCGTGTCGGACCGGTACCAGAACTACTTCCACGACGGCTGGGAGCACCTGGCCGGCCACCAGCCGTGCCTGGCTCACTTGATCCGCGACTATGAGGACGCGGCCCAGTGCTGGCCGGGCGCCGTCTGGCCGGTGCAGGCGCAGCGGGCGCTGCGCGGCCTCATCAAGGCCTGGCACCAGGCTCGCGAGCAGGACCTGCCCCATATCCCCGAAGCCGTCGCCGACCCGCTGATCCGCGAGTTCCGCCACGCGGTCCTGGCCGGGCTGTCCGACCTGCCCCGCATCCCCGGCCCGAAGAACTCGACCGCCCAGCACCCCGGCCGCGACCTGCTGGAGTTCTGCCGCGACCGCCAGGACGACGTGCTGCGGTTCACCACCGACACCAGGGTCTGGCCGACGAACAATATCAGCGAGCGCGGCGTCCGGCCGATCAAGACCCAGCAGAAGATATCCGGCCGGCTCACCAGCGAAGACGTCACCCAGCACCGGCTGGACATCCGCGGTTACATCGACACCGCCCGCAAGCACGGCCAGGACGTCATGACCGTCCTGCGCGCCGTCATGACCGGCACACCATGGAGCCCGCCAGTCCCGGCCGCGGCCTCCCCGTAGCGCCAGACCCCGGACAAGATCACAATCACTCAGCGTGCGCAGGGTGAATGCTTACCGTCTGGCAACGACGAAGTCCCTTTCACAACGACTAACGAAATCCTGTTGCATCCCGGCCCGGTGCTGCCGCACGCTTGTCTGCTCACCCGAAGGAGGCGGCCCATGCCGAAGCAAGACAGGTAGCGCCAGGAAGCCGGCCGAGTAGTCCTGACTCGGCGCTGGCCGCTACAGGGAGAGTGCGTCGTGAAGAACCACGGCGACAAGACCAAGGACATGATCGAGTCAGTTCTGCCCTCGACCGCCCGCAAGCAGGCCCGTGAGCGGCGCAGGTTGATCCACAAGCGCGCTCGCGCGCGTCAGCGCGTGGCACTGGCCGCAGTGAGGGCGACCTGCGACGATACGAGCATCGACTTCCGCGACGGACGCCGCAGGTCCGAGCTGAAGTGGATGGTGCTCGACCGTCGGGCAGCCGATAACGTCGGAGCGCTGACACGGTGGGCCGCCGCCGTTGTCGCGGCCGACGCCCGCCTGCGTGACGCGCCCGTGCATGTGCAGGTCGCGCACTTAGCTGCCATCCTGCCGGCCGACCTCATCGGCCGGCACGCCGTGCAGCACATCGAGTGGGCCCTTACATACCTGGCTCAGCGCCCGACGTGGGACGGCCGCCGGGCCTCGTGGCGCAATCGCTCGGCGAAGCGTCAGCAGGCCCTCGCTGAGGCGCTGTGCCAGGTGATCGCCCAGGGACGTCATCGCGACTTCAACAACGCACTGCGCCGTATGTACGGGGAGCAGAGCACACCGGAGTCGCCACTTGCCAAGATGCGATTCCTGCTTGGCGCGCACGACATCGACGCGTTCTCAGCCGAGATGGCCAATCTGGACTGGGTGCTCGATGCCGCTCGCTCGTCCACCTGACGTGCGTTCGCGCAGACCGCTGCCGTTGGCTGTAGCCGCGGACGGCGTCGGCGACCCGACCAGCGTTCCCCGGTCGCACGAGCCCGGTACCGTTGTGCTGGCCACTGGCGCCGACGGACGAGCGCATCAACCTCCCTCGCCGACGATGGCAACAGTCGAGGAGCGTTTCGCCGTGATATACGCGAAACTGGGAAAAGCGAGCTGGTGGACCTGACTGTCATGTGTTCGTGCCCGCGGCGGCCAATGGGCTGAACCTAGCGGACGGGTCCGCTACAGGAGCTGGACGAGCCTCGGAGACAGTTTTGGTAGGCGCCACATGGCCCCAGCTGGCGACAGCGGCGCAGCGGCAGACGCCATCTGGGCGCCGTATGCAGACGCGGGCCACCCGGAGGCGCGGCCGGCGCATCGTACCCGGCCGAATTCGAGGTGCCGACCGGGCAGGTGGACAAGCGTTTGGGGGGCGGCCGCCGCAGCTAGCCTTGCGGCGCCCGGCTGCCGAAAAGGCCGAGATGGGGCAGCAGCTGGTGTGCGGCGCTGACGAGCTCGGTCGCCACTGCGATCGCGGAGCGGGCGTCGTCCGGCGTGAGGCTGGCGACAACCATCAGCGGGTACTCGATGTCGTTGCGCTGCCGTCGCACAGCGCCGTACCGGTCGAACGTGGCGCCGAACTGGGCTCGGACGGCCACTTCGACAGCGTAATGCCCGCCCTTCGTGGTGGCCCGCAGCCCCTGCTGGGC
>DAHVAR010000173.1 GCA_027314515.1 Actinomycetota bacterium
CATGAACACCGCCCCAGGCGGCACACAGCCGCCAGCACCCGCCAGTCCGGTCAAGTCGGCTGACGGCACGACGATCGCCTACCGCCAGGCCGGCGACGGCCCCGGCGTGGTCCTCATCCACGGCTCGGGACAGTCCTCCGACCTGATGTCCCTGGCCAGGGCGCTAAGCGGCACCTTCACCGTCTACCTTCCCGAAAGGCGAGGACGGGGCGGCATCGGCCCCTACGCCGGCGGGCACAGCCTCCAGCAGGAGATCGAGGACCTCAGGGCGCTCCTGGACCACACGCACGCGTACAACGTCTTCGGGCACAGCGTCGGCGGCGTCATCGCGATCGAGGCCGCCAGGACGCTCCCGGCCATCACCAAGCTGGCGCTCTACGAGCCGCCCCTGGAGTTCGACGGCATCACCCACACCGCATGGCTGCCCCGCTACGAGCACGAAATGGCATCAGGCCGGCTCGCCGACGCCCTGGTCACCATCATGAAAGGCACCGCCGACCGGACGGCGTTCCGCCTCGTGCCCCGGTTCCTGCTCGCCACCGCGTTCAGCCTCGCCATCCGCAGGGCCAAAGGCAAGCCCGTCCCCGCCGGCGTGACTCACCCCCGCGACATCATCTCCGCCATGCACAACGACGCACAGACAGTCCTGGACGCGGCAGGCCCGCTGGACCGGTTCGCCGGCCTGACTTGCGAAGTGCTCCTGCTCGGCGGCTCCAGGAGCGCCCGGAACCTGGCCGCGCCCCTCGACGGGCTCAGCGCCGTGCTGCCCCGCGCCGGCCGGGTCACCCTGCCCCGGGCCGGCCACACCGCACCGAGCAACAACGGCAAGCCGAAACTCGTCGCCGCGCACCTGCGAGCCCTCTTCGGCTAACCAGCCGGGCAAGCCCCAGCATCCGCCAAAGGGCCAAAGGCGTCCGCCCAGAAGAAAACGACAACAATCCCGTACGACGGGTGCAGTATTCACCTCGCCCAGACGACAACAAGGCCGGGCAGAAACGACATCTTCACCGCATCCCTACACGTCCGTCACGGCGCCGCTGCGAGATCTGCGGCGCACAGCGGCCCGGTGCGCGCCGGACTGCTCTGCCCGAGGTCAGGTCGGCTGCGGTGGGCGAGCACGCGCGACGTTCGCGCTGTGCGCCGCGCAAGCGCCAGTGTGGGCCGCGCCGGGGGTGGTCAGCCGCCTGCGTGGCCGCTCATCAGCGGCCACCGCCCCGCCCGTGGCAGCGATCACCCGGTAGATGACGGTAGCCCTCGGGTGTTATCTGAGTTTGGCGATGGCGTGGTGGAGAGCGGTAAGGTCTCCGTCGACGGCTGCGCATGAAGCTTGATCGAAAAGATGCCAGTTGCCGTTGCGATGCCAGGGCAGTCCCAGGCGGAACCGTGCGCTCCACAGGTCGGCTTTAGTCCGCCACGGATTTCCGATCTTGCCGGCGGCATCCTCGTGCGATGTGACCCATTCCCACAACTGGCTGGCCACTCCCGGGTCGAGTCGCTGGGCGAAGGGATCGCTTGCGCCTCCAGCTTCCTCTCCGGGGAGATGAACCGGCCCGACGTCGATTGCGACACTCCACGCCCAGCCGGCTTCGCTGACGTCACAGATGTCGTGCTCGGCGAGCTTGCTACCTACCAGGCCACGTCTGTGTCCGCGCTCCTCGGCGCGGGGATCCGGCTGGTCCCACTGGACAATGTCCACCCAGACTCTGGAGCCGGGGTCGAATGCGGCCACGAACCGGTTGCCTGGCTTGGCATCCGCCGGGAGGAGGATCCGATCTTCAGTTGTGAGATCGTTC
>DAHVAR010000161.1 GCA_027314515.1 Actinomycetota bacterium
TGTGTTTGTAGCTAAGTTCGCGAGTTTCTGCGACACTTAGGGACTGACCCTCAGGGACTGGGAGTAGAACACGATGGACGGCAACAGTGAGCGCCTGCTCACACCGGGGGAAGTAGCCGCACTCTTCAGAGTCGACCCTAAGACTGTCACCAGGTGGGCTGCGTCGGGGCGAATCAGCAGCATCAGGACGCCCGGCGGCCACCGCCGGTTCAGGGAGGCCGAGGTGCGTGACCTGCTGGACGGCAACATAAGCTCGGCCGAGGCGGGCTCACGCTGATCGCTCCGGTTACGGCGCGCCGTTCCAGCCGCCTTCTGCTCCATGCCTGGCCAGATAGTCGAGAAACTGTCGGCGCAGCGCCTCGTCGCCATCTCGCCAGCGCTGGCGTCGCGCGGAGTCTTCCTCCGGCGTGATGGCTTGCGCCGCGAGTCGCGCATAATCGGCGTGATCCGGGCCGATCTCGACGTAAGCGTCGCCGGCAAGCCTCTCGTCGTCGGTCGCCGCGTACTCAGGTACCAGCAGGTTGCCGCTGGCGAGCCGGATCACGAACATCGCATGAACCTCGTCAAATGCCGTAGCGCACGTTGAAGTAGAGCATCACGTCGAGCGCTGTCCTGGTATCGCCGGAAAGCATCTCGACCAGTGCCGGACGCTGACCCGACGCGATGGCCGCGAACGCGTCGGCGAAGAACTCCCGGCGGCCAAGCGAACCATCGTGCCGGTGAAACTCGCTGCCAAGGTGCGGCATGCAGCGGCTGTGCAGCGACGCGAAGTCGGCCGAGTCGGATTGCCACGTCCCGGCCGGACCGTCGAGGTCGTCGAGTGCGTGGCCGACCTCGTGGCACATCACATCGGGGGTTGGCGATGGCCGTGAGCCCACGATGATCTTCCGGTCGCCGTATGCCCCGGCGCAGGCATCCCAGGTAGCCAGGCCCGACGGCAACGGCACGCCTTTAAGTCCGCCCATGTGATCGAGGTCCGGCACACCGCCGGCTCCGACGTGAATCGCCTCAAGTCCGGCTGCGAGCTTCTCCTTGATGAGCTGAGGCAGTCGGGCCAGCCTGTTGACGGCCACAGCGGCCTCGGGGGCGGGTGTCGTGCCGGCTTCCCATTCCCGGATCAGCACCCGCTCCAGGCAGCCGCAGTCTCGCAGTCCCAGGTCGGCCCGGCTGGACCGGGCAGCCGCGAACCACGGCTCGGGATCGCCGGCCACGGCGCCCTCGCCGGGCGCCACTGCCCGCCGTGCCGCCATCGCTTGTTGAGCAGTCATCGCTTGCTGTGCAGCGGCAGAGCGCTGTACCGCGGTGGCCGGCCCGGCTGCGCCCGCCACCCGGTCCGGGCCGGGGATCTCAGGCGCCACTCTGATAGCGACCCTCGCCGCGGCGCCGCCCGGCGAAGCCGCCGCCCGCCGATGCGCCCCGGCGCGAGTGCCGGGCCGAGCCGAGTCGGCCTGAGGCGTTCTATCCACACCGGCCGCTGTCGTCGCGCCCGGGGACCAGATGCCCGGTGGCGCCACGTCCGCCGCCGACCGGCCCGATCCGATGCCGTTGACCGGCCAGCCGACGGCGTCCGATGGTTGTGTCCTGCGGTGGCTGACCCCGGCTCCGCCATGCCGGTCCGCCCGTCCGATCGCCCGCCGGCCGCGGTGTGGCCACCAGCGACGACCGCGAAATAACCGAAGCGTCATTAGCCCCCACTCTCAGTGCGGCAATCGTCGGTGTGGCAAACCTCACCAACAGCGACGAAGACGTCGCTGTTGCCGCAAGGCTATGCCTGGTTCCTGTCCATGTCAGCCCGATGTAACGGAACGTAACCAGACCTCCGGTCGCCAGATACGGCGAGCCGGGCGCGCTCCAAGTCGGACAGAAGTTTCATTTAGTGACCGAGGACCCAGCTTTACCAGCTAGGCTGCGTGTATGTGGCTGGCTTGTGCTCTTATCATCCTATTTAGCGTCGGGTTTGTGCTGCCGTGCATGCTCGACATCACGATGACGCCGGACTCAGAGTTCACCACGTTCAGCAAGGGCACCTGGCTGGTGATCGCCGGCGCCTTCTGGATCTTCGGTGCCGCAGCATGGCTGCTCGTCGGCCGCCCGCAGCGCCTCGGCATGCACCGCTCCAACCCTTACCCAGCCGGTGGCTTCGACCCGGCCCAGGCCCTGCTCAGGCACCCGGCAACCAGGGCGGCCGGCTACGGAGACTTCGCTGGCCCCATCGGTCTCGTCGGCCGGCGGCCGCTTGGCCCGGACGATGACCCAGACTTCCTCTCCGAGCTGGGCCGCCGGATCCGTGAGTCACGCGACGGCTCATTAGATCGACAGGCGGCTAGCGCCGCCCGCAGCTAGCCGGACACCGCGGGTGTCGAGCGCCGGGGGCGGTCAGGCGGCCTGGCCTGATGGTGGGTGGCTGTGCAGTGTCTTGGTGCCGTCGGGGCTGACGGCTGTGGTGGTGGCGTCGGGGTGGAGGGTGAAGGTCCAGCCCCATCGGTGGATGGCTATCAGATGGTGGAATCGGCACAAAAGCACCAGGTTGGTGAGGGCGTGCCGGCCGCCGTCGCTGCGATGCCTGATGTGGTGGACGTCGCAGCCGGCGGCGGGCAGGTCGCAGCCGGGGAACCGGCAGTGCCGGTCCCGGCGGCGGACCGCGCGGCGCAGGTGGACCGGGATGGTGTCGGTGGCGGCGGCGATGTCGAGCGGCAGGCTGGCCCGGGCGGCGGGGATGCCGGCGGCGCGGCGGCGCAGCCAGGCCGCCCGCCCGGCCGGGCCGGACAGCAGCGCCACCGCGGCGGCCAGCACGTCGCTCCACGGCGCCTGCCCGCCTTTGGCGGCCATCGCGGCCTGCAGTTCTTCCCGCCATTGCGGGTTGTCGGGGTCAGACAGCCGGGCGAGCAGCCCGTAGTCGGTCATGCCGGTGATGACCGGCTGGATGACGGCGTCGCACGCCGAGCCTGGCCCGGCCGCCGACCCGGCCCCGCCGGCCAGCAGCTGGTCCAGGGTAATGTCGAGTTCGAGGCGGACCGGCTGCCCGGCCCGTTCGGGCAGCAGGTTGTCGGCGGCCAGCAGCCGGGTCATGGCTTCTTCCATCGCGTCGTGCCACCGCTGGGCCAGGGTGCGGGTGTCTTCGGGGCCGTGCGGGCGGGCCAGCGCGCCGAGCACCGCGCTGGCCGCCGCGGCGCACCGGGGGGTCAGGTCGCCTTCCAGCCGGCCCGCCCCGTCCAGCGTGGTGGCCAGCCGCAGCGACCGGTCCTCGAACCCGTCATCGCCGTCGTCGTCGGGGGCGGCGTGCAGCCGGGTGAGTTCCTCGGCGATGCCGGCCAGGTCGGCCAGGGCCGCGCCGTTGGCGGCGGCGTCGAGCAGCTCGCTGTCGCCGTCATCGCGGACGTCCTCGGGCAGGTCGCGGGTCCAGTCCATGATCTGCGACGCCCACGACACCGAAAGCCGCCCGCCGGCCAGCGCGGCAGCCACCCGCGGGTGAGCCGCCAGCCGGTGCATCCAGGCGACCTTCGACGAGGCGGCCTTGCGGGTCGCCGATGTCTGCCAGGTCAGCCACACCCTCGGCGAGCGGTGCCCGTCCCCGGCCAGGCCCCCGCCCGGCACGCTGAACGCCGCCAGGATGCTCGCGTGGGCGGCGGCCTGCCGGGACTCGGCCACCGAGAGCGCCCGCAGGCAATCAGCCTGCTCACCCTCACTCCACCCCGCCGGATCCGCATGGGCCAGGAACTCCAGTCCCGCCGACAAGAACGCCAGCGCCTGTGCCGGATCGGTCGCCCGCACGCTGCCGGCGCCAGAGCTGTCAAAGGTGGCGCCGTCAAAGGTGGCGCTGCCAGACGGGCTAGCGTCTCCATCCGCACCCGGACCGGCATCCGCTAACCCGGCGAACGCGCCCGCCGACAAACTAGCTGACGCCGACACGCTCCCGGCCCGCGCCGTACGAGTCGACTTGCGCCCGCGCGCCGGCGAACCGGTGGCGGACGAAGCGCCTGCCGACAGCGCCGAACCGTCGATGGCAGGCGCGCCACCATCAGGAGGGGCCTCACGCGGCACACCGGGAATGTCCCAGCCGGGATCCGTCATCGCCGCCCTCCCTTCGCCGTCAAGCCAAGCCGAGCCACCCCTACGAAGTCACTGACATCAACCGATCACACATTCGATTATAGTGACATCTGCTGCCAATCTCGACTGAATTATCCGGTCGCCACAGCACCTGCCAAGGCGGCGGCCGAGCCGTTCCGCGCAGCCGGCCGACTCCTTGCGCACGGAATCTTCCCGCCGCGGACGGCTGGCGACCGGGCAGGCAGTCCCCGTTGCCGGGCGCCCCGATACGATCCGGTACTGGGTTGTCTCATTCGTCTCGCGTTAGGCAGGTGCATGCGTTACAGGCCACTGGGTGATTCCGGACTGCTCGTCTCGGTTGTCGGCCTCGGCTGCAACAACTTCGGCCGTCGGCTGAACGTCGAGCAGACCAGGGACGTTGTCGACGCGGCGATCGACTGCGGCGTGACGCTATTCGACACCGCGGAAACCTACGGCGGCCGCGGACGCTCGGAGGAGATACTCGGCGAGGTGCTGGCCGGCCGCAGGGATCAGGTCGTGCTCGCTACCAAGTTCGGCTCGCAGGGCTCGGACATGGGATACGGCCCGGCTGCCGGCGCCAAGGGCGGCCGATCCTACATACGGCGTGCGGTGGAGAGTTCGCTTCGCCGTCTGCAGACCGACTACCTCGACCTCTACCAGATCCACACGCCAGATCCGGTAACGCCGATCGAGGAGACACTCACTGCACTGGGTGAACTGGTTCAGGCGGGACTGGTCCGGTACATCGGGCACTCGAATTTCACCGCGGTGCAGATTGCTACTGCCGCCGCGGCAGCACGCACGCTGACGGCGGTGCCGTTCATCTCTGCCCAGAATCACTGGTCGCTGCTCGAGCGCCAGGCCGAGCTCGAGGTCGTGCCCGCGGCCGGGCAGTTCGGCGTCGGCGTGCTGCCGTACTTCCCGCTCGCGAACGGGCTGCTGACCGGCAAGATCCGGCGAGGCTCACCGCCCGCGCAGGGCACCAGGCTGGCCGACCGGTCCGACTACGTCACCGACGAGAAACTAGACAAGGTCGAGGCTCTGGCCGACTGGGCAGAGCAGCATGGCAGGACGATGCTGGAGGTAGCGATCGGCGGCCTGGCGGCATTGCCTGGCTGTACGTCAGTCATTGCCGGCGCCACCTCAGCGGAGCAGGTGCGGGCGAATGCCGCAGCCGGCGAATGGCAGCCTGCCGAGGCTGAGCTGGCCGAGATCGACAAGATCGTGCCCGTGGTTGGCTGACGGTGACGGCAGGAGGTTGACGGCGATGCGGATGACGGCGGCGCTCTACGACGGGTACGGACCCGCAGCCGAGGTGCTGAAGGTGGTGCAGGTCGACCGGCCGGAGCCGGGGCCTGGCCAGGTGCGAGCCAGGATGCAGCTGTCTGGCATCAACCCGACGGACTGGAAGTCGCGGTCCGGCGCGACGCCGCGGCCAATCGACGGCTTCCAGGTCCCGCACCACGACGGCGTCGGCGTGATCGACGCCGTCGGTGACGGCGTCGACCAAGGCCGCGTCGGGCAGCGGGTGTGGACGTGGATGGCAGCAGCCGGCAACCAGTGGGGCACTGCCGCGCAGTGGTGCGTGCTGCCATCCCGGCACGCCGTGCCGCTGCCGGACAGCGCATCCGCCGAGCTTGGCGCCTGCCTCGGCGTGCCGGCGATGACGGCGCACCGGTGCCTGTTCGCCGACGGCCCGGTCGATGGCAGGAACGTGCTCGTCGCTGGCGGAGCAGGGGCTGTCGGGCACTACGCGATCGAGCTGGCCAAGTTCCACGGCGCGCGGGTGGCGACGACCGTCAGCGGCCCGCAGAAGGCCGAACTGGCGACGCAGGCAGGAGCGGACCTCGTCGTCAACTACCGCGACGCCGGCGCTGCTGACCAGCTCCGGTCATTCGCGGCGCAGATGGACCGGATCGTCGAACTTGCGCTCGGCGCGAACCTCGAACTCGACCTCGCGGTGTCCGGGCCGCAAACGCACATCGTCGACTACGCGGCGGAGCCGGAAGATCCCGTCCTGCCGGTGCGCAAGTGCATGAACGCCAACGTGGCCATCCGGTTCATCCTGCTCTACGGAGTGCCTGCCGATGCGCTCGACCAGGCGGCGGCTGACATCGCCGCCGCGCTCCGCGCCGGCGCGCTGACTGAGCTTCCGGTGACCAGGTTCGGGCTGGATGAGGTAGCCCGTGCGCACGAGGCGGTGGAGGCAGGCACCGTCGGAAAGGTAGTGCTCGAGATCCCGTGACGCAGTTCGTCGGGGACTACGTGCGGCCGGCGGGGCGCCCGGCCGGGACTTGGTGAGCCGCGCTTGACAGGGGGCGGGAGTCCGCTACCTGGCCGGCCGGCGGGCCGGCCGCGGGCGCCATCCACACCCACTTGCGGTAGGACCAGAACCTGAAGAGCGTGCCGAGGCAGATGCCGAGGAACAGTGCGATGTTCGAGGCGAGCCTGCCATTCTGCCCGAGCGCGTAGTTCGTGAACCCAATGCAGGCCAGCTGGATACCCAGCCCGAGCCCGTTGAGCACGAAGAACAGGACAGTCTCACGGCCCACGCCGCCTCGCTCGCGGTCCCGGAACGTCCAGTACCGGCTGCCGAGGTAAGTAACGATCATGCCGGCCAGGGTGGCGATCGCATTCGCCTTCAGCCAGCCGTGCAGTGGGGGCTGGAGAAGGTTCGTGCCGCCGTCGGTGACGACGAACCCTATCCCGCCGACGACACCAAACTTGGCACCTTCGTGGATCAGATGCCGGAACTGCTGGTACAAGCCCCGAACGCTGTTCACCTGACGCGACCTTCTCTAGTCGACGTTACCCAGCCCGCCAGCGGGTACCGGACTGACGCTCCGAAATTACGCTCAA
>DAHVAR010000177.1 GCA_027314515.1 Actinomycetota bacterium
AGCTCCCGCGATAGGACTCGAACCTATAACCTGCCGGTTAACAGCCGGACGCTCTGCCGATTGAGCTACGCGGGACTGCCTGGCGGTGCCACCCGCCATCCTGGCCGGGTAGATCAGCGCCGCGGCCATAAGGGTAGCGTACCGGCGCCACGGACGGAGCAGCGCGGACCGGGCTAATCCGTAGCCTGCTTGTCAGCGGGGCATATCCGGCGCGGCGCTGGGCATGACCTGCATACCAGCGATGCGCGCCGACGGGCTGGCAAGGCGCATGATGGCGGCTCCCGGGCAGGTCAGCGCGACATCGCCTGCATGCTCGGGGAAGAGGTCCAGATGCGGTTGTATCGAATTAGCTTTGTCGCCGGGTTCGCTGCCGGGTTCGTCGCCGGGACGCGGGCCGGGCGTGAGAAGTACGACAAGATTGTGAAGATCGCGAAGGCGGCTGCCGACAACCCCACGGTGCAGCAGGCGGCCGGCACGATCCAGGCTCAGGCAAGTACGGCGGCCCAGAAGGTGGGCAGCCAGTTGCACGACAGGGTCCCGCCGATCGCGCAGAACGCCGCACACACGTTCGCCGACCGGGTTCACGGACTGCGGCACCGGCACGCGGGCAGCGACGGCCAGATGCCGGCTGGTCACCCGGTCGCAGCGACGGGTAACGGGCAGGGCGGCCCTGGCGCGCGCGGCCCTGGCGCGGGCAGCTCCTAGCGCCACCGGACTCCAGCCACCGCCGACCGGCTGGCCAGCGCCGACCAGTTGACCAGCGGGTGCGGCGCAGGACCAGACGCGGCGCAGGACCAGATGCGGCGGATCGACCAGTGCCGGCGCCGAGGCCGGGCCAGCACGCCGCAAGTGCCCGCGCCGGCTAGGCGAGGTACTCGCGCCGGCTAGGCGAGGTACTCGCGCCGGCTAGGCGAGGTACTCGCGCAGCATCTGCGCGCGGCTCGGGTGCCGCAGCTTCGCCAGCGTTTTGGACTCAATCTGGCGAATGCGCTCCCTGGTAACGCCGAACTCCCGGCCGACCTCTTCCAGCGTGCGCGGGTGCCCGTCAGTCAGCCCGAAGCGGAGCTGGATTATCCGCTGCTCGCGAATGTTCAGGTTGTCCAGCACCTTGTCCAGCTGATCCTGCAGCAT
This sequence comes from Actinomycetota bacterium, assembly GCA_027314515.1. GTDB lineage: Bacteria > Actinomycetota > Actinomycetes > Streptosporangiales > Streptosporangiaceae > JAJYUU01. The sequence continues at coordinate 1,132 of DAHVAR010000177.1, forward strand.
GATGAACGCCGCTGCCTCCATCGGCACGACGGCATCAGCGTCCTCGATGAAATCGCCAAGGTCGGAGTCTTCCTCTCCGATCGGCGACTGCAGCGACACCGGTTCCTGGGCGATCCGCTGGATCTCGGCAACCCGGTCCGGGTGCAGACCCATTTCAGCCGCGATTTCCTCCGGGGTGGCCTCACGGCCCAGATCCTGGTGCAACTGGCGCTGGATCCGGGCCATCTTGTTGATCGTCTCGACCATGTGCACCGGGATCCGGATGGTTCTGGCCTGGTCGGCGATCGCCCGCGTGATTGCCTGCCTGATCCACCAGGTGGCATAGGTGGAGAACTTGTAGCCCTTGGTGTAGTCGAACTTCTCCACCGCGCGGATCAGGCCGAGGTTGCCTTCCTGAATCAGGTCGAGGAACACCAGACCGCGGCCGATGTAGCGCTTGGCGATGGACACCACCAGCCGGAGATTCGCCTCGATCAGCCGTTGCTTGGCTGCGATCCCGTCGGCGGCGATCAGCATCAACTCCGCCATCCGGGCGCCACCGCAATTGGCCAGCAGCCCGCCCTGCATCTTCTCCTCGGCGAACAGGCCCGCCTCGATCGCCTTAGCCAGCTCGACTTCGTCGTGCGCGGTGAGCAACGGCACCCGCCCGATCTCCCGCAGGTAGATACGGACCAGGTCACCGGTGACTGCCCGCCGGGCCTCGGACTGGACGTGCCGCTGTGCCATGTCCTCGCTATCCGGCGCCGCGTCGATCACGTCCACGCCCTCGTCAGCGAGCAGCTTCAACACGCTGTCGACCGCGTCGGCGGGCAGGTCACAGTGCTCGAATGCAACGGTCAGCTCGCTCATCGACACCGACCCGCGCTCTTTCGCCGCAGCGATGACGTCGGCTACCTGATCTATCTGGGGAGCAGCCGTAAGACTCATGCAGAACAGTCTGCGGCACGAATCCGCGGTTCAGCGGACTCAATATTGTCACCAAAACGTTAGTAGCGCGCGACCATACCTGTATGCCTAGAGTCGGCAGGAGCGGGTCGGCTACAACGCGCCCGAAGCACGCTCCGACAGCACCTTGCGGCGCTGCTCCAGCGCAACGAGGTCACCAAACATCCGGTTGTAGTCGGCCGTCTCGGAGACCGGACTCAGCCGCTGCAGCCGGGATTTGATGCTCGCGATGTCCCGGCTGACCGCGAGTTCCTCGACACGGGCGAGAACCGCCTCGGCGAATTTGGCGTCGGGCTCCCCAGTGGGTCCTGGCACTTCGAGCGGCTCTACCGCCAGCCTGGTCACGAACCCCCTGGCGTTGTCGTTTGGCGCGGCAGCGCGCAGCCGCTGCGACCATTCCCTCGCCGACGTGGCGCTCGTGACGCCGCCATTCGCGGCAATCAAGTCGCAGACGGCCACGTGCGCCGGGACCGAGAATATGGCCGACGGCAACTCGTCGAAGACCGGTCCGCACAGGGCCGGGCGCTGGATGGCCAGCTTCAGCGCCTGCCGCTCCACGTTCACGACCGGGTCGGCGAAGTCAAAAGCGCTGCGCTGCGCATCGCGCCCGCGCTCCGCACGCCCGGTGACTGCGGTCTGCGCGGCAAAGGGCTCGCCGGAAAGCGCCCCGGCCTGGCCCTGAACACCCGAGCGGGCCGGCCTGCCGTTGCCGGCTGCAGCGTCGTTCCCGTGGTTATTCCGGACGTTTCGGTTATTAATCCTGGTCGTTCCGCCAGTGCCCGGGCCTTCATGGGCGAGCACCCGGCCGAGCACGAAGCCCTCGTCCATCATGCCCAGCCACCGATCCAGGCTGACGGCGTACAACTGCCGGAGCCCGCGGTCCTTTATCCTCGCCACAATCGGCGCGGCCGCGTCCAGTGCGGCGAGGCGGCCCTCGGCCGTTTCCAGATTGTGCTCGGAGATGGCGCTGCGGATGGCGAACTCGAACAGCGGCACCCGCTGCGCGATGAGGTCGCGCACCGCCGGGTCACCGCGCTGAAGCCGGAGGTCACACGGGTCGAGGCCGTCGCCCTGCACGGCGACGAACGTCTGGGTGACGAACTTCTCCTCCATGCTGAACGCGCGGAGAGCGGCCCGCTGGCCCGCAGCGTCGCCGTCGAAAGTGAAAATGACCTCGCCGTGGAACTGGCTGTCGTCCATCAGCAGCCGCCGCAAGATGGTGATGTGGCCGTCACCGAAGGAGGTGCCGCTGGTGGCCACCGCGGTGCTGATGCCGGCCAGGTGACAGGCCATCACGTCGGTGTAGCCCTCGACCACGACGGCCTGCCGGCGTTGTGCGATGTCGCGCTTAGCCAGGTCTGCTCCGTACAGCACGGAGCTCTTCTTGAACAGCGGCGTTTCCGGGGTGTTGAGGTACTTGGGCCCGTCGTCGCCTGCTGCCAGCTTGCGCGCCCCGAACGCGATGACGTCGCCGGTCAGGTCCGCGATCGGCCAGATCAGCCTGCCCCGGAACTTGTCGATCAGGCCGCGCCTGCCCTGGCTCGCCAGGCCGCCGGCCAGCAACTCGATCTCGGTGAAGCCGCGGCCGCGCAGATGCCTGGTCAGCGAGTCCCATTCGGCTGGCGCGTAGCCGACCCGGAACCGGCCGACGTCGGCCATCTCGAAGCCGCGTGAGGACAGGAAGTCGCGCCCGGCCTGCGCCGCCGGACTGGCTAGCTGTTCGGCGTAGAACTCGGCCGCGGCCATGTGCGCCTCGATCAGCCGCCTGCGCTGGGACTGCTCCTGGCCGGGAATATGGCCGCCCTGCTCGTAGCGCAGCTCGATCCCGGCCCGTTTCGCGAGACGTTCGACGGCCTCGGTGAAGCCGAGATTGTCGATCTTCTGCACGAACTTGATGACATCGCCGCCCTGTTGGCAGGAGAAGCAGTACCACAAGCCGCGCGCGGGCGTCACGTTGAAGGACGGCGTCTTCTCCTCGTGGAATGGGCAGAGGCCTTTCAGCGAACCGCCACCCGCGCCGCGAAGCTGCAGGTACTCGCCCACTACCTCGTCGAGCGCGGAACGCTCGCGCACTAGCGCGATGTCCTCGTCGCGGATCCGGCCTGTCATCTGCGCCGCCCTCCGCTCGCGCTGTTGCCTGCCTCGCGCTGTTGCCTGCGTTGCGGTGTTGCCGCCTCGCGCTGCTGTCCGCCGAGTCTAGTCACGGCTCCCCGGCAGCGACGGCCGTCCGGGCAGGCGCGCCGCTCAGTGGCCTGCGGCGAAGGCGAACGCGGTGGCGCACCGGCCGTTCCTGGTACGGTCAGGCGTGCGGCCATTGCTTGTGCTCTGGGATGTTGACTACACACTAGTAGCTGCCGGCGGGGTAGGCCGGTACCTGTATGAGGTTGTGCTGGCCGAGTTGTACGGCGCCCCGATGCCGGCCGGGCTTCGCTCGATGGCCGGGCGGACGGACACCTCAATCGCGCTGGAAGTGCTGGCGGCAGCCGGAGTGCCGGATCCGTTCGGGGAACTGCCCCGGTTCCAGCAGAGGCTGGCCGACCGCGCGCCGGAACTTGGCAGCATGGTTCGCAAGCACGGACGGATACTGCCGGGCGCCGCCGAGGCAGTCGCCGCGGTGTCCGCATTGGCCCGGCAGGCTGACGGCCAGTGCGTGGTCCAGTCACTGCTCACCGGCAACATCCCGGCGCTGGCCAGGGTGAAGCTGGGCGCTCTCGGGCTGACCGAGCACCTCGACCTGAGCCTCGGCGCCTACGGCGACGTCAGCGAAGCGCGCGCTGACCTGGTACAAGTCGCCCGGCAAAACGCCGCTCGTCGCTATGGCGCTGACTTCTCCGGGACCGCAGCCGTGCTCATCGGCGACACGCCGGACGACGTCGAGGCGGCCACGACGACCGGAGCCCGGGCGGTGGGCGTGGCCAGCGGCAGCTTCACGATGCGGCAGCTCCGCGAGGCGGGCGCTGAGGTCGTGCTGCCGGACCTGTCCGATACCACCGTCGTGATCGGGGCGATCTGCGCTGTCGAGGCGGCCAGTTAAGGCGCCACCAGCGTCCGGGTCAGGTCGTCGTAAGCCAGCTCAGGCCTATCTGCCCACAGTTCCCAGTGCATCGCGCCCGCGGCCAGCGGGTCCCCGCCGATGTTGTAGCCAGACAGGTCGCCGGCCGGCGTCAGCCGCAACTCGTCAATGCCGATCCCGCAGGCATGCACAATCACGTACACCTCCGGATAATCCACGCTGAACCCGGACTGCCAGCTCGCCAGCCTCGTGGTGGCGGCCATCTCTTCGCCCCAGTGCGTACTCGGCCACTCCCGGTACCGGTCAGCTTGCTGGCTGGCGTACCTGACCAGCGAGCCGATCAGCCCGTCCGGCCGCTCGCCAGGTGCCTTGATCTGATGCAGTGCGAGATTGACCTGCGCGTAGGTAGTCTCGAACGCGATCTCGCGAACCGGATCCAGGCCCGTCGCTGCGGCCGCATCGCCGAAGCGGCTGCGTGGATAAGTGCAGGTCAGGACCATCGCCGAAGTGCTGGCCTGGCCGAGCCGGATGCCTGCGAGTGGCTCGCCACGGCGCCCGTTGACGAGCTCGAGCCAGCGCCTGGCGGGCCAGTCCGCGTCCAGGTTCCAGGGGGTAAAGTCGATGGCGGCAGTTTCCATGCGTGACACCCTCTCACGCTCAGTAGCCGCCGTCCTCGCGCCGCGCGGTAGGTCATGGCACCGGCTCGGATATGGGCCGCTCATGCCGCAAATGCCGGGTAGGCATCTCAGCGGCCCCGGCCGCGGCCAGATCCGGGACGCCGAAGCGGTTAAGCCGAAAGTTCTTTAGCCGAAAACGGTGCAACATCTTTCGGCTTAACTAGCTAAGTCGTTTTTGTCAGTATCTGGCGACAGGCTAAGCCCATGGCCACCGAGATCCCGCCCCGATTACGCGAACTCGCGCCGCTGCAGTGCGGCGTGGTAACACGCGCCCAGGCGCTGGCCGCCGGACTTTCTGACCGGGTGGTCGGCGCGCTGATCAAGCGAGGCAGCTGGCAGCGAATCTACCCAGGCGTCTACGCGACGTTCTCGGGTGGGCTGAGCCGGGAAGCCGTGCTCTGGGCCGCAGTTCTCTACGCGGGCCCAGGGGCGGCACTAAGTCACCACACCGCTGCCGAACTCTGGGGCCTCAGCAGCGAGACCAGCTCGCTCATTCATCTAGCAGCCCCAGCAGACCGTCGAATCGTCAGGCAGCCGGGACTGGTCATTCACGTATCGGTTCGCGTAGCCGTTCATCCGGCGCAGAACCCGCCTCGCACCAGGGTCGAGGAGACGGTCATCGACCTTTGCAAGTCAGCCCGTGACCTCGACACCGCCGTCGGCTGGATAACTCGGGCGATCGGGCGGCGGTTAACCACCCCGGACAAGCTGCGGGTAGCCCTGGCAAGCCGCCGCCGGGTTCGCTGGCGGTCAGAGCTAGCCGAACTACTGAGTCCGGACCTCGCTGGCGTTCACTCCGTGCTGGAGTACCGCTACCTGCGCGATGTCGAGCAACCGCACCGGTTCCCGGTTCCCCGCAGGCAGGCGGCATCCCGGCGGAACGGCCGCAGCCAGTACCAGGACATGCTGTACGAGGCATATCAGACCGTGGTCGAGCTCGACGGTCAGGTCGCGCATCCCGGCGACAGCCGCTGGAACAACATACGCCGCGACAACGCCGCAGCCACGACAGGCCTGACGACGCTGCGCTACGGCTGGCACGACGTGACGGTGACGCCATGCCAGGTCGCTGCCGAGATCGCCGCAGTGCTCGCCGGTCGCGGCTATCCGGACGCGCGGCCCTGCTCAGCCGGCTGTCCCGTCGGGGGCGGCATCGCCAGGCCGTCGCCCGCACGCTCGCCCAGCGTGGCAGGCGCCGAGGTCGGCCGACGCACGATGGGCATGTCGGGTCGGAGCCGGTCAGCCACGGCCAGCCGCCGACCAGGCAATCCGCTGAGGCTGAGTGACAAGCGGACTCAGACCGGCCGGGCTGCGCGGCGCGAGAGCGCAAAAGGGCGCGAGAGCACGCGGGCGGCGCGGGATAGCGATACATCGTAGGTCCGATTAACGCCGTAAATCAGCTGAGCGCACTGGAGTGCCGCTGGCTAGCTCAGGTGCCCGCTGACCGCAGGCGGCGATGCCAGGCCAGCGCCGAAGTGTCGGTCAGCGAGGCGATCTGATCCACGACGACGCGCAGGCGAGCGCGGTCATCCTGGGCAGATTCGAATTGTGGCTGGAACATCGGATCCAGCGTCGCTGGCGCGCCTGCCAGCACCGCCTCGGCCAGCTCCAGGATTACCTCGCGCTCGCGGGCTTGCGCCGCCGCCACTCCGGGCCTGCTCATCACGTAGTGCGCGGTAACGCCCTTGAGCAGCGCGCATTCCAGCCGCTGCTGGCGCGGCACGGCCAGGCTGGCGGCGTACCGGCGGACTGGCGGGTGGCCCGCTGGCATGGTCTCACGCTCAGCCGCACTGCAGAACCGCTCGATCAGGACGCTTGTGAGGTTCTTCACCGCGGCGGCGGCGGAAATGCTGCCATCGAACTCGCGCGGCCAGCAGTCCAGCTCGAGCAGGCGGATGAATGTCTCGGTGAGCTCGCCAAGGCTGGTGAAGCCCGGCGGGCAGTACGCGCTCATGGTCAGGTCGGCGACTGCCAGCCGGTCAGCCGGATCGCGCAACTGCGGCAGCGTCACCAGTCCGGCGTGCAGACCGTCCTCTAGGTCGTGAACGGAGTAGGCAACGTCGTCGGCCCAGTCCATCACCTGCGCCTCCAGGCAGGACTGGCCGGCCGGCGCGCCCTCCCGGATCCACGAGAACACCGCTGCGTCGTCGGCATAAGCGCCGTATTTGCCGGCCGCGCGGTCCGGCTGCATCTCGTCCCCGCTGAGCCCGGCCGACCCGGCCGACCCGGCCGACCCGGCCGCATCGGGCGCATCGGGCGCGGGGCCGGTCCACGGGTACTTCAGCATCCCGTCCAGGGTTGCCCTGGTCAGATTGAGGCCAGCCCCCAGTACCTTCGCCTCGAGGCGGGTGACCAGCCGGAGACTCTGGGCGTTCCCTTCGAAACCTCCGCAGCCGGTCGCGAGGTTGGCTAGGGCGACCTCGCCGTTGTGGCCGAACGGCGGATGGCCCATGTCGTGCGCCAGGCAGGCGGCATCGACCAGATCGGGGTCGCAGCCAAGCGCCGCGCCTAGTTCACGGCCGATCTGGGCGCACTCCAGCGAGTGAGTCAGCCGGGTGCGCGGGAAGTCACCCGACCCGACCGCCACCACTTGCGTCTTCGCCGCGAGCCGCCGCAGGGCAGCGCTGTGCAGCACCCGGGCGCGGTCCCTGACGAAGGGACCGCGCCCGCTGCCAGCGCCGGTCTTGGACGGCTCCGGCGCCCAGCGCGCGGTGGCCAGGCTGTCATAGCCGCCGTGATCGGCGGCCGAGTTGCCGGCCACGGCTGTCACCTGCTGTCGCTACCCCCGGCGGTCTCCATCACCGTGGCCCGGCCAGCCTCCAGCCGGGCGACGGGAACCCGGAATGGCGAGCACGACACGTAGTCCAGGCCAGCCGAGTGGAAGAAGTGCACCGAGTCCGGGTCGCCGCCGTGCTCGCCGCAGACGCCCAGCTTGAGCTCCGGACGAGCGGCACGGCCCTCCTCGACCGCGATCTCCACCAGGCGCCCGACGCCCTCGGGGTCGAGCGTCTCGAACGGCGAGACGCCGAACACCCCAAGCTCGATGTACCGGCTGAAGAACGCGCCCTCCACGTCGTCGCGGGAGAAGCCCCAGCCCATCTGGGTCAGGTCGTTGGTGCCGAACGAGAAGAATTCTGCGCTGCGGGCGATCTGGCCCGCGATCAGCGCCGCCCGCGGCACTTCGATCATCGTGCCGATCATCGCGTGCACGTGAACGCCGGTTTCCTTTGCCACCTCCGCGAGCACCTGCTCGGCCTCTTCGCGCGCGATCTCCATCTCCTGGACCGACGCGGTCAGCGGAATCATGATCTCCGGCTGCGGGTTACTCCCGGCCTTCTTGCGCTCGCTAGCTGCCAGCGCGATCGCGCGGACCTGCATGGCGAACAGGCCGGGAATGACCAGGCCGAGCCGCACCCCGCGCAGGCCCAGCATCGGGTTGGTCTCGTGCAGCCTGCGCACCGCGTCCAGCAGGCGGCGGTCATGCGAACTCGCATCAGCACCGGCCAGCGCCACCTTGACCGACAGCTCGGTGATGTCGGGCAGGAACTCGTGCAGCGGCGGGTCGATCAGGCGGATGGTCACCGGCAGACTGTCCATGGCCGCGAAGATCTCCAGGAAGTCGCCGCGCTGCAGTGGCTCAAGCGCATCGAGTGCGGCCTGCCGGGTCGCGTCGTCCTCGGCCAGGATCAGGCGCTCGACCAGCTGACGCCGTTCGCCGAGGAACATGTGCTCGGTCCGGACCAGGCCAACGCCGCCGGCACCGAAGCGCCGCGCCCTCGCGCAGTCCTCGCCGGTGTCGGCATTGGCGTACACGCCGAGGCGGCGGGCCGCGTCGGCGTGCGCCATGATGCGGTGCACCGCTGCGACCAGCTCGTCCGAGTGCGGGTCCAGCTTCCCCTCGAAGTAGCTAACCACCGGCGACGGCGCAACCGGAACCTCGCCCAGGAAGACGTCGCCGCTGGTGCCGTCGATGGACAGCAGGTCGCCCTCGTTGACCACGATGCCGTCCGGCGCGCTGAACCGGCGACCGGCGAGGTCAATCTCCAGCTCCTCAGCGCCGCACACGGCGGTCTTGCCCATGCCGCGGGCCACCACCGCTGCGTGGCTCGTCTTCCCGCCGCGGCTGGTGAGGATGCCCTGAGCGGCGATCATGCCGTGCAGGTCGTCAGGGTTGGTCTCGCGCCGGACAAGGATCACCGGCTGGCCCGATGCGGCAAGCTCGACGGCACGGGCGGAGTCGAATACCGCCACGCCGACTGCGGCACCCGGCGACGCGCTGACACCGCTGGTGACCTTCCTGGCGCCGTGACCAGTGTCGAACCTGGGGAACATCAGCTGAGCGAGCTGGCTGCCGGTAACCCTGGTCAGCGCCTCGTCCATATCGATGAGGCCCTGGTCGACTAGCTGCGTGGCGATCCTGAAGGCCGCGCCGGCGGTGCGCTTGCCGACCCGGGTCTGCAGCATCCACAGCTTGCCGCGCTCGATGGTGAACTCGATATCGCAGAGGTCCTTGTAGTGGTTCTCCAGCGTCGCCATGATGTCCAGCAGCTCGGCGTAGCACCTGGCGTCGATCCGCTCAAGTTCCTGCAGCGGCATGGTGTTGCGGATGCCGGCGACCACGTCCTCGCCCTGGGCGTTCTGCAGGTAATCGCCGTAAATGCCCTGCTGGCCACTGCCAGGATCGCGGGTGAATGCCACCCCGGTGCCGGAGTCCGGGCCGAGGTTGCCGAAGACCATCGCTACCACGTTCACCGCCGTGCCGAGGTCCGCCGGAATGCGTTCCTGCCGGCGGTACAACACGGCGCGGTCGGCGTTCCAGGACTCGAACACCGCGCGGATCGCGAGGTCCATCTGGTCCCGCGGATCCTGCGGGAACGGCCGGCCGGTGCGGTCGGCGACGATGCCCTTGAAGCTGTCGGTCAGGCGCCGGAGGTCGGCGGCGTCCAGCTCCACGTCGCTGGTCACGCCCTTGGCTCGCTTGGCCGCGTCGAGCGCGTGCTCGAATGCTTCGCCGTCGATGCCGAGTACCGTCTTGCCGAACATCTGGATCAGCCGCCGGTAGGAGTCCCAGGCGAACCGCTCGTTGCCGGCCTGCTTCGCCAGGCCCTGCACCGACTCGTCGGACAGTCCGATGTTGAGTACGGTCTCCATCATGCCCGGCATCGAGAACTTGGCCCCCGATCGCACGCTGACCAGCAGCGGGTCGACCGGACCACCCAGCGTCCGCCCCATTGCCTCCTGCAGCCTGGCCAGGTGCTCGTCGACCTGGTCAGTTAGCCCGACTGGGGTGTCGCCGTGCTCCAGGTAGTACCGGCAGGCATCGGTAGTGATGGTGAAGCCCGGCGGTACCGGCAGCCCAAGGTTGGTCATCTCGGCTAGATTCGCGCCCTTGCCGCCGAGCAGGTCCTTCATGTCCCTGTTGCCCTCGGTGAAGTCATAGACGAGCTTCGCCACTGCATGCTCCTTGTACTGCTGCCGGGTGCGCCCGCTGGCGGTCGCTGGCAGCCCAGAATTTCGTTAGCGGCCGGGGTCGACGCCGCGTGGCCTTGTGCTCTGAACTCTACCGGGAATCCGTCTGGCGGCGCGGCATGGAGCCTGGCTAGGCGGACGCTCCGCGAGTTGCCGCGAGCCTGCTCTCCGCGTCCAGCACCAGCTTCGTGGTCTTCAGCACCGTGTCTGGATTGAGGCTCATCGAGTCGATGCCGAGCTCGACCAGGTATTCGGCCATGTCCGGGTAGTCAGATGGCGCCTGCCCGCACAGACCGGAATGAATGCCATTGCGCCGGCAGCCCTCGACCGCCAGCCTGATCATCTCCTTGACCCCGGCGTCCCGCTCGTCGTAGTCGAACGCGACGAGCTCGCTATCGCGGTCGACGCCCAGGGTCAACTGGGTCAGGTCGTTGGAGCCGATGGAGAACCCGTCGAACAGCCGCGCGAAGGCGTCGATGAGGACAACGTTGTTCGGGATCTCGCACATTGCGTAGACCTGCAGACCGTTCTCGCCGCGCCGCAGGCCCTGCGCCGCCATCGCTGCCAGGACCTGCTCGGCCTCGGCCACGCGGCGGACGAATGGCAGCATGATGATGACGTTCGTCAGCCCCATGTCCTCGCGGACCCGGCGCAAGGCCCGGCATTCCAGGGCGAAGCCCTCCGCATAGGCCGGGTGCGCGTACCGGGAAGCGCCGCGGAAGCCCAGCATCGGGTTGTCCTCGGCCGGCTCCAAGGCTGTCCCGCCGAGCAGGCTGGCGTACTCGTTGGTCTTGAAGTCCGATGTCCGCACGACGACGGGCTTCGGCCAGAAGGCTGCCGCGATCGTGCCCAGTCCCTCCGACAGGCGCTCCACGAAGAAGCTCCCGCCGTCAGGGTAATCCCTGGTGAGTCTCGCCAGCGCTTGCCTGACCTCCGGCTCAGGCACCCGGTCGGGATGCAGCAGCGCTATCGGGTGTGCCTTGATTGACTCGCTGATGACGAATTCCATCCGGGCAAGGCCGACCCCGTCATTGGGCAGGAACGAGGTCTTGAAGGCCAGATCCGGGTTGCCAAGGTTGACCATGATCTCGGTCGACGGGCGCGGCAGTCCGCTCGCCTCGGTTTGCTCCACGTGGAAGGCCGCCACCTCGCTATAGATCCGCCCGGTGTCGCCCTCCGCGCAGGACACAGTGACCGACTCGCCGTTGCGCAATACGGTGGTCGCGTCGCCAGTGCCGACAACGGCCGGAATGCCGAGCTCACGAGCGACGATCGCAGCGTGGCAGGTCCGGCCGCCCCGGTTGGTCACGATGGCCGCAGCCGTCTTCATCACCGGTTCCCAGTCCGGCGTGGTGGTGTCTGCCACCAGCACTTCGCCCTGCGCGAAGCTGGCTAGCTGGGACACGTTGCCGATCACGTGCACCGTGCCGGAGGCGATCTTCTCGCCGACCGCTCGGCCCTCGGCCAGCACCACGCCGCGGCGGTCCAGCACGTAGCTCTCGAGGACGGTCGCCGACCGCTGGGACGCCACGGTCTCGGGCCGGGCCTGAACGAGGTAGATATTTCCGTCGACGCCGTCTTTGGCCCACTCGATATCCATCGGCCGCCCGTAGTGGTTCTCGATCTTCATCGCGTAGTCGGCCAACTCCATCACATCAGCGTCGCTGATGCAGAACCGCTCCCTGTCGGCCTTCGGGGTCGGCACGTTGCGCGTGGTCTGCCTGGTGCCGCCTTCGGCGAACACCATCTTGACTGCCTTGTCCCCGAGCAGGCGGCGCAGCACCGCGCGGTGCCCGGCGGCGAAGGTTGGCTTGTGCACGTAGAACTCATCCGGCTCGACGCTGCCCTGCACGATGTTCTCGCCTAGGCCGTAGGAGGCCGTAGTAAACACGACATCACGGAACCCCGACTCGGTGTCCAGCGTGAACGTGACGCCCGCGGCGGCGAGATCGGAGCGCACCATCTTCATTATGCCAATCGACAGCGCGACCCTGAAGTGGTCGAATCCCTCGTCGATGCGGTAGTGGATACCGCGGTCGGTGAACAGGCTGGCGAAACAGCGACGGCAAGCGTCAAGCAGGCTCTCCTCGCCCCTGACGTTGAGGAAGGTCTCCTGCTGGCCAGCGAAGCTCGCGGTCGGCAGGTCCTCGGCCGTCGCGGAGCTGCGGACGGCGACACTGACGTCCTCGCCGTACTCTGCCCGCAGCCTCCGGTACCCGGCCAGAATCTCGGCGGCCAGGTCGGACGGCAGCCCGGCGCCGTAGACGATCTCGCGGGCACGCTTGCCGGCTCGGGCCAGGCCGGCCACGTCCGTGGCTTGCAGTCCGTCCAGCGCCGCGCGCAACGGGCCCCACGCGTCAGCCTCATCGAGAGTGCGACGGTAAGCATCGGCGGTGATCGCGAAACCGTACGGGACCCGCACCCCCGCATCCGCGAGGTTTCTGTACATTTCACCCAGAGATGCGTTCTTCCCGCCGACCATCGGGACGTCATCGATGCCGAATTCCTCGAAGAAACGGATGTAACGAAGCCCGGTGACGGTCATTCCGATCTCCCTAGTCGCGGCCGGCACCACGCCGTCACGATGGAGGAAGGCACGCAGCGCCCCTTCACGATTCGCGATCTTGCTGTCAGTGTCGGCCGCGCGGCCGGTGCATTCCAGTGCCGAAGGTCCCGACGACCTGGGACCCGATGGGGCAAGCGCCTGGGCCAGGCGATGATGCAGGCCTGATCGCGCGAGCAACGACCGGCGCGACGCAGATGCGGTGTCGTTCAACACGAGTCATCGCCACCGGGCGGCGTTCCCGGCCGAAGTGCACGTCGGCGTGCTCACAGTGGCAGCCGCGGCAGGCAGAAGGCCGCTGGCCACTCCGGTCTGGTACAGCTACCAGCCTGGCGGCCAGGTCAGCTTGACCACGAGCGGAAACAGCGGCAAGGCCAGGGCGATCGCCGCGGCCGGCCGGTTCATGCTGTGCGCCCGGGACGAGGCGGCACCGTACAAGTACCTGACGGTGGAGGGCAGCGGCGGCCCCGGTCAGCGGATCACCTGGCGCGGCTGGCAGATCGCGGTCGGCCAGCATCGGGTGGGTGAGCAGCAGCGAGCCGGACAGGGCGAACACGGTGAGCAGGATCCACAGCGCCGGCCGGATGGCAATGGTGGTGGCGAGCGCGCCCGCGAGCAGCGCGCCTACAGGTGCGGACCCGACGGCTAGGAGACGCTGGCTTGCGACGACGCGCCCGAGCAGGCCTGGCGGGCAGTATGCCTGCCGGAAGCTGACCATGATGATGTTGGCGCCGACGATGGCGGCCGAGACAATGCCGCTGCCTGCGACGTAGAACATTACCCTTGGCCCGGCGGCAATCAGCGGGATCAGCAACCCGCCGAGCCCGCCGATTATCGCGTTGAGCAGGCAGGCGTGAGCGCTTCCAAGAGCTCGCGCGAGCCTTCGCGCTGTCCCTCGGCAATGTCGGCGCGAATGGTAGTAACCCGAACCTCGCGCGAGTGAGCGGGCGACTCGGCCTTGATCGCGAAGAGGCACACTGCGGAAACTATGAAGCTGGCCGAGTTGAACAGCAGCGCCGCCGCGTAGCCGACAGCCTCGGCAGCCAGCCCGGCCAGCGCCCTGCCGCTGAGGCTGGCGACCGACCCGCTGCCACCGCTAACCGTCTCGCCGCTCCACGGCAGCCGGAAGTTGCGCTCTCGGAGCAGGCCACCGAAGCGGCGATGGGCATCTGGCGCTCCGGTCACGCCGCTAGCGTGGCGCTCTCGTTTACGTCTGGGCAACCGATTTGCGCAGTGAGCGCTCCGGCCATCATCGGCCGCGCGCCAGGTTGACCTGATATGGGCGGCCTCAAGCACCCGAAACGCCACCGCCCACCGGGGCTCCGGGACGCGCTGTGGCGGCAGTGGGCACAGTAGGAGCATCTGGCTAGAACTGTTCGATCGTGGACTTGGTTGCGCCCGGTTAGCGCTACCGCGCCAGGCGGGCCGTCACACGGCGGGCCGTCGCAGGCCGCCCGTGCGACACTCAGCCCATGGATCTTCAGCGCGGGAGCGTGGTCGGCCTGCTGCATCCGGGCGAGATGGGAGCTGCCGTCGGGCAGTGCCTGACGGCAGCCGGGCACACCGTGCTCTGGGCGTCTGACGGCCGCAGCGCGCAAACGGCAGCCAGGGCGACCGCAGCCGGCCTGACCGACGCGGGCACGCCGCGGCGGATGGCCGCGGCGGCTGCGGTGATCATCTCGGTCTGCCCCCCGCACGCGGCACTGGACGTCGCCTGGGCAGTGCATGGTTTCACCGGTCTTTACCTGGACGCCAACGCGATCTCGCCCGGCACCTCACGCGAAGTCGGGCAGCTGATTACCGAAAGCGGAGGCCGGTACGTGGACGGCGGCATCATCGGCCCGCCGCCGGTGATAGCGGGGACCACCCGCCTCTACCTGTCGGGGCCGGACGCCGCGCCGATGCGGGGCCTGTTCGCCGGCACGCCCCTTGAGCCGCGGATCGTGACCGGAACCGCGACGGCTGCGTCAGCGGTGAAGATGGCTTATGCCTCCTGGACCAAGGGAACGGCAGCACTAATGCTCGCTGCGCGGGCGCTTGCCAGAGCGGACGGGGTCGAGGATGCCCTGCTGGCCGAGTGGTCGCTGTCGCAGCCCCGGCTGGCCGGGCAGTCGGAGCGGTCGGCCCTTTCGGGCGCCGCGAAAGGCTGGCGCTGGGTTGGCGAGATGGAGGAGATCGCGCATTCGATGGCCGCGGCCGGCCTGCCGGACGGATTCCACCAGGCTGCCGCCGAGATCTTCCGCCGCTGCCCGGCGCCGCCCCCGGCGCCCGGCTGACCGCAGCCGTGCTGAATGCCCTGACCAGCAGCGAGTAGAGCCACCCCGGCGACAGGCTAGCGACTGACCCCGGCCGGCTGTCACGATAACGCCATGCCCGGGTCGGGAACGACGCTCGCGCTGTGGCGACGGGCTTCGCGGCGACGAGGCCTAAGGCTGACCATCGCGGCCGTGGTAGTGCTCGGAGCCGTCGCGGAGCGGGGGCCGATCAGAATCGGCAACGGCCCGCTCAATGTCCTGATGAACGCTGCGCAGAGTGCGCAGGACTGGGGCAGCCAGCCGGCCGGGTTCGCGCTACCGCTGATCAACTCGGGCGGCGCGGTGGCCGTCGTGGACGGCGTCCGGCTCGTAGGCGGCACCCGGTTCCCTGCGCCGCGCTTGCTCAGGCTCGGCGTACTCACCAATGCCGTCTGCGGCGGCGCCTGGCCCGCCCGCTCGGCCGGGAAGGGCTTCGTGCTCGAGCACTGCGGCGGCCGGTATGCCGGACCGCTCATCGGGCACGCCTTCGGCCGCGATCCGGCGCGCGTCTTCTTCGGCTTCCCGGCAGCAGCTGAAGTCGCGGCGCCACGTCCGGGCGGATGCTGGGTGATGACGAACGTCGTTTTGCGCTATCACGTCGGCATCCGGCACTACACCGCCACAGCTCCCTATCAGCTCGCTATCTGCCGCGGCGGCCCGAAGATCACTAACGCGGCACTGAACGCGGCAATGTCCGCCAGCTGATGCCGGGCCGGCTCCGCGCGCGGCTGAGCCAGTGCCTAGCAGCCGGGCAGGCGCTCGGACAGGTAGCCGGCCAGGCTGTCGATGCCGATCCGGTCTTGCTTCATTGAGTCGCGCTCACGGACCGTGACCGCCTGATCGTCGAGCGACTCGAAGTCCACGGTGACGCAGTACGGCGTGCCTATCTCGTCCTGCCTGCGGTAGCGGCGGCCGATCGCGCCGGCGTCGTCGAACTCGCAGTTCCACTGCTGCCGGAGCATCGTAGCGACATCCCTGGCCTTGGGTGACAGGTCGGCATTGCGGGAGAGCGGCAGTACCGCGACCTTCACCGGCGCAAGCCGCGGGTCCAGCCGGAGCACGGCGCGTTTCTCCATCTTGCCCTTGGCGTCCGGCGCCTGGTCCTCGGTGTAGGCCTCCAGCAGGAACGCGAGCATTGACCGGTCGACCCCGACCGCGGGCTCGATCACGTACGGGATGTAGCGCTCGTTCGTCTCCGGGTCCAGGTAGGACAGGTCCTGGCCAGAGGCTTTGCCGTGCACGCCGAGGTCGTAGTCGGTACGGTTCGCGAGGCCCTCAAGCTCACCCCACTCGGTGCCGGGAAAGTCAAACCGGTACTCCAGGTCGACCGTCCGCTTGGAGTAGAAAGACCGCTTCCCGTCCGGGTGCTCGTACCGTCGGAGGTTCTCCTTGCTGAGGCCGAGATCGAGGAACCAGGACTCCCTGGCGGCGATCCAGTACTCGTGCCACTCCTCGTCGGTGCCGGGCTTGACGAAGAACTCCATCTCCATCTGCTCGAACTCACGGGTGCGGAAGATGAAGTTGCCCGGCGTGATCTCGTTCCGGAATGACTTGCCGATCTGGCCGATGCCGAAC
This sequence comes from Actinomycetota bacterium, assembly GCA_027314515.1. Taxonomy (GTDB): domain Bacteria; phylum Actinomycetota; class Actinomycetes; order Streptosporangiales; family Streptosporangiaceae; genus JAJYUU01. Next base: position 17,668 of record DAHVAR010000177.1, read on the forward strand.
GGCACCTTCTTCCGGGAGGTCTGCAGCACGTTCTTGTAGTTGATGAAGATGCCCTGGGCAGTCTCGGGCCGCAGGTAGGCAAGTCCGGAGTCGTCCTCGGTGGCACCCAGGAACGTGCGCAGCATGCCGTTGAAGTTGCGCGGCTCGGTGAACGCGCCCCTCGTCCCGCAGTGCGGACAGGCCAGGTCCGCCAGCCCGTTCTCTGGCGGGCCGCCGTGCTTCTCCTCGTACGCATCGATGAGGTGATCGGCGCGGAAGCGGTAGTGGCACGACTGGCACTCGGTCAGCGGGTCGGTGAACTGCGTCACGTGCCCGCTGGCCTGCCAGACCTCGGGGGCCAGGATCACGCTGGAGTCGATCCCGACGATGTCGTCCCTGGCGTGCACGATCGAGCGCCACCACTGGCGCTTGATGTTGTTCTTGATCTCCACGCCCAGCGGCCCGTAGTCCCAGGCGGCGCGCAGCCCGCCGTAGATCTCGCTGGACGGGTAGACGATGCCCCGCCGCTTGGAAAGGCTGACGATGGTTTCCATGCGATCGCTGCGTTTTGCCATGTGAGTCTCCATCCGGCTGGCGGTCGGCGGCCTGCTGTGACGTGCGCGAAGCCCGGTACGGGCGGCGGTGCTGCCAGCTTAGCGGTCGCGCTGGATGGTCGTCGCATGACTTTCCCGTCACCGGCGGCCACCGGCCGGGCGAACGGGGCGGGGGCCAGGTGGCAGGCGGTAGCCTGGGCCCCTGCCGTCGTGACGCCCGACACCGACATGCTGAACTGGCTGGCAAAGGGCTAGCTGGCCGAAGGGACTGCCTCGTGACCACCAACCGCCCGGCCAGGCAAACGCGGTCCAGGCAAGCGCAGTCCGGCCAGAGCCGGCCCGGCCAGCGAGTCCGGCCACTGCCGAAGGGCACCAGCCTGTACACGCCGGGGGCCTCGGCGGCCAGGCAGGCCACCGAGCGCCGCAGCGCCAGGCTGCTGATGTACCTGTATCAGCTGCCCCGCTGGGTACCGCCGCTGCTGCTGGTCGTGTTCCTGATCGCCGGCCTCGCGCTGCGCGGCCCGGCTGGCGCGGCAGCGCTGTGCGTAGTAGCCGCCATCATGGCCTGGCTAGCCGCGATCTCCTGGCCGCGGCTGCCGGCCGGCGGCCGGGCAGGCCGGGTGCTCGCCGTGGTGCTCATGCTTGTCATCGCCGGTTACCAGGCCAGCCGCTAGTCCCGGCCGGCCGCAGCCCTAATCCTCACCGGCGCTGCCGCCGGCCAACGCCCTGCCGCCGGCCAACGCCCTGCCGCCGAGCAACGCCCTGTCGTGCCTGCCGTCGTAGGTCGGAAGCGGTATGCCGGTGATTTCGATAGAGTGGCCGATTCCGGCGTTTCGCGCAGGCCGGTCGCGGTCATCAGCGCACTCCGGGACCGGATCGAGCAGGCTGATAGGCGCATGCCGGGTCCTCACCGAGGGGATCGCCGCTGTCAGCGAACGCCCGGGCCCGTGAACCGCCGCACAAGTCGGCGAACTCGCACCAGCCACACCGGCCAGTGAACTGTGCGGCGCGAATGGACCGCAGCAGCGGGCTGCCGGTGTAGATCTCCCGCAGCGGGCGGTTACGGACATTCCCGAGGCCGACCGGCAGGAAGCCAGCCGGATAGACCTCGCCGTCATAGGCGACGAACAGGATGCCCTTGCCGTCCCGAGTCGGCGCGGTGTGCGCGCTCGGACGGGTCACCGGCGGGCCGAGCAGGCTGCCGATTCGGGACGCCAGCATGGTGTACAACGGGCTGCCGGGAGGACTGCCGCCGGGAGGACTGCCGCCGCCGCGCCGCCAGGCGGCGACTCGGCGGAAGAACGGCGCTTCGACCGTGCGGACCACCACGCCGTAATGTGCGGCGTCGTACAGGAAATGGCAGACTTCCTCGTGCTCACCGGGCGTCAGTTGCCCCTCGGCCGCGCCACGGCCGACCTGGACGAGAAAGAACACTTCCCAGATGCTGGCGCCGCCGCTGACCGTGAGAGCGGCGATATCGGCGAGCTCGGTTGCGTTCGCCCGCATGACCGTGGTGTTCACCTGCACGGTCATGCCCGCTGACGCGAAGTCGCGGATGGCGCGCAGGGTGGCCTCGAAGTGGCCAGGGATGCCCCGCACCCGGTCGTGCGTCTCCGGCACGGCGCCGTCCAGGCTGATCGACACGGCCCGGATGCTGCTGCCTGCGATCAGCCGGATCAGCTCGGGCGTCAGCATTGGCGTAACCGAGGGCGACAGGCAGACCGGAACCCCTAGCCCGCTTCCGTACCCGGCGAGCCTCAGCAGGTCCGGCCGCATCAGGCAGTCTCCGCCGGTCAGGACCAGGATCGGGTACGGCCGCCCGAACTGAGCGAGCTGGTCGATGAGGTCACGCCCCTCGGCCTCGGTCAGCTCACCAGGCAGCGGATCGGGGCTGGCCGAGGCGCGGCAGTGCCGGCAGGAGAGCAGGCAGGCACGGGTCGTCTCCCAGAACACCAGCATCGGCCGCTCGGCGTAGTCGGGGCCGCGCCGCCGCACAGCATCGGGCAACTGCGCACCACCGGGCAACTGCGCACCACCGGGCAACTGCGCACCACCGGGCAACTGCGCACCACCGGGCAACTGCGCACCACCGGGCAACTGCGCACCACCGGGCAACTGCGCACCACC
>DAHVAR010000171.1 GCA_027314515.1 Actinomycetota bacterium
GTGAGCAGGGACTGGGCGGCGCCAGGCGATTGTCGCCGCAGGTCAGCCCGGCGTGGGGCGGCGACGGGCGTCGTCTGGCCTGGTTCGGGTTTGCCTCCTAAGCAGTAGGCCGCAGGTTCGAGTCCTGCTCGGGGCGCAACATCATAGGTGAATGGAGTTCCGACATTGCGGCGGCTGAACTCACAGACGCATGGTGCCACGGATGGCCGTCTCCCAGGCAACATCGTCGGATTCCACATCCCATCCCGGGTGCGGCAAGACAGGACGTTTGGAATCCCCGATGCGCTGTGTGTAACTATGTAGCGCTCCTCGGCGATGCCGTGGCCGGTCGCCTAGCTGGTTTCACCGAACCCACCGAGTCCGGCCGGTACGGCGGGTCGAGGCGGTCCTCGCCAGGCTGTAGCGCAGGATTTCAACGAGCTGGACCTGTGTTACCAGTTCCACGTCGGTCCCGTTGGCCTGGAGCGTGATCACTCTGAGCGGCTCGCCCTGGTAGAGGCGGGGCCTGGTCAGGGTCATTTCCGTGTAGCTGGGATCGGGTCGGCGCTCGCCGGTGCATTCCGCGCCGGTGAGGTCGCATACCCGGCCAGTCGTGCGGCGCCAGATCACCGACTCGGGAGTGATCACCACCTTGCCGCTGAGCCAGCGGGTAAGTCTCGGCGGCTGTCCTGGCAGCGGAAACGGCTCATCGGAACCTGGCGGGCTCCTGTCCTGCCGGCCCGGCGACTTGGGCACCAGATCGCGCAGCCCTGCCCAGAAGCTCCCGGACACCGGTTGCCCGGCCTCCATGGCCTGCACCATCGCGGTCAGCTGCCGGGCCAGCGACGGGACGCTGACCCCGATGAAATAAGCGCTGCCGAGCAAGCCAAGCATGAGCGCAAGCGCGAGGGCCACGACGATGGCCGCTAGGTGGCTGAAGCCGGACAGCTGATGCGCTTCGGCAACAGCGCCCAGCACGATGCCCGCGACCGCGAGGACAAGGAAGCCAGCAGCCAGCAGGACGTACCGCACAGGCCGTGGTAACGGGCGCACGCCAATATCAGACCATTACCCGGCTCTCTCATCAACTGCCGGCGGATGCACCGCCAGCTGCGACGTATCCGTGACGAGCTCGCTGGCGGCCGCCCGTCGAAGTGCTCGCAGATCCGCTCCAGCTCCTCGCGGGTCGCAGAGCCCGCCCGTCACTCCGGCGTCGAAGCACGGGCGCGCGGATCGGCCAGCGTGCGGTGTTCGCGGACGACACCGAGGGCTTCGCTGCTGCGGTGGATGCGATTGCGGAGGTGCCCGCGCTCGTGACTGTCGGCGTCCGGCGTGGCGCTTGGTCGCCGAGCGAGCTGACATCCAGTACTGCTGTGCGGCCTCGGACGGCCGGACGCTAAGCACCCCCGTCATCGGCACCTGCGGTCAGCTGCGGCCCACCGAGGACATGATCTGCGTGTCGTAGTTGATGATCGTCAGGAAGCGATCATTAGTCCAGATCGGCGGGTTCGCGGACATGCCCAAGCGGCTACTGGACTCTAGGTTGTTCGTGAGGCACGGTCGGCCTGGTGACGGCGATGATTTGCATGAGGCCGCCTAGGCCGGTGAAGTCGTCTGGGTTGGTGGTAAACAGCGGCAGCTGTTCGGCGACCGCAGTGGCGGCGATCATCATGTCGGCTGCTCTCCGCCTTGGCTGTCGCCCGGCCGCGACGACTGCCGCGGTGATACGCCCGAACGCGCGGGCTGCCTCGGCGCTGAAGGGCACAGGGTCGAACTCGCTCTCGGCGCGCTGCAGGACCTCCAGCCGGCGAGCGCGTTCGGCATGCTCGTCATAGAGGTCTTGCTCGTCGTTGCGGCGGACCTGATGCGGGCCGGCGGACAGCTCGGCCAGCGTAATAGCGCTGATGGCCATCTCGTCGGGCAGTTCGGCCGGGTCGATCCAGCGGCGCAAGATCATGATGTTGGTGTCGAGCATGCCTTGCCGAGGTGTCTCAGCGGTCATAGGCGCTGCCGAGCTCGTGATTGGCGGCGGCGTTCTGGTCTGCCCGGAACGCGTCCAAGCCAGCGTCCGGCGCGTTACGCGACATCGCGGCGAACTCCTCCCGCGAGACGAAGCGACGGCGGTGCCGAAGCGGGATCAGTTCCCCAATGCGGTGACCGTCGCGCGTAACCGTGAAGGACTGGCCGCGCTCGACGGCGTCCATGATCTCCCGCGACCGTGACCGCAGGTCGCGCTGCGTTATCTCTGCCATGGTCATTGGTAGTCAGGGGCGCCGGTGCCGTAGGCCGGTCCGGTTTCCCCATCCCCCTTTCAATCCGTACGTGCGGTTTTCCCGCATACGGCTTACCGATGATCTTCTTGACATGGTTACGCTGCCTTCGGATAGCGGATAG
>DAHVAR010000179.1 GCA_027314515.1 Actinomycetota bacterium
CCGGATCACCGCCATGGCCCGCGCGCTGAAGTCCTCCGGCGCCCACGGCAGCCTCGACCTGCTCCGCGCCCACATCTTCATCGGCCTGCTGCTCGGCACCCTGCCGCTCATCCCCCCGCCCGCCGGCGGCCCGCCCGACCCTCAGCCCCCACCCCCCGACGACACCCCGCCCGGCCAGGCAGACGGTGACAGCCCAGCGAGCACGACTGCCGACGACCCGCCCGGCAACGCCGGCCCCGCTGAGCAGCCAGATCACGACACCTCCGGCCAGACGCCCACCGACAGCGCCGCCCTGCCCGAAGACGACGGCCCCGCGGGCATGCCCGCCGACTGCCCTGCCCGGCTCGAGGCCGACGGCACCAGCGGCCCGGCACCTGCCCGGCCCGCCGCTTCCGCGAATGACAACCTGCCCTGCTGCAGACCGGCCGACCTTGGGCAGCCGGAACGCAGCCAGGAACTTAACGCCGCTGACGACCTGCCAGCCCCAGCCGACGACCTGCCGGGCTGGTGGCCCGACATCCCTGGTCCCGGCGACGCGGACGCACCGCCAGACATCGGCGACCCGCCCGACCCGCCCGGCGGGGCGGCCAGCCAGCCCGACGACGCCGACGACGACGGCCCGCAGCTGCCATGCCCGGACTGGCCGCCGCTGCCACCACAGCTGCCCGCGACATTCGAGCCAGCGACATCCACCGACGGCGCAGCGCAAGCCAGGGCCGGGCTGCTGGACGTGGTCTTGCCCTGGTCATCGCTGGCCGGGCACGGCCGAGAGCCGGGCCTGCTGGGCCGCATCGGGCCAGTGACCGGCAGGCAAGCACAGCAGCTAGTGATCCTCGCCGCCGCCAGCCCAGCCACCGAGTGGCGGGTCATCGTCACCGGCGACGACGGCCGGGCCATCGCCGTCGAACGCGCCCGGCCGGGCTGGCACCCTCACAGCCGGCACGCTGACACGCACGTGACCGGAGTGGTGGGCCGCGTCACCGTGGCCATCCGTGCCAGCTGGCTCGCCACACCTCACGCGGGCCTCCGCGGCTGCCCGCCAGCCCTCTGCGAGGTCGCCGACATGATCCTGCGCGCCGCTGAACGAGCAGCCGCACGCGCCCGCGCCCAAGCCGACCTTGATGCCAGTGCTGGCGGTTGCGCGCACACCACGGCCTCGCCGTCCTACCGGCCGCCGCCGCGGCTCCGGGAGTTCATCGCGGCCAGGGACATCACCTGCCGGTTCGCCACCTGCGGGCAGCCCGCCTGGCGGACCGACATCGACCACACCCGGCCCTGGCACAAAGGCGGTCCCACCTGCCGCTGCAACCTCGGCGGATTCTGCCGAACTCATCACCAAGTCAAGCAACTGCCCGGCTGGCACATCGAACAGCCACAGCCAGGCACCTTCGGCTGGACCACCCCGGCCGGCCGGAGCTACCAGGTCCAGCCGGACCAGTACCCGGTCTAGCCTGCACCGCGCACAGGGCGGCTAAGCGCACCGGCCGACGTCAAGATGCGGCACGTGCCAGGCACGGCAACCCGGCTGCCTGCAGGTCACCAGCGAGCGCATGGAGCTCGGCGGCCGGCACCTGAGTGAGCGGCGGCCGGACCGGACCGCCGGACATGCCGAGAAGCCCAGCCCAGGCCTTGATATAGGGGACCGGACTGCCGCGCCGGCGGGCCGCGTCGCCGTGCAGCCATCTGGCCGCGACCGCCCGCACCGGCTCCAGCGTCGCCGAGGTCTCGGCGGCCCGCGTCACGTCCCCGGCCAGCGCCTGCGCGGTGTACTCGCGCATCGGCCGCCAGCCGGGCACCTGGTAGAGATACGGCGCTGCCGAGGACATGAACACCCGCTGACCATGCTCGACGATGTTCTCCAGCCAGGTGCCCTCATTCGGTTCGCACACCAGGATCCGGTCCCCGACCTGCCGCAGCACCTCGAGGTAACGGGCATGGTCGCGGCCAACCTTGATGCCGCACACATTCTCGATGTCAGCGAGCCGATCGATCAGTTGCAGCGACAGACTGGCCCCGGCATACCGGGTGTCAAACAGCCAGATGCCGATACTGACGTTCCGGCACAGCCAGGAGAACCAGTCATAAAGCCCGTCGTCGTCCGCGCTCGGGTAGTACGGGTTGATTACTACGGCGAAGTCGGCACCCGCCGCCTCCGCGTGCCTGGTCAGCTCTATCGCCTCGGTCACGCTGTGATGGCCGGTGTGCGCGATGACCTGGCACTTGCCGCGCGCCGCGGCGACGACGGCAGCCACGAGCTGGCGGCGCTCCGCACCGCTTAGCGCCCAGAACTCGCTCATCACCCCGGCGCAGAACACCCCGTCGACGCCGAGGTCGCCGGTAAGCCGTTCCATGTCCGCGCCGAGCGCCGCGGTGTCTAGCTGGCCGTCGCGATCGAACGGCGTCGTCGTGGCAGCCCACAGCCCGCTGAAGCGCTCCCGCGCCGCAGCCTTCGCCTCTGCTGGTGCGTAATCCACTGGTGCCTCCGGTCAGAGCGTCTCCGCCAGCCAGTCCGCGACCGCCGGCCTGGCCTTGTACCAGACATTGTTCAGGATGTGCACGCCGTCGTCGAAGATCAGCGTCGTGACCGGGCCGCCGTACTCCGCCGCGACCTTCTCCGCCTGCGCTGGCGGTGAGGCGGCGTCGAGACCGCCGTACACCTGAAGCAGCGGCACCGTGGCCTGGCCCGCTGCGCCGGCCAGCGTGACCGACTCCATGACCGCCGCCGGATCCGGCCCGAGGTACTGGTACTGGCCCACCTTCGACAGCGGTTCCATGGTCTCGAACCGTCCGGCCGGCGTATACCAGCTCGAGATCGACACCACAGCGCTCACTCGGTCGTCGATAGCCGCAGTGCGGATGGCGAAGAGCCCGCCATAGGAGATGCCGCCCACCGCCAGGCGCCCGGTGTCCAGGTCCGGCCGGTCCGCCAGTACGTCGATGATGGCCTGAACCGCCCGCTCGTAGTCCGGCCGCAGCTTGCCCTGCAAGCTCACGCTGCCCTGGCCCGGCCCGTCGAACGCCGCGACGGCCATGCCCCTGGCGACGATGTAATCGCCGAGGTTGTACAGCTCCTCCTTGGTCGAGTCGGCACCGGGAAGCAACAGCACGACCGGCGGCCGGGCCGGGACGGCCGGGATTCGCAGGTAGCCGTTCAGCGTCAGGTGCTCGAACGGCACGGTGAGGATCTCCATCGGCGGGTCCAGGTGCGGCGCCGCCTTCTCCCAGGCCGTGGCCATGCCGGCCAGCGCAGCGCGGAACTGGTCCTGGTCGTGCGAGAACATGAAGCTGGCCCAGTGGTAGAACAGGCCGGCCCGCAGATAGGCGTCGCCCGCGGTAAGGCGCCGCCCGGCCGCCAGTGCCTCGTCGCCGCGCTCGACATGGCGCTCGGCTTGCCGGCACCAGACGGCACACCACTGCTCGTAGTCGGTCACCTCCTCGCGTAGTTGCTCGAACTCGAAGGGCGAGACGTAGTTAGACAGGATCCGCCAGGTAAAGCGGCGGTACATCGACTCCAGCCGGTCGTCCATGGGCCTCCTTCAGCTTCCTGCTGCGATCGCGGCCGTACCGCTGGCCTGCCGGCCGGCCAGCCGCTGCTCCGCCTGATGCTCGCCAACCCGCAGAGTCATCAGGGCACTGGTGCCGTTCCCGTGTGTCATCGTGAGTGCGTCGCGGGCCAGCTTCTCGGCCGGGCAGCCTGCCATGATCCCGCGGCCGCCGAACAGGAACAGTGCCTTCTGGGTGACCTCGATGGCCACTTCGGCCGTGTACACCCGCACTCCCCAGGACAGCTCGGGGTCGAAAGACGGTGCGTGCGAGTACTCCCACGCCGCCCGGAGCAGGAAGCTGCGAGCGGCGTCCAGCAAGATGCGCATCCGGCCGAGGTCGTGGGCGACAAGCTGGTGCCGGTGAATGGGCACGCCGCCCTGCACCCGGTCCAGTGACCAGTCCAGCGCCGCCTCGTAGGCGGACCTGGCGATGCCCAGGCACATCGCGCCGTTGGTGATGTTGGCGGCGATCAGTCCCCGCTCCGCGGCGGCATACCCGTCACCGACGGCGGTCATGGCATGATCCCCGCCGATGCGGCAGCCGGTGAACCACACGTCGGACTGCGGCGACCCACGCTGGCCCAGCTTTGCGTACAGCGGCCCGGTCGCCACCCCCGGTGACGCGGCCGGGACAGCAAACATGGTCGCGCCGCGCCGGATTCCGGCGGCCGGGTCAGTCCGGGCGAGGACGAAGTACAGCGACGCGATGGGGCCATTGGTGATCATGGCCTTATGCCCGTCCAGCACCCAGTCGCCGCCATCCGGCCGCGCTCGCAGCATGGCGCCGTGGCCGGGCGCGTCATAGGGCAGCGCGTTGTCCGAGCCAGCCGCCGGCTCAGTGCTGGCGCTGGCCGGCACGAAGCGCTCGTCCTCGGCGATGCCCCGGACAACGAGGTCGCGGATCGGGGCGGGCATGCGCGGCACCAGGCGGGCGAAGCGCCAGTAATGCCGGAAGAAGTAGGCGACTGACACGTCGCCCGCCGCGAGTTCCTCGGCTACCAGGCACTGGATCACCATGTCCGCTCCTATCCCGCCAAGCTCGGGCGGGAGCGGCAGGGCCTTAAGGCCCAGTGCCGTGCCTTCTCGCATCAGGTCGAAGGGAAACTCTTCCGCGCTGGCAAGCTGCTCCAGGCGCGGCACGGCCGGCCGTACCACGCGCTGGGCATAGTCCCTGGTCCTGTCCACCAGGTCCCGCTGACGGCTGGTGAGCTCGAAGTCCATCTCTGGCACTTTCGTCCGGGGCCGCGCCGCGGCCAGTGGGTCAGGCCGCGATGACATCCTCGATGGGGTCGGGCAACTCGTGCACCGGGACCGCCGCCGGTCTCACCGCCGCCGGTCTCACCGGCCCCGGTCCCCCGCCGGGACTTCGCCTTCCTCGATGGTGCCGCCCAGGTACAGCGCCCGCATCTGCGGGTTCGCCAGGATCTCCGCGCCGGTGCCCTCCAGCCGTACCCGGCCTGTCTCTATCACCACGCCGTGGTCGGCCAGGCCAAGCCCGACGCGCACGTTCTGCTCCACCAGCAGGATCGTCCGGCCGTTGTCGCGCATCTGCCTGATGCTGTCGTACATCATGGCGGCAGCCCGCGGCTCGAGGCCCATCGAAGGCTCGTCCAGTACCACCAGGGCGGGGTCCAGCATCAGCGCGCGGGCGAACTCCACCATCCGCTGCTGCCCGCCGGACAGCTGCCCGGCTCGCTCGCCCGCCCGCTCGCCCACGATCGGGAACTGCTCGGTCACCGTCGCGATGCGCGCGCGCACCGCGCTCGCGTCTCGCAGCAGGAAGCCGCCGAGCTCGACGTTCTCCCGGACGGTCAGCTCGGGAAACAGGTTCCTCGACTGCATGACCTGGACGATGCCGCACCCGAGGATCTTGCGCGGCGTGGCGCCGCCGATCTCGGCGCCGCGGAAGGTAACGCTGCCGACCCGCGGCCGGAGCAACCCGCTGACGACCTTGAGCAGAGTCGACTTCCCGGCACCGTTGGGGCCGACCACGCAGGTGATGGAACCGTCCTGCACGGTCAGGTTCACTCCGCGCAGGACGTCACCGCTGCCGTAACCGGCGAACAGGCCGGAGATGGTCAGCATGTCAGCCCGCCTCTCTCATGTCGCTGCCCAGGTAAGCCTCGAGGACGTCAGGGTTGGCCCGCACTTCCTCGGGCGCACCAGCGGTCAGGGCGCAGCCCTGATGCATGACCAGCACCCGGTCACACAGGCCCATGACGAACTCCATGTCGTGCTCCACGATCACGAATGTGATGCCCTCTTTGTTCAGCGCCCGGATGCGGTCTGCCAGACCTCGCAGCAGCGTCGGGTTCACTCCGCCAGCCGGCTCGTCCAGCAGCATGACCGAAGGCCTGGCAACCGTGATGAACGCGAACTCCAGCAGCTTCTGCTGGCCGTAAGACAACCCGCCGGCCGGCTCCTCCGCCAGCGGGGTAAGCCCGACGAATTCCAGCACCTCCATCGCGCGGCTGCGCTCCGCGGCGGACTTCCAGGACCGTAGCTGCGCGGCGAAACCCCGCCGCTGGGTGGCGACGTGCAGGTTCTCCAGGACCGTCAGCCGCGGGAAGATGCGGGTGATCTGGAAGGTCCGCCCGAGCCCCAGCGCGAATACCTGGTCAGCCCTGGCATTGGTGATGTCCTTCCCGCGCAGCGTGACCTGCCCGGCGTCCGCGGTCTCATACCCGCTGATGACGTTGAACAACGTGGTCTTGCCGGAACCGTTCGGCCCGATCAGGCCGTTGATCGCGCCTTCCTCGAAGGTCATCGTGCAGCCGGCTAGCGCCTGGATGCCGCCGTATGACTTCCTGACGTCGGACACCTGGAGGATGCTCACCGTGCTACCTCGTCTCCGCCCGCCTGGGGCACCGCTGCGGTCGCCGGCGGTGCCTCGGGCGGTCCGGCTGCCGGTGACTGGACCGCAGATGACTGGACCGCAGATGACTGGACCGCCAGTGCCGGGACAGCCCGCGAACGGGCCGCCGCCCGCCGCCGCGCTACCAGCACGCGCCGCCACAGCTGGGTCACGCTCGGCGCGATCCCGGCCGGCAGCAGCCGCAGGATCAGAATGAACAGGACACCGTAGGCGATCAGATACAGATTCGCGTTGCCGAACTGGAGATAGAAGTACTGCTGCAGCGGTATCAGCAGCAGCGCCCCGATGACCGGGCCGGACAGCGTGCCGATACCGCCGACGAAGACCAGCACCGCGACGGCGAGGTCGAAGGTCGGATCGAAGCCGAACTGCGGGTAGACCGAGCCGATGAACGGCGCGTAGAGCCCGCCGGCGACGCCGACGAAGAACGCCGATATGGCGTAGGCGATCAGCTTGGTCCGGGCGGCGTTGATGCCGAGCCCTCTGGCGCGGTCCTCGTCGTCGCGGATCGACAGCAAGCCGAGGCCGTACTTGGACCTGCGGACCCACCAGGACGCTGCGCACGCCACGACGGCAGCGACCAGGCCGACGTAGTAGAAGGGCTCGTTGAAGTAGCTCCCCTGCCACGTCGGGAACGACATCTCCAGGCCGCCCGACCCGTTCGTCCAGGACACCAGGTTGAACGCCAGCAACTGGAGGATGAACATGACCGCGACGGTCAGGATGATGAAGGTGTGCCTGCGAACCCGCAGCACCACATAGCCGATGGGTACCGCCGCCACCGCACAAACCAGGCCTGCCACCGGAAGCAGGCCGAAGGTATCCCAGCCTGCCGGGACTTTCGCGTGCATGGCCAGCAGCGCCACCGTGTACTGACCGATGCCGTAGTAGGCGGCGTGCCCGATCGAGATGTATCCGGAGTACCCGGAGAAGATGTTCCACCCGATCGCGGCGACCAGGAAGATCATCGTGATCACCGCGATGGACGTGACTGCCGGGTTCGGGAAGAGCAGCGGGAACACGGCCAGGAAGACCAGCAGCAGGCCGGTGCCCGTCCACCGGATCTGTCTGGGCGGCTCGTACGGGATGTGCTCGGGAGCGGCTGCGCCCGTCGGTGTCACGTCGATCGCAGTCACTGCGCACGCACCGCCTTCCGGCCGAGCAGGCCTTGCGGCCGCACCAGCAGGATCAGGATGAGGATCACGTAGAAGGTTGTCTGGCCCCAGGTAGGCGACCAGACCACCGCGACCACGTCCTGGATGACCAGCATGAGCACGGACGCGATCAGCGCGCCGCTGAGGCTGCCGAAGCCGCCGAAGATGACGATCGCCAGCAGCCGGGAGATGAGGTCGTAGGAACTGGCCGCGTCGAAGGAGTTGGTGAGACCGAACACCATCCCCCCCGCCGCGGCCATTGCCACTCCGATGCCGAGGGTGTACGCGGACACCCAGTCGGTGTTGATGCCGACCAGCCGCGCCGCCGTCGGGTTCTGCATGGATGCTCGCAGGCTGCGGCCGAACCTGGTCCGGTAAAGCAGGTAGTAGACGCCGGCCAGCAGCACCACGCTCATCAGGAATGCGTAGACGTAGATGTCCGGGAAGATGAGCGAGCCGACAGTGAACGAGTTGTTGACATAGGGAGTGCTGATCTGGACCAGGTTGCTGGTGAAGACCAGGTCGAGGATTCCTTCCGCGATCGTGCCCACGGCGAACATCACCAGGAGCGACATGATTACGCGGTCTTGCTTGATCGGCCTGATCATAGACCAGTACACGGCGATGCCGATCAGGAACATCCCCGGCATGGTGATCACCAGGCTGAGGAAGGGGTCGATGCTCAGGTGCGTGAAGAGCGCATAGCTCAGGTACGCACCAAGGACGACCATTATCCCCTGCGCGAAGTTGACTATCTCCATCACGCCGAACACGAGCGTGAGGCCACCAGCCATCAGCGCGTAAAACCCTCCGACCAGGATTCCATCAATGATGGCCTGGAGAACCAGCATCTGAAACGCTCCCTAGGTTTCTATGTCCTCGCCACGCCGGCTTCGCTCACCTTCCGCGGACTAGGCCGTCAGCCGCCCGCGCCCCAGGCCGGCTTCACAGCGAGGATCGGTACCGGGTGACCCACGCCGGCCGGCAGGACGTCCTCGAGAGTGCCATGCTGCCACTGGAACACGAAGGGAGTGGCCGCGCTGTTCTCGCCGTCAGGCAGGAACTTGACCGGGCCCTGAACGCTCTGGAACATGGCACCGGAGTGCAGGTAGTGCTCCAGGGCGGAGTTGCTCGTGCTCTTGATGTGATCGACCGCCTGGGTGAGCACCTGGCCGGCGGAGAAGGCTTCGGCCACGTCGGCGCTGATGTTGTTAGCGGTACCGCCGAACATCTTGATGTAGAGCGACACCATGGCGGAGTTCTGGTAGTAGGTCGAGCCGGGGAACCAGGTGTTCGGCACCATGATGCCGCCGGTGTTGTTGGCGCCCACCGCCTTGACGAACGCCGTGCCCTGGTCCGGCCCGGACGCCTCGATCAGGACCTTCGGGCTGTACCTGTCCTGGATGAAGTCCTGGATGAACGCGTAGCCGTCGGGCGGCATCGTGCCGAGCACCACGACCGGGGCCTTCGACGCGGCGATCACGGATGCGATCGGCGTGTAGTCGGTGGTCTCCAGCGGGTACAGCTTGTAGACGACGCTGGTGAAGCCGTGCGCGCTCAGGTAGGCGCGCGCGCCGTCCAGCATCGGCTGCAGGAACGGGTCGGTCATCGAGGCGTACGCGACGTCCTCCGGCTTGTGCGTGGCTACCAGCCACTTGGCGAACGTGATCAACTGATACTTCGCCGAGGCGCTGACGTCGAAGACATTGTGCAGGCCCTGCTGGAACACCGACGGGCCACCGCCGATGGCCTCGATCATCACGTAGCCGTACCGGTTCGCGATCACTGATGAGGGCTTGGTCAGCAGGGTGGAGTAAGGGCCGAGCACGAAGTTGACGTGATTGACGGTGATGAGCTTCTGGTAGTTGGTGACGACCTGCGTCGGGCTCGACCCGTCCGACAGGAAGTCCATCTGGATCTTCCGGCCGAGGATGCCGCCGTGTGCGTTCTGGAAGGCCGCCCAGGTCTCATAACCCTGCTTAGTCGCCAGGCCGTCGCCGGAGAAGTCACCGGACAGCGAGACCGAGACGCCGATTGTGATCGGCCCGTGGGAGGTCCCGGAGGAGCTCGGGGACGACCCGCATGCCGCGGCCGCTAGCGCTAGCACTGCCGCTCCCGCGGTCCACCAGCCGGCGCTGCGGCTTCTGCGTCCCGGGACATGCCTTCTATCGAGTTTCATGGCAAACAATCAACCTCCTGATTCGGGCGCCGGCCAGGCCGGCCGGCCGCCTTTTCGGCTCACCGGCCGGCACAGGTCATCTGCCGCGCAGGAGCCGTTTCCTCTCGCTGCCGGGCGCTGGCATAACTGGCCTGCCAGGGCCGCCAGCACACTGTTCGCCCCAGTCGGCGCCATTGCCGCTGGCCTCGCGAATGCCGTAATCGCTGTATGAAATGGATGTAACACAAACGATTGCAGTCATGCTACGGTCCGGGTATCAGGGTGTCAACGCTTCACCGTGCATGCCTGACAACGCCGGGCCTGCGGCTGGCGCGCGAGGGCCGGTTTAACGACCGCCGCGGCGAATGGCGGGCGTTCGCACGGGCCTGGCTCGCCTTACTGGCTAGTGCAAACATTTGCCATACTCCCGGCCGGAGCCGCCGGGAGCAGGCACCGGCGACAAGGAGCCCGGCATGACGACAGGCGAAGCCGCGGGCCGGGCCGGCGCAGCCCGAACGACAGGCGAAGCCGCCGGCCGAACCGCGCTGCCCATGGTCGTGCAGCGGGACCTGCCGGTCCCCATGGATGACGGCCTGATACTGCGAGCGGACGTGTTCCGGCCGCCGGGTACGGGCCCGTTCCCGGTGATCATGTCGCTCGGACCGTACGGGAAGAGCCTGCCGTTCCAGTCCGACTGGTTCGCAAGCCGCTGGGAGCGGCTGCTGGCCGGCCATCCCGAGATCGCTGACGGGTCCAGCTGCGCGCAGATGAACTGGGAGACGGTGGACCCGGAGCGGTGGATCCCGCTGGGCTACGCCGTGATCCGCGTCGACTCGCGCGGGGCTGGCCGCTCGCCAGGCATGCTCGACCTGCTATCCCCGCGAGAGATCCGCGATTTCTACCTGGCCATCGAATGGGCCGGCGGGCTGCCGTGGAGCAACGGGCGGGTGGGCCTGTGCGGCATCTCCTATTACGCCATGAACCAGTGGCTGGTGGCCGCGCTGCGGCCGCCGCATCTGGCCGCCATCCTGCCCTGGGAGGGCGCCAGCGACCACTACCGGGACATGTCGCGCCACGGCGGGATCTTCAGCAACGGGTTCTTCGAGCGCTGGTATCCGCGCCAGGTGCTGCCGATGCAGCACGGCCTCGGCACCGCGGGCGCTCGCAGCCCCTGGGTCAGCGACGGACTGGCCAGCGGACCGCAGACGCTCCCGGACGCGCAGCTACGGGAGTTGCGCACCGACTACCTCGGCGGCCTTCGCTCGCACTCGCTGGATGACGGCTGGCACGCCGAGCGCACCGCTGACCTCGGGCAGATCCAGGTGCCACTGCTGTCGGCGGCGAACTGGGGCGGCCTCGGCCTGCACAGCCGGGGCAACTTCGAGGGCTTCACGCGGGCGGGCTCGGCTGCCAAGTGGCTGGAAGTCCACACCGGCCGGCACGAGGAGCTCTTCTATACCGTGCACGGACTGGACCTTCAGCGGCGGTTCTTCGACCGCTTCCTCAAGGGCGCGGACAACGGCTGGGACTCCGAGCCACCGGTGATGATCTCCGTCCGGCACGCGGACGGCACCATCCACCGCCGCGGCGCGGACGCATGGCCGCTGCCCGGGACGCAGTGGACCCGCTGGCACCTGGACGCCGCCGCGGCAGCGCTGCTGACCTCGGCGGCGCCGCCCCGCGAGGCGGCCAGCGCCGCTTTCGACGGCCTCCGCGACGGAGTCACATTCAGCTCAGCCCCGTTGCCAGCCCCGCTCGAACTCACCGGACCGCTCGTCGCCAACCTGCAGGTCAGCGCGGACGGCGACGACGCCGACCTGTTCCTGACCTTGCGGGCGTTCGGCCCCGACGGCGGCGAGGTGACCTTCCAGGGCGCGAACGACCCTCGCGCACCGCTGTCGCAGGGCTGGCTCCGGCTGTCCCACCGCGCTGTCGATCCGGCCCGGTCGCTGCCCTGGCGCCCCTGGCACAGTCACATCCGGGCCGAGCCGGCCAGCCCTGGCCAGGTCTACCCGGCGGCCGTGGAGATGTGGCCGACGTGTGTCGTGCTGCCGGCCGGCTACCGGCTGGCGCTGACGGTGGCCGGCCGCGACTTTGCCCGGCCGGCCGGGCAGGACGGTTTCCACGGCTCCGGGCCGTTCGCGCATGATGACCCGGCAGACCGGCCGCCGTCGCGACGGGCCGTCGTCGCTCGCGTGCACACCGGCGGCCGCGCGCCGTCCGCCCTGCTGCTGCCCGTCATCAGGTAACGGGCTCGCCTGCTGCCGGTCAGTCGGCTCACTGACTCGGGTCGGCGGGTCATCGGCTCACTGGCGCGGGCCGACTGGTCCCGGGCACCGCAGCCAGCGTCAGCCCCAGCCGTGCGGCTCGCTGTCCAGCAGGCCAAGGTCGGCCAGGCCACGGCGCAGCCGCCCGGTCGCCTCCTCGTCGAGGTCCAGCAACGGCAGCCGGACTCCGCCGGCGGGCCGGCCGAATATCGCCATTGCCGCCTTGACCGACGCCGGGTAGCCGGTCTCGCGGAGCAGGTGCCACAGCGCCGACGCCCGGTACTGCAGCGGCCGGGCGCGGTCCGTGGCGCCGTCGCGGCAGGCCTCATACAGGCTGGTCACCAGCCCCGGCGCGAGAACAGCCGAGGGCGAGAAGCAGCCTGCTCCGCCGACCGGCATGGAGGTGAGCAAGTACTCGATCCCGGTGAGCATGGCGAAGCCTGGCCGCAGCGCGCTGGTGCGTGCGCAAGCCTCCGTGAAGGACTGCATGTCATAGCTGGCATCTTTTACCCCGGCGAAGTTGTCGCACCGGCCGATCAGCTCCGCCAGCAGGTCGGCGTCCAGTCCCACGCCGAGCCGGCTCGGGAAGTTGTAGGCGAGCACGTCAACCGATACGGCCCTGGCGACCGCGGTGAAGTGAGCCAGCAGGGCCTTCCGCGGCGGCCGCCAGTGGTAGGGAGTGACGACCACGACAGCCGCGGCACCTGCCTTCTCGGCATGCTGGGCCAGCTCGATCACCTGGTCGGTGCCGGGCAGGCTGACGTGCGCGACGACGGGAACTCGCCCGCCCGCGGCACCGACTGCCGTCTCGACCAGGCGCATGCGCTCGGCCATGCCCAGGTTGAGCGACTCGCCCGTGTGCATCGGCAGCGCCAGGCCGTGCACGCCGCGGGCGATGAGGAAGTCGCAGATCAGCTCGAGCGTGTCCAGGTCCAGGTCGCCGGCCTGGGTGAACGGGGTGACCGGGGCGCCGATGACGCCACCGATCCCGGCTGCCGGTGGTACGGGCATGAATCTCTCCTTCGGGCCGACTCCAGACTGAGCGAAGGGCGTGTCAGCCTGACGCGCTCGCGGTGTCGGGCCGGGTCATGGTGATGATCGGCCGGATCGCCTCCCTGCCAGCCAGCGCCGCGAACGCGGCCGCGACGTCGGGCAGCGCGTACTGCTGTGCGGTGAGCGGTCCGGTCACGACCGCGCCAGCGGCCAGCAGCGAGATCATGGCCGGGTAGGCACTCGGGCTGGAGCGAACGCCAAGCACAGTCAGCTCGTCGAGCACCAGCGGATCGGCTGGCAGCTCGGCGCTCCGGCCGCCGGCCAGGCCGAGTACCGCGATCGTCCCGCCGCGCCGGGCCGCGCGCATGGCCTGCGCCAGCACCGCGGGATTGCCCGAGCAGTCGAAGACGTAGTCCGCGCCGCGGCCGTCAGCCGCTGCGCGAACCGCGGCAACCGGATCGGCGGTGCTGTAATCGACAACTTCGGTGCTGCCCAGTTCGCGGGCGGTGACTAGCCGCTTGCCGCGGCCTACCGTGATCACCCTGGTTGCGCCGGCGGCTCGCGCCACCTGCAGCATCAGCAAGCCGAGCAGGCCAGGGCCGAACACGGCCACGCATGACCCGGCTTCCAGCCGGGCGCGCCTGGCCGCGTGCACGGTCAGCGCGCCCTGGTTGACGAGCGCCGCCGCCACGTCGCTCACCTGCGGCGGCACCGTGTGCAGGGCAACTGCCGGCCGGACCGCGTACTCGGCCAGCGCGCCGGGAGCGGTGTGGCCGTACAGCTTGAAACCTGGTTCGCGCACCCGCTCGCACAGGTTGTACCGGCCGGACCGGCACATCGGGCACATCCCGCAGCCGGTGTGGTTTTCGGCCACCACCCGATCGCCGAGAGCAAGGCCGCTGCGCTCGGTACCTGGGCCGAGCGCGGCCACCTCGCCGGACCACTCGTGCCCGATGATGAAAGGCAACGCGGGCGGCCAGGTCCCGCGGTAGTCTCCGGCCACGATCTTCAGGTCGGTGCCGCAGATCCCGCAGGCCAGCACCCGGCACAGGACCTCGCCGTGGCCGGGCTGCGGCACCGGCAGCCGCTCGACGGTCAGCCGGCCGAAATCCCGCAGCACGGCCGCGTCCATCTCGGCCGGGACGCTGCCTGCGGTCATCGCTGCGACCCGGATCCGGCGGCGCTCAGCCCGTCGGCGGCAGGACTGTCCGGTGCCTCGGGCGACTCGACGGCCCCGTGCTGGCTGGCCCCGCCGAGCGCGGCCCAGATCTCGCTGGCCCGGCGCACCACGTGATCGGCCACCGCCTCCGCGATTTCCTCAGCTCGTGCCTCGTCGGCCAGCTCCGGCCGCCCGTACCAGCCGGTCGGCGCGATGTCATGGAAGTCCTGCAGCACCGGGTAGACGTCCGGCCGCCGGAACAAGCCGTGCGCGGTCTCGCCCGCGGCCAGGTTGCTGGCCTCGATCCGGCGGTCGAGCCGGACCAGGCCGGGCTCGTAGGCCAGCACCGCCGCCGTCTCCATCGACCCGGCGTGGGTGAACTCCATCTCCTCCGGATACATGCTGTGGGTGATCACGTGCGTCTCGGCGATCACGATCTGCACCCGGTGCCGCTGCTGCGCCTCGGCTGCCGCCAGCCGCAGCGTCGCCGAGTTACCCTCGTGCCAGTTCACCAGCACGATACGGGACACCCCGGCGTGGCTGAGCGCAGCGCAGACGTCGGCGACAACGGCCGACATCGTGGCTGGCGACAGCGACAGCGATCCTGGCCACGGCAGGTGATAGGGCGCCACGCCGACCGGACCGAGTGGCGCGACAACGGTGTCCAGCCGGAATGCCACCCGTTCGGCGATGGACTGCGCCGCGAAGGCATCGGTGCCGAGCGGCAGATGACCGCCGTGCTGTTCGACGCTGCCAGCCGCGATGACCGCCGTGCCGGTCGCCGCCAGCATCCTGGCGGCCACCGGCTGCGAGAGCCGCTCGAGCTGGCGATCGGGGTGGCGCGGCATGGGCTGTCAGCCTCCGTATCCCGCGGTAGCGCCCTGCGCGACCGCCTTGCGGTGAGCGCCAATCGGCGTTTCCCAAGCTTCGGTGACGACGTCGACCAGCGCCGGGCCGTCGCTGCGCAGCGCGGACGCCAGCGCCGCGGCCAGCCCGGCGGGCTCGGTGACGCGCTCGGCCCGCAGCCCGAAGCCACGGGCGACCTCGGCATAGGCGATGTCGGCGAAGTCGTCGTCTTCGTAGCCGCGGCCGAAGGTGATCCGCCGGTACCAGCGGATCCAGCCGAGCGAGCGGTTGTTCAGCACGACGATGGAAACGGGCAGTCCGAGCTCGGTCAGTGTGGCCAGCTCGCCGACTGCGTAGCCAAGCGCGCCATCGCCGGTCAGCACCACCGTGCGGCCGGCCGGCCCGTCCGTCGCCGCGGCGGCAGTGGCAGCGCCGATCGCGGCCGGCACAGCGTAGCCAAGCCCCGCCAGCCCGCGCGGGCTCACGACCTGGCGCCCCGGCATCCGCTGCTCGAAGTAGACGCCGCCCCAGCCGCTGGCCAGGCTGGCGTCACAGATGAGCCGGTCGGCTGGCCCGAGGGCCTGCTCCAGCGCGGCGAGCACGCGCTGCGGCGCGATGGGCACGGCGTCGCTGGCCCGCTCCCGGTCACGCGCCGCCCGCCAGTCTGCCGCGAGTTCCGCCAGCCGGGCCCGCCACTGGCCGCGGTCCGGTTCGCTCTCGCCGCGGTCCGGTTCGCCCTCGGCGCGGCCGCCAGCCGTGGCCGCGCCACCGGTCTCCGCGCCACCGGTCTCCGCGCCGTTACCGAGTTCGGCCAGCAGGGCCTCCAGGCCCGCCCGCGCGTCGGCGAGCAGCCCGGCGGTGAGGCCGAACGCCCTGCCCAGCTCTGCCGGGTCGATGTCAAGCTGAACCACATCCTGGCCGGGCCGCGGAAGCGCCCATCCGTACGTGGCGCCGCCGCTGGCCTTGGCCCCGGCGAGCAGCACGACGTCGGCTTCAGCGAGTGCGGCGGCGGCCGCGCTGCTGCCCATCGTGCCGGTCACGCCGACACTCAGTGGATGGTCCTCAGCGATCGCTCCCTTGCCGGTCAGCGTCGTCCCGACGGCTGCCGACAGGCGCTGCGCCAGTGCCGTGACCGCCGGACCGGCGCCCGAGTGCATGACTCCGCCGCCGGCCAGCAGGAATGGGCGGGCAGCACGACGGAGCACGTGCGCCGCGGCGACGACGTCGGCAGGCTCGGGCGGCGGGCGGAACGCCGGGTAGGCGCCGAACCGGAGCGAGCCCGCCTGCGGTACCGCCGGCGCAGCCGGACCGTCAAGCACGTCCTGCGGCAGCAGCAGCGCGACCGGGCCCGGGCGGCCGCTTGTCGCGGTCCTGAATGCCTGCCGGACAAGACCGGGCATCGAGGCCGCGTCCGGGATGGCGGCCAGCCATTTGGTTACCGGTGCCAGCAGCGCTGCCTGGTCGAGCGCCTGCGACGCGGCACCCCGGTACCGGTGTGCCGCCATCCGTGTGGGCAGATCGCTGACCAGAGCAATGACCGGGACCGACGCGCCCAGCGCTTCGCCGAGCCCGGAGGGCAGCTTGGCCGCGCCCGGCCCGACCGTCGCATCGCAGATGCCGGCCCGCCCGGTCACCCGCGCGTAACCGTCGGCCGCGTAGGCGGCCGACCGCTCATCCCGCGTCAGCACGTGCACGATGGCCGGCTCCCGGTCCAGGATCGCGTCGTACAGCGCCAGCGTCTGCCCGCCGGGAACGCCGAAAACGTGCCGGACACCGTGCTCGGCCAGCAGGCTCACCAGGAGCGCCCCGCCGTGGCTGGCGGGCCCCTGCCCGCTGTCACCTGGCGCCGGCGCCCGGCCCGCTACCGCGATCCGGGTGCCTTGCCCGCCTGGGTGCGGATCCACGCCGACGACCGGCCTTTCCGGCATCCGACCTGCACGAGATGCCCGCAGAGGGTAGGAAGTGCAACCGTTTGCAGAATGCTCGCGCACCCGCGCCTGGATTGTCAAGGGCGGGCGCCCGGTCCAGTCCGCGGCCCGGCGTCAGGCGCTCCCGGCGTACCTCCGCGGCCCGGCGCCAGGCGCTTCCCCGGCGCCAGGAACTTCCGGCGTCAGTCCGCGGCGCGTGGCGCCGCGGTGGATCCGCGGATGACCAATTCGCCGGAGATCAGCACCGTTTCGGGATTCCGGTCCGGATCGTCGACCAGCGACATGAGCAACTCCGCCGCCCGCGCGCCGACGTCGTACTGCGGGATCCGGATCGTGGTCAGGGGCGGCTGCAGGCGGCCGGCCAGCAGCATGTCGTTGAAGCCCACTACTGAGATGTCCTGCGGGCACGCAATCCCTCGCTCTGCGGCTGCGGCGATGATGCCGATCGCCAGCAGGTCGTTGCCCGCGACCACCCCGGTGACGCGCGGGTGCCTGGTGAGCAGGTCCTGCGCTGTGGCATAGCCCGCATCCTCGTCGAAGGCGACAGCCTCGAGTGCCGCCACCTCTTTCAGGCCGAGCCGGGCCACCGTCTGGTCGAAGCTGGCCCGGCGCCGGGCGCCGTTGGAGGTGGCCAGCGGTCCGCCGACGAACGCCAGCCGGCGATGGCCGAGGGAGTACAGGTGCTCGGCTGCCTCGAGCGCGCCGTGGAAGTCATCCGGGACAACCGCAGACACGCCGCCGCGGTCGATGGTCCTGTTGACCAGCACGAGTGGAGCGTTGCCCGATCGCAGCTCGTTCACCAGCGGGTCGTCGCGAAGCGCCATGGCCAGGAGCAGGCCATCCACCTGGCTTTCCAGCATGGCCGCGACCTGGCGCCTGGCCTTGCCCAGGTCGTTGTCGGTGCTGGACAGCAGCAGCGAGTAGCCCGCTCGGTCCAGAACGTCCTCAGCGCCGCGCACCGTGGGCGGGAAGAACGGGTTGGTGATGTCCGGGACGACCATCCCTATGGACAGCGAGCGCCTGGTCTTCAAGGCTCGCGCCATCCCGTTCACCCGGTAACCGAGACCGTCGGCGGTCTCCCGCACGCGCTCCAGGGTCTGCGGATTGAGCAGCGCGGCGGTCCGCTCGTTCAGCGCGCGGGATGCGGTGGAGATGTGCACCCCGGCCGCCTCGGCGACATCCTTGAGCCGGGGAGAACGGCGCGCAGCGGCCATCGCCCACCCCGCCTTCCGCGTCGGATCGCAAACGCTAGCACTAAACGATAACTAAATTGTACCAGCCGCTGACCACGCGGTTCTCTGGCCGTGAGCAGGCACCCCGGCCGCGACCTGCGCCCGGGCGGCCCGGCGGGCCTTGACAGTGCGGGACAGCCATCGCTAGCGTCGATGCAAACGGTTGCCGGCAGACATGCCCCCTAGTACGCCGGCCTGCGCGCGTTCCTGCCCTGGCGACGGAAGGAGACGGTAGTGCCGGACGTCGAGATCACCTCGGCAGTGGCCAACTGGGGCCCGCGGTTCACGGCCCAGGGCGTCGACCCCGGCGACTTCGCCCGGGTAACCGGTCCGCTCGAGCGCTGGGCGGACTGGCTCGGGGCCTGGAGTGCTAACGGTGACCTGCACGCGACGCTCGCGCGTGAGGCCGAGGATGCGGGCCGGTTCCTTACTGCGGGGCAAGCCTGGGTCCACGCCGCGCTCAGTTATCACTTCGCCAAGTTCGTCTGGATGCTTGACCTGGACAGGCACCGGGTTGCCGCCGACCAGGCGGTGGCAGCGATGAACCGCGCGCACCGGCTGCTCGATGCCACCGCCGAGCGGGTGGAGATCGACTTCGATGGCGCCACCATGATCGGTAACCTGCGCAGGCCGGCGGGCGCGCAGCGGCCGCCGCTGGTGCTGCTGATCGCCGGCCTTGACTCGACCAAGGAAGAGTTCTTCGCGGTGGAGAACGTGTTCCTGGCGCGCGGAATGGCAACGTTCTCGCTGGACGGCCCTGGTCAGGGCGAGACGGGCTATGCCCTCAAGATCCGCCCGGACTTCGAGGCGCCGGTGGCCGCCGTGCTGGACGTGCTGTGCGCCCGCAGCGACCTCGACGGGAGCCGGGTAGGCCTGCTGGGAGTGAGCCTCGGCGGCTACTACGGTGCCAGGGCGGCCGCCTTCGAGCCGCGCATCAGGGCGGTGGTGATCTCCGGCGGTCCCTACGACTACGGCGCGCTCATCCGCGACCGGGCGCCGCACAGCTTCGCGACGTTCGCGCACAACAGCGGAACTGCCACGCCGGAGGAGACCTACGAGTTCGCCGCCCGGCTGACCCTGGCGGGCGTGCTCGATCAGCTGAGCCAGCCCATGATCGTGGTCTTCGGCAAGCGTGACCGGCTCATCCCCTGGCAGCACGCCGAACGGGTAGCGCGCGAGGCCAGAAACGCCGACCTGTGGCTCTTCGAGGAGGGCAACCACGTCTGCATGAACCTCACCTACCGATGGCGACCGCAGGCGGCGGACTGGCTGGCCGAGCGGCTGGGTGAGATCTCCTGACCGGGCACCCGCCAGCCCGGCGGGTGCTCAGTGACTACTCCGGCGGAACCGGCGACGGAACCGACCACACCACGGGAACCGCTGTTGCGCGCAGCGCGGGATCGCCGTGCGCTCACCGTGATGACCGTGGCGCACGGCATCCAGCATCTTTACGTCGGCGGCCTGGCCCTCAGCTACCCGTTCGTGGTCGCGCAGTTTCATCTCTCCTACGCCGTGCTCGGCGTAGTGCTGACGGCGGCGGGCTTGCTCGGCGGATTCCTGCAGGGCACCGCCGGCCTGCTGCGGCAGATGAGTGCCCGCGCGATCATCGCCGCGCAGGATACCGGGCTGGCCGTGGCGAGCTTGCTGGCCGCGGTAGCGCCGGCCTTTGGCCTGTTCGCCGCCGCCCGGGTGCTGGGCGCGGCGGTGAGCTGGCCGCAGCATCCGGTCGGCTCGGCATATCTGTCGCAACGGTTCCCGCACCGTCGGGCTACCGTGCTGAGCTGGCATACCGCAGGCGGCAGCATCGGGACCGTGGCGGCGCCGCTGATCCTGTCAGCGGTGATCGCAACGGCCGGCTGGCGCACCGGGCTGCTCGTGCTCGGCGCCTTGCTGCTGGCCGGCGCGGTCATCGTCCGGGTGGCGCTGCCAGCGGAGCGGCGGGCCGCGGCAGCCGGCCACGGCAGTACCGGCGGACAGGACGGGGCCGCCAGCCAGGACATGGCTGCCGGCGACCACAGCACCGCCAGCTACGACAGCGCTGTCGGCGACCACAGCGCCAGCCACCACAGCACCCCCGGCCACGACAGCACCCCCGGCCACGACGAGTCCACCCTCCCGGCGGGGCCCGCGCCGCTGCGCACGGTGCTGCGCGGCCGACGCGTGATAGCGCTCCTGATCGCCTCGACTATCGCGGCCGGAGGTCGCGGGCTAGGCGTGCTGACCACCTACGTTCCCGCCTACCTGCATAGCGGGCTGCACCTGCCGACGCTGACGGTCGGAGCCCTGTTCACCGCGGTAGTGGCGGCGAGCGTGGCCGGACCGGTGGTAGGCGGCATGCTGGCCGACCGCTTCGGCAGGCTGCGGACTCTGGTCACCACGTATGCCTGCGGAGCCGTGGCGCTGGTGGCATTCGGTTTCGCCGGCAGCAATGTCGCCCTGCTGGCCGTGTTCGGGGTCTGCGTCGGCGTCCTGGCCTACACCGAGTCGCCGCTGCTCCAGGCCGTGTTCTCCGACTTCACCCAGCACGGCAGCGCGCGGTCTTCGTTCGGGGCGTTCTTCGCCATCTCGTTCGGCGTCGGATCGCTGTGGACGGCGGCGCTCGGCTGGGTCATCACCGCGGCCGGCTTCAGCGTCGCGTTCGCCGTCATGGCCGGGTCGTTCGTCGTCGCCGCAGCCGTCATCGTGGCGTTCGTCCGGGAGTGACGACCCACGCCTTAGCGGTTCACCGTGCTCATGTCCGCGTACCGGTCACCCGCCGCGGTGCCGGGCGGGAAGGCGGCGCTGATGCTCGCCAGTTCCTCCTGCGTGAGCTGCAGGGACGCGGCAGCGATGTTCTGCTCGAGGTGCTCCACGCTGGCCGTGCCGGGAATCGGGACGATATCGTCGCCGCGAGCCAGCAGCCAGGCGAGCGCGAGCTGCGCAGGGGTGACACCGCGCGCATCGGCGATGGCGCGCAACCGCGCGGCGACCCCGGCGTTCGAGCGCAAGTTATCGCCCACGAACCGGGGATGCTGCCGACGCACGTCACCGTCCGCCAGTTGCGCCGGGTCACTGAACCGCCCGGCGAGGAAGCCCCGCCCGATCGGCGCGTAGGCGACGAACCCGATGCCGAGGTCGCGGACCACGGAGAGGGTCTCCGCC
This sequence comes from Actinomycetota bacterium, assembly GCA_027314515.1. Classification (GTDB taxonomy): domain Bacteria; phylum Actinomycetota; class Actinomycetes; order Streptosporangiales; family Streptosporangiaceae; genus JAJYUU01. The sequence goes on from DAHVAR010000179.1 coordinate 21,299, forward strand.
TCGGGCTCCCGCGACCACAAGCTGTACTCGGTCTGCAACGCGGTGATGGGATACACCGCGTGCGCCCGCCTGATGGTGGCCGGTGCGGCCTCCGAGATCGCCAGGTGGCCGACCTTGCCGGCCGCGACAAGCTCGGCCATCGCGCCGATCGTCTCCTCGATCGGCACCTGCGGATCCACCCGGTGCAGGTAGTACAGGTCGATGTAGTCAACGCCCAGCCGCCGCAGCGACGCGTCACAGGCCTGCGGAACGTACGCCGGATCGCCGTTGGCCCGAAGGAATGCGCCGCCAGGCTTGCGGACGTTCCCGAACTTCGTGGCGAGCACAACCTGATCACGGCGGCCCGCGAGCGCTCGTCCGAGCAACTCCTCGTTGGTGAACGGGCCATAGGCATCGGAGGTGTCGAGAAGCGTGCATCCCAGCTCGAGCGCACGGTCCAGCACCCGCAGCGAGATGCTCTCCTCCGGGGTGCCGTACATCCCGGACAAGCTCATGCAACCCAGCCCGACAGCGGGTACCGCCAGCCGCGCCGCGCCGAGATAGCGAGTCGGAAGCGCGCTCACTGTCCCTCCATCGCCAGAGTCGTTGCGACCGTTGCTGCAATCGTTTGCCCTGAGCCTAGCAGTGGCCTGTCAGGCCCGCCAGGACCCGGTCGTCGCCCCGGCTGCGGGTGCGGCGTCCCCATCGCCCGTTCCGGAGGATACGATTCGGGCAAGCACCACGCCATGCAAAGCCCGCGGAGCGGGAGCGCCGATGCCCGAGCCAGCCGTGAAGCTGCGCGATGTCGCCCGCCTGGCTGGCGTGCACCCAGCCACCGCATCAAGGGCGCTGAACCCGGATACCAGGCTGCTGGTCAGTGAGGACACCGCGAACCGGGTGCTCGCCGCGGCAGCCGAGCTCGGTTACCAGCCGAACGCCGTTGCCCGCAGCTTGCGCACCCGCCGGTCGCATACCATCGGCGTGCTCATCCCTGACCTGAACAACCCGCTCTTCCCGCCGATCGTCCGCGGCCTGGAGGACCGGCTCGAGGCTGACGGCTACGTCGCGCTCATCGGGAATACCGACGGCGACGACGCACGGGAGCGCCGCGTGTTCGAGCAGATGCGCGCCCGGCACGTGGACGGTTACGTGCTGGCCACCGCTCACCTGCGCAACCCATTGCTGACCGAGGCCATCCGGGCCGGGGTGCCGGTCGTCCTGATGAACCGGATCGCGGAAGATAACAGCCTGCCGTCGGTAACCGTCGACAATGAGCGCGGCGTCAGGATGGCGGTCAGTCACCTGACCTCGCTCGGCCATCGCGACATCGCGTGCATCGCCGGCCCGCAGGATGTGTCGACCGGGCTCGCCAGGTACCGGGGCTTCCGGGCCGGCATGGCGGCGGCCGGCCTGGAGGTTCCCGCCCACCGGCTGGCGTTCGCCAGCGCGTTCTCGATCGAGGAAGGCTACCGCTGCCTGCGGCAGATCCTTGCGGCCGGGCGGCCGTGCACAGCGGTAGCAGCCGGCAACGACATGCTCGCGGTCGGCTGCTATCTCGCGCTGGACGAGGCCGGGCTGAGCTGCCCGGACGAGATGTCCGTCGTCGGCTTCAACGACATGCCGTTCATCAACATGCTGCGGCCGCCGCTGACGACGCTGGCGTTCTCTCATTACCAGGTCGGCACGCAAGCCGCCCGGCTGCTGCTCGAGCGGCTGAGCGGCGGCGCCGGGCCGGCGAAGGTACTCTACCTGACCCCCGAGCTCATCGTCAGGGGCTCAACCGCGCCGCCAGCCCGGCTGCCCAGCTACTTCGAACTGAAGAAGTCGGGGCGTGGCGGTCCGTGATCTTGGTGCACTGAACAGGGGGGATGGCCTCGAACCCTAGGGCTCAGGTGAGTAGCCGGGGGAATCGCACCCCCCGGCTCTCGCGGAGCCCGGCGTGAGAATCTCCCCGCACCTCTCCTACGTTGGCATCGAGGGATGGCAGTTTCGGATTTAGCTCGTCAGCAGACTCGCGCTGTTCACGGGGGCATGGCCCCAGAGGAGGTGCGTCGTTGAGTTCTTTCATCAGTAGTGACGATGCGAGCATGCTCGAGGCGGTCCGCGCCGACCTGACTGCGGCTCAGTACGGTCAATCAGTGCGTATGCGGGTCGCGCCGCAAGTGATCATCGCCAGGGGCAGGCGCCGACTGCGACGGCGACGGCGAAGTGCCCTGGTTGCCGCCGCGGTTGTCGCGGTCGCCGGTGGCATCTTGCTGGCAGTACGTCCCTGGCCAGTGCCGCTGCCAGGACATGCGCACAATCCGATGCTGCAGATTCACACGACCGCGTGGACGGTCACTCGCCGTACCGACGGCATCGTGACGCTGAGCATGCGCCAGGACGAGAACTTCGGACTGCTGCGCCGGGCACTGGCCGAAGCCGGTGTACCGGCGGTCGTGCTCGACCGCACCGTCTGCCCGTTTCCGGCAGCGGGCCAGCCGGAGGTTCCGGCGGTGTTCCCTGCGATTCCGGTAAGCAGCACCAGGGATTGGTTCGAGATCAGGCCATCAGCGATGCCTCGCGGGGCCAAGATCCTTATCGGTTTCCACGCCGCCAACGGCCTTGTGCTGTTCCAGGCTCACAAGCCACTGAGCCAGGCAGCGAAACGCCGACTTGCCGGCAGCGAACAGAAAGTAAACCTTACGACCTTCGCGCTGCTCGTCTGGGACAGTTCGGCGGCCCTGGCGACTCCTGTGAACGGCCACTGCAGCACCTAGCGAACCCGCGAAGTTGACGACGATGCGGCCCGCCGGTGCGGACCGCATCTGCCTGCCGAGCTGTCGGGCTGACCTAGGAGATCGCGTCACCTAGCATGTGCTGATGGCGCTTCCTGCTCAGTGCGGCCCGGCCGTCGTGGCGGATATCCCGGACCCGACGCCCGCGCGCAATCTCCGGGCCGACGCGACGCGCAATCGGGTGGCAATTCTGTCTGCCGCCAGGGAAGTCTTCGCAGAGCAGGGCTTGCGGGCGCCACTGGAGGAGATCGCGAGGCGTGCCCAGGTCGGCATCGCCACCCTCTACCGGAGGTTCCCGACCCGGGAGCGGCTGATCGCTGCCGCGCTGATGGAAAAGCTTATCCAGTACGAGGCAGCAGCCAGCCAGGCACTGGCCGAGCCAGACCCGTGGGACGGGTTCGCCGGCCTGATTCGCCGGATCTGCGAGCTGCAAGCAGGCGACAGGGGTCTCAGTGATCTGCTCTCGATGACACTGCCAGCCAGCGAGGACGTCGAGAAGTTGCGGACCGCGGCGCACGCGCACGTGAGCCAGCTCGTGGAGAACGCCAAGGCAGCAGGACGCCTCAGGCCGGACTTCGCCGCCGAGGATCTCCTGCTGGTCCTGATTGCCAACGCCGCGGTCGCGCACGTCACCGGTGCTGACGCGCCGGGCGCCTGGCAGCGATTCGTGGCGCTCGTTCTCGACGCATTTCAGCACACCGGCGGTGCGAGCCTGCCGGACGCGCCGTCGGCTGACCAGATGAGGCGGGCCATGGCGCGACTCGCCAGGGACCGAGGCTGCGGACCGCTCTAGGCTGCCGGGGATTGCCAGGGCACCGGCAATCGCGATAGCCGGTCCGGCGAAGGCCAGCCCCGCCATTTCCGCCGGATGGTAGACGTTCATCAGGTTGGCAGGCACTCCAACGTCGGCCGCGCTGGCCATCGCCGGCAGCACGACCCGGTGGAGCCGGACGTCGGCCGGCCCGGCGATCAGCCCTGCCACTAGTCCCGTTCCGGAGGGCGACCATCAGGCCGACCACCTGAGAGCTCCGCTGGTTGCGGAAGACGGCATAGTCCTGCCCGAGCCTGTTGCTGAGGCCCTGTACGTAGCCGCCTCGTCGATGCCGGGTCGCAGCCCGACGTCGTACCGGATGGGCGTCAGGCCGGGCTGGATCGCGGCCAGCGTCTGCCAGCCGGGCGCAACGCGGCCGCCCGGCGTCACCCAGCCTGCCGCCGATCCGGTGACCGAGCTGGCAAAGCCGACCACGGTCAGCCTCGGCTTTCCTGGCACGCCGGGCAGGGTCAGCTTGGTACCGAGCGGAAGCACGCCGCTTCCGGGGGCGCGGCGCTGCTCGCGCTTGCTCCGGCCGGCGTGGTCGTGGCCGCCGCCTGCAGTCCGAGATCCTCGCCGCTCCGTCGGCAAGCGGCTGCCGGGTCCTCATCCTGACGACCTTCGGCCTTGACCAGTACGTCTATGCGGCGCTCACGGCTGGTGCAAGCGGTTTCCTGCTCAAGGATGTCTCGCCCGAACAGCTTGTCCCCGCCGTCCGGATGGTGCGCTCAGGCGACGCCCTGCTGGCCCCGTCTATTACCCGGCGCCTGGTCGAGCGGTTCGCGCCGCCGGCGGCAGGGCGTACTGCCGCCCATGCGAACTTGTCCGAGCTGACGCCACGCGAGCTTGAAGTGCTGCGCCTGATGGCACATGGCCTGAGCAACGCCGACCTTGCCGTGGAGCTAACGCCGAGCGAGGCGACGATCAAGACGCACGTGGCGCGGATCCTGGCCAAGCTGCAGCTACGCGACCGGGTTCAGGCAGTCGTCGCGGCCTACGAGACGGGACTGGTCGGCCCCGGCAGCCAGCGGTCCCGACGGACACCGGCCCGGGAGCCGCAGCCCAGCACGGTCCGGAGTGAGTCGGACCGGGCGGTCGCCTGCTAACCCGCTGCCGCTCCCTCTCCTTCTCCCGCTCCCTCTCCCGGTCCCGGAGAGGGCGACGTGCGGCTGCTCTCACCTGCCGAAGTCTCCCGGATCATGGTGCGACGGCGTTTCGCGATGAACAGGACGCAGACCCAGCCGACCGCGATAGCGAGCCAGAAGTTCACCATCCGGAAGGCGAGGGCCGCCGACACCGCACTGACCCGCCCGGCGCCGTAGGCGGCGAGCACGACAGCGAGACTTCCCTCCACGATGCCAAGGCCACCCGGCACGAGCGGGAACGACCCGGCTACCTGAGCCACCCCGTACGCCAGCAGCACTCCGTACCACGGAATGGCGGCGTGCACCGCGCGGAAGCCGCAGAGCAGGCAGAGGAAGTCGGCGCCCCAGACAGCGGTGGCGATCGCCACGATCCCTGCCATCGCCCTGCTGGTCAGCGGGATCTCCCGCATCCGTGCCAGGGTGGCATCGATGCGGGCGCCAATGCTGCCGCGCGGGTAGCCGGTCAGCCGCCGCAGCAACCGCAGTACCGCCCCGGCCAGCCGTAGCACCAGGTCACGGCGGATCAGGATGGCCCCGGCCGCGGCTACGATCAGCAAGCCCGCTACGGTGACGCCCGCGTCGGCCAGGCTGGTGCTGCCCGCGAGCGCGACGACCACGCCGAGTAGCAGCACCAGCGACATCCCGATCGCCTGTGCGAGCAGGATCGTGAAGATAGTCCAGCCCGCGCTCGCGCCGCTCGCCCCGTTGCGCCGGTAATACCGGTACCGGTAAGCGCTGGACACAGCCGGCTCGCCCGGCACGGTATTCGCGATGGCGTCGTTCCCGAGCGACAGCGCGAACAGCCCTGGCAGCCGCGCCCGGGCGCCGCTCAGCCGCAGCACCCGCCGCTGCAGCCAGGCGAACGTCAGCAACGACAGCGCCTCGGCCCCGATCGCGGCGGCCAGCCAGCCCGGACTGGCGCTGCCGAGCTGATGCCAGGCCGCGATGAGCTCGCTCCGCTTCGGCAGCAGCAGCGCCAGCGCAAGGCACCCGACGGCCACGCCGATGAGGTAACGGGCTGCCACCTGCCAGCCGCTTCCCCTCGGGGCTGCCAGTTCGCCCGCCACGGGTCAACGGTACCGACCAGGCTCTGGCAGCATGAGCCGATACGGCAGCAGAACCGGGCAGCGGCAGAACCGGACAGCAGCAGAACCGGCCGACCGCCACGATCGGAGAGGCAGTGCAGGTGACAGCAGACTTCGGCGGCCGCATCGGCACCACCTGGCGGGATAGCCAGCCATGGTGGCCGGCCGAGCCCGCTCCCCCGGCCGGGGCACCCAACATCGTGCTCGTCGTCCTCGATGACGTCGGCTACGCGCAGATCGGCTGCTACGGCTCGGACATCGAGACGCCGGTACTCGACGGCCTGGCCGCCTCGGGTGTCCGGCTGGCGAACTTTCACACCACCGCGCTGTGCTCGCCGACCCGCGCCTGCCTGCTGACCGGCCGCAACCACCACCGCAGTGGAATGGGCCGGGTCGCCGACCTGGCTATCGGCTATCCCGGCTACTGGGGGAAGCCACCGCGGGAGAACGGCTATCTGCCGGAGATCCTGCGCGCCGCCGGCTATGCAAGCTACGCGGTCGGTAAATGGCACCTGTCACCCGAAGACGAGACCAGCATGGCGGCATCTCGGGCCAGCTGGCCGCTGGCGCGGGGCTTCGACCGCTGGTACGGGTTCCATGGCGGCGAGACGCACCAGTTCGTGCCCGCCCTGTATCACGACAACCACGCGGTGCGCCCGCCCAGGTCCGCCGGAGACGGCTACCACCTCACCGAAGACCTCGCCGACCGCGCCATCGAGTTTCTCGGCGACCTGCGGGCCGTCGATGCTGCCAAGCCGTTCTTTCTGTACTTCGCGACCGGGGCGTGCCACTCACCGCACCAGCCGCCGGCCCGCTGGCTCGAGCGCTATCGCGGCCGGTTCGAAGCGGGCTGGGACTCCTGGCGCGACCAGGTCTTCGCCCGCCAGCTGGCAACGGGCCTGCTCCCGGCCGGCACAGCGCTGTCGCCGCGGCCACCGTGGGTGCCCGCGTGGGACTCGCTGGCCCCGCGCGAGCGCCAGGTCGCCGCGCGCTTCATGGAGTGCTTCGCGGGGTTCCTGTCGCATGCCGACGAGCAGGTCGGCCGTCTCCTGGACTTTCTGCGGGAACGGGGTGAACTCGGCAACACCATAGTCTGCGTGGTCTCGGATAACGGCGCCAGCGCCGAGGGCGGTGCCGAGGGCTCGATCAACGACGTGCGGCTGGTGAACATCGACCCCGCACCGCCAGACGAGATGTTCGCCCGGCTCGGCGACATCGGCGGTCCGCTGACGCACAACAACTATCCGTGGGGCTGGACGATGGCCGGCAATACCCCGTTCCGGCGGTGGAAGCGGGAGGTGCACGAGGGCGGTGTAGCCGATCCTTGCATCATCTCCTGGCCGCGCGGCGGGCAGCGGGGACTGCTCGCCGCCGGTGCGATCCGGCACCAGTTCGCGCACGCCATCGACGTCCTGCCGACGCTGACCGAACTGGCCGGCATCCCGCTGCCCGGGCAGATCGACGGCATCGCGCAGGCACCCGTCGACGGCATCAGCTTCGCCTACCTGCTGCCGCCGGGCACGCAGGCCGAGCCGGGACGGCACGAGACGCAGTACTTCGAGATGTTCGGGTCGCGGGCGATCTACCACCGCGGCTGGAAGGCGGTCACTTTCCACCCGGTAGGGCCGCTGTATGACGATCAGAACCCGAACGCGCCGTTCGAGGACGACGTCTGGGAGCTCTACCACGTGGCCGAGGACTTGTCCGAGTCACGGGACCTGGCGCGAGACCACCCCGGCTTGCTGGCTGAGCTGATCGAGCTGTGGTGGGCGCAGGCCCGCCGCAACCAGGTCCTGCCGCTCGACAACCGGGTGCTGTGGGCGCTGGTGCATCCCAAGCCGGACCGCCGCGAGCCGCGCGACGAGTTCCGCTATCACCAGGGCGGGGCACCGGTTCCGGAGGCGGTCGCGGTCAACGTCCGTAACAGGTCGCATCTCATCACGGTCGACCTCACGACTCCGGCTGCGACGAGCCCCGGCGCGGCCATTCCCGGCGCGGCCATTCCCGGCGCGGCCATTCCCGGCGCGGCTAGCCCCGGTTCGGCTAGCCCCAGTGCCGACGACACGGGCGGTGCTGGCGACGCGGGCGGTGCCGACGACACGGGCGGTGCCGACGGCGTGCTGCTGGCGCTCGGCTCGGCCCTCGGCGGCTGGTCGCTGCACATCCTGCGCGGCAGGGTTCGTTACGTGCACAACCTTTACGGGAAGGAGCGGCACGTCGTGGAGGCCAGCGAGATCATCCCGCCGGGCGACCATCGAGTCGAGTACGAGTTCAGCAAGGACGACGGTCTCGGCGGCATCGGAGTGCTGCGCTGTGACGGGCGCGAAATCGGCCGCGGCGTGATCCCCAGGTTCACCCCGTCCGGCTTCAGCGGCACCGGAGTGGGCCTGACCTGCGGCTACGAGTGGGGTCCTGCGATCGGCACTGGCTACACAGCGCCGTTCCCGTTCCCCGGCATGATCCGCCGGGCTGTTGTCAGGACCACTGGCCCGGTCGTCCGCGACCCGCTTGCCGAGCTCGAGGCAATCCTCTCGGAACAGTAGGCCCGTCACCGGCCAGGCGCATAACCGACCAGCAGCCAACCCCGGCCAACCCAGATCCCAGCGAACCAAAACCCCAGCAGCCGACTCCCTGTTGGTTCGCCGGGGATAAAAGGACTATTTCAGGCGGCAGAAGCCTGGAAAGTAACAGGATGTGCGCCGGACCGGCCGGGCAGCGCTCGCCAGCTAGGTCTCGCCGTCGGCGAGGTGGAACTCGACCCGGTACACCAGCGTGTCGTCGCCGATCGGCCCGGCGTGCGCGGCCCGCTGCCGCAGCGTGTCCCGGTCGGCCTCACCGGACCGCTGGACGTCCTCCGCGCTGACCGAACTGAACGGCACAAGCTCGACGGCGTCCACCTCGATCATCGCCGGGCCGACCCGGTACCGGCCGCCGACGCGCACCCTGGGCCGCTGCCAGAGCCGGATAGAGACCGTCACCTCGCCAGCGATAACCGCGGGCCGCAGGTCCGGACTGAAGTCCACTCATCCACATTAGCTTCCGCCGGTCCCGGCACTGCCCTGACCGGCGGCCCCTGACCGGCGGCCCCTGACCGGCGGCGGTAGCCGATGACCGGTGGCCGATGACCCGGATCTACCGCGCGCCGGTGCGCTACCCGTTGGCGAGCTGCTCGCGAAGGATGTCGGCGTGTCCGCAGTGCTGGGCAAGCTCGCGCAGTACGTGCAGGTACACCCAGCGCAGCGGAAGCGGGCCGCGGCGATTCCCGCGGACGATGTCGTCGAGCCCCAGGCCTGAGGTTGCCTTCCGCGATGCCTCGCATGCCTCGCGGTGTGCTTGCCGGACAGCGGCGATGGTGTCGTCGTCAGCGAGGATGAACGACTCGTCCGGGGTCGCCGGGATGCCGATCTCGGCGCGTGACCGGCAGGTGATCGCCTCATCGAACCAGACCTTCTCGACGAACGTCGCGTGCTTGACCAGGCCCAGCAGCGTGGTGCGCGACGGCACCAGCGACCGCCTCGCCTGCTCCTGCGTCAGCCCGTCCAGGCAGCCGTTGAGCGCACTGCGATGCTCGTCAAGGAAGGCCTCGAACTGGGCCTTGGCTGGCCGACCGATAACGTCATCGGCGAAGGTCGCTGGGAACGAAGACATGACCGCATCATCGCAGCACCGGTCCGGGGGCTAGTGATGGGTGCTCTCCTCCGGCTCCTGATACCAGCGGACCCGGTCCCCGACTCGCGCGCGCAGCTTCCAGCGCCGTGATTTCGGGGCGTCCTCCGCCGCCGCGATGAGGACGGCGCTCTGAGCGGCGGGATCATGACTCGCGCCGGACGGCACCAGCTCCGGCTTCTCGGCAGTGAGCCCGCGGATCTTGTCCAGGTTCATCGTGACCGTGCGCCACCAGCCCCAGTCGTCCCCGACGATGGGCCGGAACAAGCCGAGGGAGATCGTGCCTGCTTCAGCGCCATCCCGCACCGGGTAGCCGGAGAGCAAGTACACGATGTCGCGGACGTCCTTCTCGTTCAGCTTGACGATCTGCAGTTTGGACAGCAGCACGTCAAGCGGGTCAAGGGTGTACGGCATGCGGGCGATCCGGTCACGGAAATCGAGCTCGTGGCACATGGCCAGCTTGTCGATCAGCACGTCGATGGGCCGGCCGCTGACGGCCGACACGAAGTAGAGCTGCTTGTGCCCGTACAGCGCGTTGAAGTTCTTGTCCGGCTGGTGGCCCTGCTCGAGCATGAAGCTCTGCAGCGCCTTCCGGGAGGAGGTCACGGAGGCCAGGTCGATATCCTGCAGGCCGGCGGCCGGACGGGGCGGGTAGTCCGGGCACAGCACGCGTACCGCCATGCCGCCGAGCAGGCGCACCGTAATGCCTTGCTGCGCGGCGGCCTGGATCAGGCTCATGGCCTCGGCCATTGCCTCCGGCGGGGCGGCGGGCACCTGGGCTGCATCTGTCATTGGCACGCTCAGCCTTCCACTCGGAAAAAGCGCTCGATCCCGTCGGCGCTCACGTCGACCAGGTAGCCGCGCACGATCCCGTAGGCAGCCTCGCTGCCGGGATTGAGGCACAGTGTCGGGCCGATCTTCGCATCCCCTGCCGATTCGTGAATATGGCCGTGCAGGCTGAGCAGCGGGTGCAGTTGCTCGACGGCTTCACGCACGCCGGTCGAGCCGACCGGGCCGCGCAACAGGTCGCCGGCCGACACGATCGGGCGCATGTTGTCATCAAGCACCGGCGCGATGTCGAGCCCGGAGTCGTACGGCGGGCAGTGCGTCAGCAAGATCGTGCGGCGCGGGTCCTTCACCTGGTCACCGAGACGGAAGATCGCCTCACGGAAGTCGTGCTCGGAGATCTCGCGCGGGGTGGACCAGGGGGTAGGGCTGGACAGGCCCAGCCCGATCACCTCCAGGCCACCGGGCAATTCGGCCACCCTGCGGTCGACGTTGATGACGCGCTCACTGGCGGACAGCGGTTCGTCGATCTCATACGGATCGTCATTGCCGGGGATCAGGAAGACCGGAACATCGCAGCCCTCCAGCCGGTCGGCTGCCACCGTCATCCATTCGGTCACCTGGTCACGGATCTGCCGGGCGAACAGCTTGCTGAGCTCGCCGGCATCGCCGTGCAGGGCATCCACCTCAGCGCGGGTGGTGTGGAACGGGTAGTAGCCGAGCGCGGCGATGTCCCGGTCCAGGTCCTGCAGTTCCCGCTCGTTCCTCGGCCGTCGCTTCTGGCCGAGCAACTCTGCCGCCCACCCGTCGTCGTCCTGAACCACTGGCACGATCGCCTTGCCGGTGAGATCACCCGCATACAGCACAGCATCTGCCTTGTAGATGTTCATCCGCACGGCGTTCAGCATCTTCCGCCAGGCCGGCGCGGACGCGTGGAAGTCCGAGACCACGTACAGCCGGACGACGTCCTTCTTTGGTTTCCTGCCAAGAAACGGCATGCTGCCTCTTCCTCACTCGGCCCGCGGCAGCACGCTCACTCGCTGGCACCGGGCCTGGCATACACGATACGGCCGCCCGCCATGGTCAGGTCCACCTGCGCAGTCCCGATCTCCCCGGCCGGGTAGTCGAACAGGTTGCGGTCCAGGACCGTCAGATCCGCGCGGTAACCAGCCTGGATGGTGCCGGTGTCATCGAAATGATTGACGCGCGCGGAGCCTGCCGTGGCGGCGGCCAGAGCGGTCGGCAGGTCGAGCCGCTCGGCCGGCAGGAACGGCTCGCGGCTACGCGGCTCCGGATCGGCCGCGATGTCCCACGGTGCCATCCGGTTGACCGCCACATGCAGCAGCCACAACGGGTTGGGGCTGGAGACCGGCCAGTCGCTGCCGATCGCGAGGCTCGCGCCGCCCCGGGCCAGGCTGCCGAACGGGTACTGCCGGGCCGAGCGCTCCGGCCCCAGGAACGGCAGGGTGAGTTCCGTCATCTGGCGGTCGTAGCAGGCCCACAGGGTCTGGGCATTCGCGGTGACATCAAGCTGCCTGAACCTGGCCAGGTCATCCGGATGCACGACCTGCAAGTGCGCGATGTGGTGCCGCAGGTCATTCGGGCCGTTGGCGGAGCGCGCCGCCGTGAATGCGTCCAGGGCATCACGGACCGCGCGGTCGCCGATCGCGTGCACATGAACCTGGAAGCCGAGCCCGTCCAGCCGGACTATCACTCGCCGCAGCAGGGCCGGCTCGAGGTAGCTGAGTCCCGCGCTGTGGCTCGCCGGGGCGACTCCGCCCAGGTAATCGGCCTGCAAAGCGGCGGTGAAGTTCTCGCAGACGCCGTCCTGCATGATCTTTACGGTGCCCGCGCTGAAGGAGCCATGCGTGGCGGCAGCACGTCGCTCGACAAGCTCGGCGACCTGCTCCTCGACGTGATCTTCGCCTCGCGTCCGGTCCCACCACAGTGCCCCGACGACGCGGCCGGTAAGACGGCCGTCCGCCGCCACCTGCTGATAGGCCTCGTAACAATCGGGAACGCCGGGATAGTCGCCGACGATTGCCTCCTGCCACGCGGTAATTCCGAGCTCGTGCAGGTATCGCTGGCCTTCCAGCACGCCGGCGATCCGCTGTTGCAGGGTGGGCGCCGGGATCACCGATTCCACCAGCCGCATCGCGCCCTCTTGCAGGGCACCGACAGGCCGGCCCTCGCTGTCCCGCTCGATCCGGCCATCCGGCGGGTCCGGCGTGCCGGCGTCTACGCCCGCCCGCCGCAGCGCTGCCGAGTTCGCCCAGCCGCCGTGGTGATCCCGGTTGATCAGGAACGCCGGGCGGTCCCCGGTGACCTCGTCCAGGGCGGCGGCGGTCGGAATGCCGCCGGGGAAGGCGTCCATGTGCCAGCCAGCGCCGGTGATCCACTCCTCGCCTGGATGACTGCTGGCGTAGGCGGCAACGTGCCGCAGGTACCCGGCGCGCCCGTGCACCTGCGTGAGGTCACAGCGGAGCCGGTCGAGCCCGCCGCCGGAGGCGTGCACGTGCGCGTCCTGAAAGCCGGGCACCAGCATCCGGCCGCGCAGGTCGATGACCGTCGTGCCGGCGCCGATGAACGGGCGCACGTCCGACTCTGAGCCGACTGCCATGATCCTGTCGCCGTTGACTGCCACGGCCTGAGCCCAGCTGCGGGCAGCGTTGACCCGATAGATGGCACCGCTGACGAAGGCGAAGTCGGCCGGCCTGGCCGCGCCGGAGATGCTCACCATGCGATTACTGGCACCACGCGATCGCCGGCTCAGTCCGGCGGGACGGTCTTGTACAGCAGCGACAGGTCGATGCCGTTTATCCGGTTCTGGATGTCGCGGATCCAGTAGATGATGACGGCGATCACCACGACGCCGAGCATGAACGTCACGCCGGAGGTGTTCAGGTAGCTCAGCACGCTCTGCGATGCGCCAGGCTTGAGCAGGTGCTTGATCGCGGTAATGATCGGATCGATGCCCGCGTACCAGTACACGATCGCGCCGAACGCCAGCCACACCACACCCATCACCGGAAGCCATCTTCGCCATGGCGCGCTGCGAAGCAGGTCAGGCCGGGTGAACGGGGCGACGATGGCATTGACGCCAGGCATGAGCCAGGCGAGCAGCGCACACAGCCCGCTGAACCACGCCGACCCGGCCAGGTCCAGCTTGCCGCCTGGCGCGACGCTGGCGGGCAGGAAGGAGAAGTTCTCCAAGACCACCAGCGCCACGGAGATGCCGACGAGGGTCAGGATCGCGTTCAGCGGGGCGCGGACCCGTTCGTTGATCTTGCAGAACCAGCTCGGCACCTGCCGGTCCAGGCCCCATGCCAGCACTATCCGGCTCATGAAGTTGATGTAGACGGGGATCAGCACGAACGGCAGGATGCCGCCGAAGAAGTTGATCACCAGGAACAGGAACCAGCCGCCGGGCCGCGACATGGCGGCCAGCAAAGGCGCCGCATTCGGCTGGCCCAGCGGCGTCTTCGGGCTGCCTGACCAGAACAGCGCGCTCCAGCCGAGCTGAAGCTTGAAGCCGAGCCGCCGGGACAGCAGGTCGATGTAGACCGAGTTCAGCAGGACGCCGATGGACAGCGCGCCCAGCACCGCGATCATGATGCCGCGCTTGATGTTGCCGCGGACCTCGCCGGCGATGTAGGCGCTGTACTGGAAACCGATGTAATTGAACAGCACCAGGAAGACGAAGATCGACAGCGTTGACGGAACGAAACTCACGCCGTGCCCGGCGACCCCGTAGGTGTCGGCCGCCTTCTGGATCTGCGCCACCGTCATGCCGGTGTAGCGCGGCAGGTTCGCGTCCAGGTGCGACGGGCTGATGAGTGGCAGCCCCGCGAAGAACATCAGGAGGGCCGCAGCGACGCCGGCCGCTGCTAGCACCGTGACGATGCGATGCAGCCTGCGGGTGGGCTGGATGACGACGATCACCACCAGCAGCAGCACGACCAGGCTGGCAATGAAGCCTGGCCACTCGGTGATCGCGCCGCCCTGGCTGAACCAGTTGTCGGCGCCCTTGAAGAACGAGGACCCGGTGCCAACCCAGACGATCAGACCGTCGATCTGCAGGTTGCGCAGTATGACCGGGATCTCGAACGCGATGACGGCAAGCGAGGCGAAGCACAGCGTGAATCCCTCTAGCCAGCCCAGGAACGGCCCGGCCTTCGGGATGAACCGGCTGGTGAACACGTAGTCACCGCCGGACCGGGGCATGACCGTGGCCAGCGACGAGAAGATCAGCGCGAGCAGGACGCCGAAGCACGCGGTGATGATGGCCGCCCAGCCGTAGGTGGAGAACGGGCCGAGCAGCCCGACCGGCAGGAACGCCAGCCCGTAGAACGCCGTGTACCAGCCGACGCCGGTTCCGATGAACGCGGCTGTGTTATAGAACAGCGCGTTGAGGACGCTGACCTCGCGCACCAAACCGGATGACTGCCGAACGAACAGGCTCGCCCCGCCTGGCGACGGGGCTGCTGACTGTCCGCTGGGAACGGCGCCTTCGGCCACCGCGCATCCCTTCCCCGGCGGCGCCACGCCAGGCGCGATTGCCGGTTCTCTGCCCTGCCCAGGTTCTCTTTTAGTTCGCACGATTGCGGGATCGGATTTCCAAGTTAACAGCGTGACTTCTGCATCGCAATGGTCCTGCGGAGGGCCAGATTCCGCGCCCCGCGCCGCTGAGCCGCAGCCGACCGCCGGCCGATTGAGCCGCTAACGGTGAGCGCCGCCGGTCAGCGCGGCTGCCGGGTTGGCGGTCACCAGGCTCTGCGCTTCCTGGCGGTCGAGCCCGGCATCGATGAGCAGCGGCAGGAAATCGGTCAGCAGATAGCCGTAGCCAGGGCCGCCGTCAGCCCGCAGGTGCCCGCGCAGGAAGACATCGTGCGACAGCAGCACCTGGGCGCCGAAGCCGGCCCGCACCAGGGCCAGCACGTAGTCCACCGCCCGGCGCAGATCGTAGGCAGTGCCGGTGCCGATCGAGTCGAAGGAGACATAGCTGCCCTGCCGAGCGAGCGCCAGATGGTAGTCCGGGATCGGGACCGTGTCGGCGTGACCGACGATGACCCGCCGCGGGTCCACGCCCTCCTCGCCGAGCAGCCGCAGTTGCTCCAGGCCGACCGGCCACCGGGCCGCGTGCGTGCTGATCGTCAGCCCGGTCCGCAGGTGCGCGCGTGCCGCCGCCCGGAAGGACCGCTCTTCAGCCGCCGAGATATACCACTTGTCGGCGCCGATCTCGCCGATGATGCCGGCCCGGATGCCGGTCTGGTGCACGCCTTCCTCGATGTCCGCGACCATCTCATCCGCGATGGCATCAACGGCGTGCCGGTCGAACCACTCGCGGTTCAGGTACGGATCCCGGTAATGGCCGCAGCCCATGATGATGGTGACGCCAGCCGCCCTGGCGACTCGCTGGAGCGCTGCGGGATCCCGGCCGATCTCGTCCGGCGTCAGGTCGACCAGGGTCTGCCCGCCTGCCTCGCGCAGCAAGCCGAGTTCCTGGCGCGCCAGGTGCTCGTCGTTGAGCAGTCCGGTACCCCGGTACTCCCGGACCAGGTCAGCGAACACGTGCTCGTGCGGCAGCACGACTCCGAGGTCGGACGCCTCGACGGGGCCGGTGACAGACATGACCTGCATGGCGTCATTGTGCCCGCTGGCCGGCCTAAACTCATGGCCAGCGCGTCAGCGGCCGACAGCCTGGAGTGGCATGTACCTCAGCCCGACCGAGGAAGACCGGCTCCGCATCTTCACGGCCGCCGAGCTGGCCCGCCGCACCCGAGGCGACGGCGTCAGGCTCAATGCGCCGGAGGCGACCGCGCTGATCTGCGATGAGATGCACCGCGCCGCCCGGGCGGGCGCGTCGCTTGACGCCGTTCTCGCGGCCGGCCGGTCAGCCGTCGGGCCGGACGAGGTGCTGGACGGGGTGCCGGCCCTGGTGGCGGAGATCAGGATCGAAGTACTGCTCGAGGACGGGACGCGCCTGGCGGTGCTGCGTGACCCGCTCGGCACCGGCACTGGCAGTCAGCCAGGCAACATCGCGCGGCCGGGCGAGATCCGGGTGCCCGCCGGTGAGATCCCGCTCACCCCTGGTCAGCCCAGGCTGCGGATCCGGGTTACCAGCTCCTCGGCCAGGCCGATCCGGGTGTCGTCGCATTACCCGTTCTGGCGCGTCAACTCCCGGCTGGAGTTCGACCGCGCCGCGGCAGTGGGTTACCGGCTGGACATACCGGCCGGCGCGTCGGTTCGCTGGGCGCCCGGCGAGATCAGGGAGGTCGACCTCGTGCCATTCCGTCCCGAATCCGTGACCACCGCGCCCGTCGCCGGCCCGGCCTGAAACGGTGGCCGGCGTGCGCCAGGATGCCTACACCCTGAGGTTCGGCCCGACGACCGGTGACCGCGTCCGGCTCGCGGACACCGATCTGTGGCTGCGGGTGGAAGCCGATCACGTCGGCTACGGCGACGAGCCGCTCTGGGGGTACGCCAAGAACATCCGGTCCCGGATGACGCAGCAGGACAGCGCGACCTCCGCGAGCGAGCTGGACGTGCTGATCGCCGGCGTACTCGTCGTTGATCCGCTGCTCGGCGTGCTGAAGGCCAGCATCGGCATATCCGGCGGACGCATCGTGGGCATCGGCCGGGCCGGCAACCCCGACATCACGGCCGGCGTGGACATGACGATCGGGCCCAACACGCTGCCGATCATGGGTTACGGGCTCATCGCCACCGCGGGCGCTGTCGACTCGCACGTGCACCTCATCACGCCGCGGCTAGTCCCGGTCGCGCTCAGCGCCGGAGTCACCACCTTGATCACCGCCGGCTTCGAGGAGCCGCCGGCCGCGATGAGCGCCACGCTCCGCGCGTTCGAGCAGCTTCCCGTCAACCTCGGGCTGCAGGCGAGCGCCAGGACGCAGGCTCCCGCCGCGCTCGAACGGGTGCTGGCAGCCGGCGCCGTCGGCCTCAAGATCCACGAAGACTGGGGGGCCTATCCGGAGATCGTCGACGCAGTGCTGCGCCTCGCCGACTCCCACGACGTCGCCGTCGCGCTGCACACTGACGGGCTCAACGAGTCGTGCGAACTGCAGGACACCGTCGCCGCGATCGGCGGCCGCGCCATTCACGCCTACCACGTCGAGGGCTCCGGCGGCGGCCACATTCCGGACCTGATCGGGCTCGTCCGCGAGCACAACGTCATCTGCTCGTCGACCACGCCGACCATCCCGTACGGCGTGCACGCCGCGGCCGAGCATCCCGAGATGATCATCGCCGTGCACGGCGGCTCGGGAACCGACCCCGGCGACCGCCTCCTGGCGGCGGAGCGGGTGCACCCGCCGACGATGGCTGCCGAAGGACCACTGCACGACCTCGGTGCTATCGCCATCATCAACAGCGACTCCCAGGGCATGGGCCGGATCGGCGAGACCGTGCGCCGCACCTGGCAGCTCGCCCATGCCATGAAGGCCTGGCGGGCGACCGAGGCCGGGACAGGCTGGCCGGACGGCCCGGCCGTCGCCCGGCTTGCCCCGCGGCGGCCAGGCTCACTGTGCGACGACGGCCTCGGCCCGGACGACAACGAGCGGGTGCTGCGATACCTCGCCAAGTACACGATCGAGCCGGCGCTGACGCACGGCATCGCGGCCGAGGTCGGCACGCTGGCACCCGGCCGGCTGGCCGACATAGTGCTCTGGCGTCCCGCCTTCTTCGGCGTGCGCCCGGAGCTGATCCTTAAGTCCGGTCACTTCGCCTGGGGTGCCATCGGCGAGGGAAACGCATCGGTCGAGGCCGCCGAGCCGCGCCGCTACGGCGCCCACTGGGGCGGCCTGGGCAACGCGCCGCCGTCGCTGTCGGTGACCTTCGTCTCGCAGGCGGCACTGGACGACGGCGTCGCCGGCAAGATCGGCAGCAGACGCCGCTTCGCCGCCGTGCACGGCACGCGATCGGTCCGGCGGGGCGACCTGATCGCCGGGCGCGCCTGGCCGCAGGTCGATGTCGACCCGGCCGACGGCACCGTCAGCCTCGGTGGCCGGATGCTGGCAGCGCCGCCAGCCGCTACCGTGCCGATGTCCCGCCGGTACCTGCTCGCCTGACATCGTCTACGGTGGCTGCGTGACCGGCCTGTGCCTGCAGGATGCCGTCGTGCTCGCTGAGATGCTGCGCCGACGCGAGGTGTCGGCGCGCGAGGTGATCTCGGCGCACGTCGCCCGCATCGAGGCGTTCGACCCGGCCATCAACGCCATCGTCACCCGCACGTTCGAGGCGGCAATGGCACGGGCCGCGCAGGCCGACGAGACAGCCGCCCGCGGCGGCCCGCTTGGCCTGCTGCACGGGCTGCCGGTGGCGCACAAGGATCTGGCCGACACCGCGGGCGTCCGGACCACCTACGGCTCGCCGTTGTTCGCGAGCAACGTGCCACAGCGCGACGCGCTCGTCGTGCAGCGGATGGCGCGGGCAGGCGCGATCAGCCTGGGCAAGACCAACGTGCCGGAGTTCGGAGCCGGCTCGCATACCGTCAACCCGGTGTTTGGCGCCACCCGCAACCCTTATCAGCTAGACCGTAGCGCAGGCGGCAGCAGCGGCGGCGCGGCGGCGGCGCTCGCTGCCCGCTTCGTCGCCCTGGCCGACGGCAGTGACCTGGGCGGATCCTTGCGCAACCCGGCCAGTTTCTGCAACGTCGTCGGGCTGCGCCCGAGCCCGGGCAGGGTGCCGGACTGGCCGCTGGCCGATGTCGCCGACCAGTTCGCCGTGGCCGGGCCGATGGGACGCACGGTCGCGGACACGGCGCTGCTGCTGGCTGTCCTGGCCGGGCCGGACCCGCGGGTTCCGCTGGCCCTGGACCAGCCGCCGCCTGCGATAGCCAGCCCCGCGCAGATCGGCGCGCTGCTCGACAGGGACCTGGCCGGGCTGAGGATCGCCTGGAGTCCCGATCTCGGCCTGCCGGTCGAGCCCGATGTGCTCGAGGTGCTCGCTCCCGCGCGGCAGATCCTGGCCGGACTTGGCGGCAGTGTCACCGACGCCGCGCCGGACCTGTCCGGTGCCGACGAGGTGTTCCGCACCTTCCGGGCCTTCGCCTTCGCGACGTTCCGCGCCGGGCTGGTGGCCGGGCATCCGGACCTGGTCGGCCCCAACGTCACCTGGAACACCCAGCGTGGCCTCGAGCTCGCCACCACCGACCTCAGCCGGGCGACAGTGCTGCGCGCCGGGCTGGCCGAGCGGATCAGCGCGTTCTTCGCCGACTTTGACGTGCTCGCCTGCCCGGTCACCCAGGTCGCGCCGTTCGACGTGACACTCGACTGGGTGCACGAGATCAACGGCCGTCCGCTGCGGACGTACCTGGACTGGATGGCGTCGTGCTACCTGATCTCCGCGACCGGCCTGCCGGCCGTCAGCGTGCCAGCGGGTTTCACCCGCACGGGCCTGCCGGTCGGGCTGCAACTGGTCGGCTGCCGCCGGGGCGACTGGGACCTGCTCGCCGTTGCCCGCGCGTTCGAGTCGGCCACCGGCTACGCCGCGAGGCTGCCGGACTGCGCACCCGCACTGACGCTCGCCCCTCCTGACTAGGCCGACGGCCGGGTCGGCACCAGCTGGTTCCGGCCCGGCCGGCGGCTATTGCTGCCGGTATCAGGCGGTAGTACCGTCGCCAGAGGGCGGGCCAGTGCGCGCAGGGCCGGCCATGGCGGGACGGCAGCGCCGCACCCCGTTCGCCGCTGCCAGTGCCTCCGCCGGGCCGCCAGTCCGGGATCAGTACGCGACGAGCCGCGGAGGCAGGCATGGCGATCGACGAAGCGACGGCGGGTTTCCTCAGTCAGCTAGCCGACAGCGGCGCCAAGCCGCTGCATGAGATGACGCCTGAGGAAGCTCGCGGCTTCACCGCCGCGCTGCGCGACTTGTTCGGGCCCGGCCCCGAGGTCGGAAAGTCCTACGACGAGCACGTCCCGGTGCCCGGCGGCGGCCACATCACGCTGCGGGTCCTGGTGCCCGACGGCGAGATCCGCGCGCTCGTGGTGTACTACCACGGCGGCGGCTGGGTGATCGGCAACATCGAGGAGTCCGACCACCTGACCCGGAAGCTGGCGAACATGCTGCACGCCGCGGTAGTCAACGTCGATTACCGGCTGGCGCCCGAGCACCGGTACCCGGCAGCAGCGGACGACGCCTGGACCGCGCTGCAATGGGCGAGCGAGCATATGAGCGAGATCGCCGGAACGCCCGTTCCCCTGGTGGTGATGGGTGACAGTGCCGGCGGGAACCTGGCCGCGGTCGCCGCGCAGAAGGCGCGGGACGCCGGCCGCCCTAAGATCGCCAGCCAGGTGCTCGTTTACCCGGTCACCGACGCCGACCTGGATACCGACACCTACACCGACCCGGAGAACCAGCTGCTGCTGACGCGCGAGTCGATGGTGTGGTTCTGGGACCACTACGCACCCGACCCGGTGAGCCGCCTCAACCCGGACGCCTCCCCGAACCGCGCCGCTGATCTCGCCGGGCTTGCGCCCGCCATCGTGCTGACGGCCGAGCACGATCCGCTGCGCGCCGAAGGCGAGGCGTACGCCGGCCGGCTGCGCGACGCCGGCGTGCCGGTGGAGCAGCGCCGGTTCCCCGGTCAGATGCACGGCTTCTTCACCATGGTCGGGCTGCTGCCGGGCAGCGCAGACGCCATCGGCTACGTGACCGAGCAGCTGGACCGGCAGCTGCGCGAGCAGGCGGGGGCGTGACCTACCGGCCCGGCCCGGGCGGCGCGAACGTGCCCGGCAAGCCGCGGGTGCTCCGGCCGTATGTCGGCGGCGTCGGCGCCTGCCGGCAAAAGTGCGACGAGGTCGCGGCGAACGGCTACCCGGGCTTCACGCTCCGTGCACTAGCCAGTTAAGGCGAAGGATGTTGCACCGTTTTGGGCTAAAGAATTTACCGGCTAACCGCCCTGGCGCCTGGCGCGGCGCCGGCGGGCCGCAGGGCGCAGGGCGCACCAAGCCGAAACATGGAATCAACTTGAATGTCACGTTAATGTAACGGTTGCCTCATGGTCTTGTAGCCCTCGGCTGGTCGCCGTAGTCTCCAGGCAGTTGTTCAAGTAAGCGCTTTCTTCAATGCTGACAGCCCCGGCGATGGGTCGCCGGGGCACTTAAAGCCACGTCGGGTAAGCGCTTACTTCGGACGGCCTTAGTGCCTCGACTAACGGAGGACATGTGAGCCAGGAGGTCGGCTCCGGCAGCCAGCCGCCCACGATCTATGACGTGGCCAGGGCCGCCGGTGTGTCCATCGCCTCGGTCTCGCGCGTACTCAACGACCAGGGCAACCCGCGCGCCGACACCAGGGAACGGGTCCTGCACGCGGTA
The DNA here is from genome assembly GCA_027314515.1 of Actinomycetota bacterium. Lineage (GTDB taxonomy): Bacteria > Actinomycetota > Actinomycetes > Streptosporangiales > Streptosporangiaceae > JAJYUU01. The sequence continues at coordinate 42,878 of DAHVAR010000179.1, forward strand.
GCCGAGCTTGGCTTCGTGCCTGACGGCGCCGCTCGGGCACTGAGCGCCCGGCTCAAGGAAGTGGTCGGCGTGGTCGTCCGGCGGCCCCAATGGCTTGACGGCAGCCTGTTCACCGACGAGGACGAGAACCTCCAGTTCCCCGACATGATCAACCGCGGCATGGAGATCGTCGCCCAGCGGCATGGCTTCGACCTGCTGATCAGGTCAGTCGACCTGGACGAGGCGAACGCGGGCAGCCGGATCTTCGCGCTCGCCCGGAAGAGCGACGGGATCATCCTGCACGACCGGGTGCTGGACCCTGATCAGCTCGACCGGCTCGCCCGGCAGCTTCCCGTCGTCACGCTGGCCGGCCTGCCGACCGCCGCGACGGCGAACGTCCACGGCGACAACGACAGCGGCATGCGGGCCGTGGCACGGCACCTGATCCATGACCATGGCTACCGCACGCTGGCCTACCTGGCTGGCCACGAGGGCAGCCCGGACAGCATCACCCGCGGTCGCGCGCTCGCCGACGAAGCCCGGGCCGCGGGTGTGACGCTTCAGGCGGGCGACGCGTGGCAGGGCGGCTACCAGGCGGCGGGCGGCGCGGCCGCGATCGAGCGCCTGATCGCGGCGGGCACCCGGCTCCCCCGCGCGATCGTCTGCGCGAACGACCAGTCCGCCATCGGCGTGCTGCACGCCCTCGCCCAGCACGGCATCTCGGTTCCCGGCGACGTGGCTGTCACCGGATTCGACGACATGCCGGTGGCACGACACCTGCGTCCGCAGCTCACCAGCGTCCGGCAGTCCATCCAGGACCTCGGCGCCACCGCGTTCGAGACGTTGTACTCCATGATCTGCGGAGACGGCTCCGGGGTCCGTGGCCAGGACATTGCGCTGCCGACCCAGCTCGTCCGGCGGCGAAGCTGCGGTTGCGACCCGCAGCTCTTGGTACCGCGTAATGCACAGGAGGCCGGATAGATGCTGGTGATAGCCCGGCGGCTGTTCTTCTACCTAGTTACCGCAGCCATAGCGATCAGCCTGGACTTCCTGATTCCGCGGATGATTCCCGGCAACCCGGTGGACGCGATCTTGTCCAAGATGCAGGGCGTGACCATCACGCCAGCCACCATCCACGCCCTGGACTTGCAGTTCGGCGTCAACACCAGCGCGAGCCTATGGGGCCAGTACACACACTTCTGGAACAACGTGCTGCATGGCAACCTCGGCGTTTCGACCGCTAACGCGTTCGAGCCGGTCAGCACTGTCATCCGGCAGGCGCTGCCGTACACACTCGGACTGGTCGGTGTCGCTACGCTGATCAGCTTCGTGCTCGGTACCGCGATCGGCGCGATCGTCGCCTGGAAGCGCGGTAGCTGGCTGGATAACCTGCTGCCGGTAGTCACGTTCTTCCAGGCGGCGCCGTATTTCTTCCTCGCGTTCCTGGCCATCGACGTGTTCGCCGTCACGCTCGGCTGGTTCCCGTCCGCACGGGCCGCCAACGCCACCGACTTCCCGGCCTTCAACTGGACATACATCAGCGACGTGCTCGACCACTCGCTGCTGCCTGCCATGACGATTGTCGTCGCCTCTGCGGCCGGCTGGATCGTGGGCATGCGCAACGTGATGCTCACCACGATGGACGAGGACTACGTGCTGATCGCCGCCGCGAAGGGACTCCCGAAACGCCGAGTGATCTGGTACGCCGCCCGCAACGCGATCTTGCCGAGCGTCTCCGGATTCGCGCTGGCGATCGGCTTCATCGTGTCTGGCGCGTTGCTGACCGAGATCGTGTTCAGCTATCCGGGACTCGGCTCGCTGCTGCTGCAGGCGGTGCAGAACAACGACTACGAGCTGATGCAGGGCCTGTTCCTGATCATCACGTTCGCGGTACTAGCGGCCAACCTCATCGCCGACTTCGTCTATGTCTTCCTCGACCCGCGTACCCGGCAGGAGGCCTGAGCCATGGCGGTAGGCATCGGCACCGAGCAGGTCACGGGCGGCGCGCCAGTGCCAGGCGCCGCGCTGCTGGGCACAGGCTCGCCGCGGCGGCGGCAGCGGGCGCTGCGACTGCCCCGCTCACCGAAGATCATCGTGGGCCTGGCCATGCTGACGTTCTTCGTGCTGTTGTCGGTCATCGGGCCGCTAGTCGCGCCGTACAGCCCGGACCAGATCTTTGCCAACTCACCAGTGCCGCTGCCGCCGTCAAGCGCGCACTGGCTCGGCACCACCAACCTGCAGCAGGACGTGTTCTCCCAGTTGCTGGCCGGCGGCAGCGACATGCTGCTGGTGTCGTTCATCGCCGGGGTCATCGCCACAGCGCTTTCGGTGGTCATCGGCGTGACCGCTGGCTACCTCGGCGGCCTGGCGGACGACCTGCTGTCCATGCTCGCCAACATCTTCCTGGTGATGCCCGCGCTGCCGCTGCTGGTCATCCTGTTCGGCTTTCTCGGGAAGACGGGCAGCAACGACCTCTTCCTGATCGGCTTCATCATCTCGGTAACGGGCTGGGCCTGGGGCGCCCGCGTGTTGCGCGCGCAGACGCTTTCGCTGCGAAACAGGGACTACGTCGACTCGGCCAAGATCATCGGTGAGCGCCGGTCCCGGATCATCTTCGCGGAAATCCTGCCGAACCTGACTCCGATCGTCGCGAGCTCGTTCCTGTTCACCGTGCTGTATGCGGTGGGGACCTATACCGCGATGGCGTTCCTCGGCCTGGTCAACCCCAACTGGAGCTGGGGCGGCATCCTCTACTACGCCCAGGGTGCCAACGCGGAGCTGACCGGGTACTGGTGGTGGTACATCCCGCCTGGTCTCGCCGTCGCCCTGCTGGGCACGTCGCTAGTGCTGCTGAACTTCGGCATCGACGAGTTCATCAACCCGCGGTTGCGCGCGGCCGGGCTGAGCCGCCGCGGCGGCGACCGGAAGCGTGCTCGGGCGCTGCGCAGCCAGCAGTTCGCGCTGACCCCAGTGCTCCCGGTCTCGCGACCGCCCGCCGCGCCTCTGGACACGACCGCCGCAACCGCCGGGAACGGAGGCCGGGCATGATCGGCGAGCGGCTGCTGGAGATTCGCGGCCTGTGCGTGGACTACGGGACCGGGCCCGATGCCGTGCACGCCGTCGCAGGCGCTGACCTGGTCCTGCACCGCGGCGAGGTTCTCGGCCTGGCCGGCGAGAGTGGCAGCGGCAAGTCCACCCTGGTGATGGCCGCTACCCGGCTGCTGCGGGCACCGGGCGTGATCACCGGCGGTGAGGTGCGTTTCTACCCCGCGGACGGTCCGTCAGTCGACCTGCTGGCGGCCGACTACCCGAGCTTGCGGGTACTTCGCTGGTCGCAGGTGTCCCTGGTGCTGCAGAGCGCGATGAACGCGCTCAACCCGGTGATGACGATCCGCACCCAGCTCACCGACGCGCTGGCAGCGCACTCACCCCGGATGTCACGGCGCCAGCGCCAGGCTCGTGCTGTCGAACTGCTGGAAATGGTCGGAATCAGCAGCGACCGGCTGAACAGCCATCCGCACGAACTATCCGGCGGCATGCGGCAGCGCGTGATGATCGCGATGGCGCTGGCACTGCGGCCGCAGGTCGTCATCATGGACGAGCCAACCACGGCGCTCGACGTAGTCACCCAGCGGGAAATCCTGGAAGAGCTGAAGGACCTGCGGGACCAGTTCGGGTTCGCCGTCTTGTTCATCACGCACGACCTGTCGCTGCTCATCGAGATTGCGGACGCCATCGCGGTGATGTACGCGGGTTCCCTGGTCGAACGCGCCGCAGCGAGCGCACTGTTCAACGCGCCGCGCCATCCCTACACGCTCGGCCTGCTGAGCTCGTTCCCGCCGCTGCACGGTCCGCGTGCGCCGATGACCGGCATCCCTGGCTCGCCGCCTGACTTGCGGGCGCTGCCATCTGGCTGCGTGTTCCATCCGCGCTGCCGGTTTGCCTTCGACCGGTGCGCGCAGCAGGCTCCGCCGCTGGAGGTCGCCGGTGCCAGCGAAGGACGCCTGGTCGCATGCTGGCTGCAGCACGGCGATACGCCAGTTCCGGCCGATCTGGCGGCCCCTGAGCCGGACCTGACGACGCCAGCGGCGAGCGGCAGCACAAGCCAGCCGAGCTGGGAAGGGCCCGGCGCAGGCCAGCCGGCCGCAGTAGCTGCGCGGGCCGCGGTCGCCGAGCGGGCCGCGGTCGCCGAAGAGCAAGTCCAGCAAGGGAGATCGGCATGACTGCACCGATGCTGGCAGCGCCCGGCACGACCACGGCAGTGCTGGAAGCGCGCAGCCTTACCAAGCACTTTCCGGTGCACGGCCGCGTGCCGGGCGCCGGCCGGCGCCTGGCGCGGGCCGGACGGCCAGCGCCGGTAGTGCACGCCGTCGACGATGTATCGCTCGCGCTGACCGCCGGATCGGTGACGGCGGTTGTCGGCGAGAGCGGGTCGGGCAAGTCCACACTCGCCCGGCTGATGTCCAGGCTGATCACGCCGACCTCGGGCGAGTTGCTGCTGCACGGCCGCGCGGTGCCGCGCAGCCAGCGGCGGCACCTCGACTACGCCAAGACCGTGCAGATGGTGCTGCAGGATCCGTTCGCGTCGCTGAACCCGATCCACGATGTGCACTACCACCTGAGCCGCCCGTTCAAGGTACACGGGATGGCCGGCTCAGCCGCGGACCTCGACGCCAAGATCGCGACCGTGCTCGATCGGGTCGCGCTGACTCCGGCCGACCTGTTCGTGCACAAGTACCCGCACGAACTGTCCGGCGGCCAGCGGCAGCGCGTCGCGATCGCCCGCGCTCTGGCCGTGCAGCCACGGGTGCTGGTGGCCGACGAGCCGGTCTCGATGCTTGACGTATCGATCCGCCTTGGCGTCCTGAACCTGCTCGCCGATCTGCGGGATCGCGACGAGCTGGCCATCTTGTACATCACCCACGACATCGCGTCGGCAAGATACCTGGCCGACCGGATCGTGGTCATGTACGCGGGCCAGGTGGTGGAGTCCGGGCCAGCCGTCGAGGTCACTGACGCGCCCGCGCATCCCTATACGCAGCTGCTGCTCAGCGCTGCGCCAGACCCGCAGCGGGTCACGCCGGTCGCGCTGCGCGGCGCAGGCGCGCCGCCGAGCGCGGTGGCTCCGCCGTCGGGCTGCCGCTTCAGGCTGCGGTGCCCCTACGCCATGGCCATCTGCGCCGAGCAGGCGCCGCCAACGTTTCCTGCCGGGAACGGGCAGGAAAGTGCGTGCTGGCTGCTCGGCGAAGGCAATGAGTCGTCCGCTGCGCACGGTCAGGGCACGAAGCCCGTTCCCGCCACGACATCGGCCGGCGAGGCGACCTCCCGCGTTCCGGCTCTGCCGGGGCGGCGGCCAACGGTTCCTGGTGCCGGCGAGGACACGCCTGACACCGACCGAGGAGAGGTGATGAGTACTGACGAGTGATGAGCCCTAACCGAACCGATCTCTGACATCACCGGCACGCCCGGCCAGCAGGTCCGCGGAAGATCTGGGACACCCCCAGGCACATCCCGACCCGGCCGGCCAGCGCCGCGACGAGAACAGACCCCGACACGGTCACATCACGACAGGCCGACGCACAGCCGGCCGGGCACTCTTTGGAGTCTAGAGGCAAATGAATCGCAAAATCGCAGGCAGCGTAGCTGCGGCTGCGGTCCTCGGACTGGGGATCGCAGCCTGTGGCTCCTCGCCGAGCTCATCCAGCAACAGTTCGGGCAAGCCGCTGTCGATCGTCACGACGGCGCTCTCACCGATGACCGACAACTTCAACCCGTTCCTGCCAACTTCGACCGGGTACCTGACGCACTCAGTGAACCTGTACGACGAGCCGCTGATGGTGTACAACACCCAGAACACCGGCGAGCAGCCGGTGCCCGAGCTGGCCACCGGGGCCGTATGGTCTAACGGCGGCAGGACGCTCACGATCACCACCAGATCAGGCGTGAAGTGGAGCGACGGCAAGCCGTTTAGCTCAAGCGACGTCGCGTTCACGTTCAACCTGATCAAGAACAACCCAGCGCTGAACGCCAACTGGTCGATCCCGATCCCCGCCAGCGTGACCACGACGAATTCCACGACGACCGTGCTGACCTTCGCGCAGCCGGAGCTGGCCAGCGCTTACTACATCTTGCAGACGCCCATCGTGCCCGAGCACATCTGGCAGAGTGTCTCCAACCCGGTGACCTATCCCGACGCCAACCCCGTTGGCACCGGCCCGTACGTGCTCGACCGCTTCAGCTCGACGGGCTACACCATGAAGGTCAACCCTGACTACTACGCCAAGGCCAGCCTGCACGTGCCGGAGCTCAGCTTCCCCGCGTACGCGGGCAACGCCAACCTGCTGCCGCCTTGCTCAAACGGCACGATCGACTGGTGCGGGATCTCGATCTTCGGTGTCCCGCAGAACTACCTGTCCAAGAGCACTGACAACAAGACCTGGACCGCATCGGCGCCGTACTTCAGTGACAACAACGTCGTCGGCCTCTGGTTCAACGTCACCAAGGCACCACTGAACGACCCGGCCGTGCGCCAGGCGATCAGTTACGCCATCAACCGCCAGCAGCTGTCGACGGACGGCGAGTCCAACAACGAACCGCCCGAGACCAGCACGGCAGGGATGATCCTGCCTGCCCAGAACAGCTTCCTGCCGTCCTCGCTCGCCGGCAACATCCCGGCGGCCGGCGACCAGTCCAAGGTCAGCTCCATCCTGACCGCCGACGGCTACAAGCAGGCTGGCGGCAAGTGGGAGAAGAGCGGAAAGCAGATCACGTTCAGCATCTCGGTGCCAGTCGCCTATAGCGACTACTACGCCGACGCGCAGCTGCTCGTGAAGCAACTGAACGCGGCGGGCTTCAACGCCTCGGTCGATGGCGTTCCGGGTAGCAACGGCGGCACCGTCTGGGCGCAGCAGCTCGGGAGCGGCAACTTCGACACCGCCATCCACTGGGGAGCCCAGGGGCTCACCCCGTACTTCACCTACAACAACTGGATGAACTACACGCTGTCGGCACCGATCGGCAAGACCGCTGGCGCCGACTACGGCCGGTTTAACGACCCGGCGGCACAAGCCGCGCTCAACGCCTACCAGGCCGCCACCACCCCCGCTGAGCTCAGCGCCGCGCTTGCGACGCTGGCGAACATCGAGTCCACCCAGGTCCCGGTGGCGCCGCTGCTTCAGGGCGCGTCGTGGGCGGAGTTCTCCACTCGCGACTACACCGGCTGGCCCAGCAAGGCCAACCCGTACATGGACCCAGGTCCGAACATCCCGGAGATGCTCGCCGTGATCCAGCAGCTCAAGCCAGTTTCCTGAGCACTGCCCCGACCACTACGACATCCCTCACGGGCGCTGCCTGCCCGGCCGGACTCCCGGCCGGGCAGGCGGCCAGCGCCCGGAAATCACGTTCAGCCAGGGACCAGATGCCTCATGACCAGCCAGCCACTGACAACCCGCACGTTCGGTGACACCGAGCCTGCCTTCCTGCCACCAACCGCAAGCGGCGCTAGCGAGCGCAGCCTCGTCGCGAGACTGTCACTAGCTGAGAAGGTACAGCTGCTGACAGGCGCCGACAGCTGGCGAACCTATGCTTGTCCGGCCATCAGGCTGCGCTCCATGGTCACCTCGGACGGCCCAGCGGGCGTGCGGGGCACCACGAAGGACGAGCGCAAGCCGTCGGCATGCCTGCCCTGCCCGTCTGCCCTCGGCGCGACCTGGGATCAAGAGCTCGTCTACCGGCTGGCAGCAGCACTCGGCGCCGAGGCCCGGAGCAAGGGTGTAGACGTGCTGCTGGCGCCAACAGTAAACCTGTTGCGCTCCCCTCTCGGCGGCCGCGGTTTCGAGTTCTTCGGCGAAGATCCCGTGCTCACGGCGGTGCTGGCGGCGAGTTACGTGCGCGGCGTCCAGTCCGCCGGCGTGGCGGCTACCGTCAAGCACTTCGTGGCGAATGACACCGAGACCGGGCGACGAACATATGACGTCCGGATCAGCGAGAGCGTGCTGCGAGAGCTCTACCTCATGCCGTTCGAGGCATGCGTGCGCGAGGCTGGTGCCTGGCTCGTGATGGCCGCCTATAACAAGGTGAACGGCACTGGGATGACCGAGAGCGTCCGCCTGTTGCGCGACGTGCTCAAGAAAGAGTGGGGCTTCGACGGAGTCGTTACCTCGGACTGGGACGCCGCCCGCAGCACGCAGGCGACCGCGCTCGCGACACTTGACCTATCGATGCCCGGACCGGACGGGCCCTGGGGCGAACTGCTGCTCCGCGCGGTCGCCGACGGATCCATCAGCGAGGACGTGATCGACGACAAGGTGGTCAGGCTCCTCCGGCTGGCCCGCCGGGTCGGCGCGCTTGGTGGCCCGGACGACGGGCTGGCCGACGGGCTGGCCGCCAAGGTATCGTCCGGCTACGGCCCGGCCGCGGCGGCCGCCGCGGTCGCCGCGCCAGCCGGCGACAGCCACGCTGCCCCCGCGCTCGTCGATGACGGCCTGCTGCGGGAGGCCGCCGCGGCGTCCTTCGTGCTGCTGCGCAATCGTGATAACGCTCTGCCCCTCGACGTCAGCGCAGTGGCCAGCGTGGCCATCATCGGCCCCAATGCGCTCTATCCAGTCATCCAGGGCGGCGGCAGCGCCGGCGTGATTCCGGTGTCCGTAGCGGTCCCGGCCGAGGCCATCGGCGCCGCACTGGCCGGGCAGGCCGCTGTTCGCACGGCCGCCGGCTGCCGGACCTGGCACTCGGTGCCGGAGCCACCGGCTGGCTCGCTGCACGACCCGGTCACCGGAGAGCCAGGTGTCCGGCTGGAATTCATCGACCGGGACGGGTCGATCATCGCCGGCGAGCACCGGTCGTCGACGAACCTGGCCTGGTGGGATGGTGTCCCGAAGGGCATCGGCTGGGGCGAGCCAGGCCTGATTGCGCTGACAGCTACATTCCGGGCCAGCACGCCGGGAAACTATATGTTCGGCGCTGCCGGAGTCGGCGGGCTGCAACTGGTCGCGGACGGGGTTACTGTCATCGACGGCGAGACTGACGTCCCTGGCGATCCGGTCGAGGCCATGACCAGGCCGGGCGAGCTGCGGGCGGCGCTCTGGCTGGAGGCCGGGTCACAGACACGGCTGCGGCTGGAGTTCAGGCCAGCCGCGGACGGAGCCGGCCCGCTCGCCGTCCGGCTCGGCATAGTCCCGGTGGCCGACGACGACAACTTGCTGGCGGCGGCCGTGGCGGCCGCCAAGTCAGCCGACGTCGCGATCGTCGTCGTTGGCTCCGCGGAACTGACCGAGAGCGAAGGCTTCGACCGGTCGACGCTCGCGTTGCCTGGCCGTCAGGACGAGCTCATCAGCCGGGTCACGGCAGTCAACAGCAACACGGTAGTCGTGGTGAACTCCGGGACTCCGGTTCTGATGCCGTGGGCCGCGGAGGCGGCAGCGGTCCTGCTCGCCTGGCTGCCCGGACAGGCCTTTGGCGCGGCGCTGGCAGATGTGCTGCTCGGACGCACCGAACCTGGCGGCAGGCTACCGGTGACCCTTCCGGCCGCGGAGTCGGACAGCCCGGTGCTGCACGCGGTCCCCGCCGCCGATGGCACGCTCAGCTATTCGGAAGGGCCGCTGATCGGCTACCGCGGGTACGACGCCGCGGGCGTCGCGCCGGGATACCCGTTCGGCTACGGCCTGGGCTACACGGCGTGGAGCTACGAGTCGATCACCTGCGCCCGGGAGCTGGCCGCAGGCGAGGACCTCCAGGTCACCGTGACCATTGCCAACACCGGCACCCGGCCCGGTAAGGAAGTGGTGCAGGCTTACCTGGCTGCGCCACCCGCGCCTGCCGCGCCTGCAAGGTCCCGCTGGCCGGTACGGGTGCTGGCCGGGTTTGCCGTGACACGAGCCGCTCCCGGTGAGTCGGTCCAGGTTCGCCTGACGATTCCGGCCAGGCTCTTCGCCAGGTACAGTGAGGAGCTGGCTACCTGGATGACGCCGGAGTGCGAGTACACCGTCCATATCGGCAGGTCCTCGCGGGACCTGTTGCTCGCTGCCACTGTGCAGGTCGGCGCCTGATCATTGGCAGTCCGCGAACTCCGGGAACAGCTCCGCGGTGCGGAGCACGCCAGGCTCGGGGCAAGGCCGCAACTAGGCCCCGATGATCCCTGAGATCACGTGCTCGGCGATGGCCAGGCTCGCCGTCGCGGCCGGGGACGGGGCATTGCGGACAAGGATCACGCGGCCTTCGGACTGCAGCACGAAGTCGTCTTCCAGGCTGCCGTCGCGGCGCACCGCCTGGGCGCGGACTCCCGACTTCGACCGGACCAGGTCGTCGAGCCTGAGGTCGGGCAGGTATGCCCTGGCCCTGGCCAGGTAACGGCGCTTGGACAGCGAGCCGGCGATTTCGCTGATGCCACTGCGCCAGTGCCGCCGGGCGAGTTGCCAGGTGCCCGGCCACCAGGCAAGCGGCGCGAGCTCGCGCACGCTGACGTTCGTCCACCGGTAGCCCTCGAGCGCGAGCGCCAGGACCGCGTTCGGTCCGACATGCACGGTGTCGTCGACGTGCCGGGTCAGATGCACGCCAAGGAACGGGTAGCGCGGGTCGGGCACCGGGTAGACCATTCCGCGGACCCGTTGCCGGGCGTCCGGCTGCAGCTCGTAGTACTCACCGCGGAACGGGACGATGCGCAGGTCGCCGGGCCGGCCCAGGCTCGCGGCGAAGTGATCGCCGTTAAGCCCGGCGCAGACGATCAGGTAATCGAAGTCCCGGGCTCCGGCGGCCGAGCTCACCCGCACCGCGGACGCGTTCTCGCGCACGCCGGTTACGCGCGTGCTCAGCAGCACCTCGCCGCCGGACGACTGCACCGCACGGGCGAGTTCCTCGCACAGCGCGACGTAGTCGACTGCCGCCGTATACGGCGAGTGCACCGCTGCCAGGCCGCGGACGTGCGGCTCAATCTCGGCGATCTCCGCCTGGCCGAGGCGGCGGATGCCGGGCACCCGGTTGAGCGCGGCGCGGCGCTCGATCTCGGCGAGACCGGGCAATTCCTGCTCTGCGACAGCCACGATCAGCTTGCCGAGCTCGCGGAACCGGACGCCGTGCTGCTGGCAGAACTCGCGGATCTGCCCGGCGCCGCGGCGGCACAGCGACGCCTTGAGACTGCCCGGCGGGTAGTACACACCCGCGTGCACTACCCCGCTGTTGTGGCCGCTTTGATGCGCGGCCACCCGGCCCTCCTTCTCCAGGACCGTTACCGCGACCCCGGGGAAGCGGATGGTCAGCTCCCGTGCGATCGCAAGGCCCAGGATCCCGGCGCCGACAACTCCCACCGACTTAAGCGACCTCACATCCGTGAGCCTGGTAGATGGCGGTGCTCAACGCAATCCCGGCTGTGCCGCCAGCAACTGACGCGGGCCCGGCAACGGCCCCTGGCGGCACTTGTTACTCGATACGGCCCTCAGCGGCGGCCTTATCGACCCATATGCCAGGTTCCCGGCGACCAGATCGGATGCTATGTGCAGGAGTCGCCTGTCTGGACGCCCGATCAGCCGACGGCCAACGCGCGCGCGCGCCGACGGCCGGCACCTAATCCGCGGCCAGCACTCGTGCGGTTCGTCCCGCCCGGCCAGTGCCTGTTCGCCGACCCGGTCCCCTCTTCCGAGCGGAGGCTGGTAACGGTCCGGAGGCTGGTAGCCGATCGCCGTCCGGGTGCCATGCCAGCGCGGTTGCCGCCTCCGCGGTTGCCGCGCCAGTGGCTCGCGCCCCAGTGGCTCGCGCCCCCGCGGCTCACGCCCCCGCGGCTCACGCCCCCGCGGCTCACGCCCCCGCGGCTCACGCCCCAGGCGGGCCTGAGGCGACGGGCGAGCATGGCGGCTTCCTGATCCCGCAGCCGCGGGAACCGGGTACGCCTGACCACACTCGGCGCCTCGCCGGGCCCCGGTCGTGCGTTGGCGCTATCCGCGCCCCCGCGCGCAGTAGCCGGGCCACCTCGAGCGGCAGCCAGGCCCCCGCGCGCAGTAGCCAGGCCACCTCGCGCAGTAGCCAGGCCACCTCGAGCGGCAGCAGGACCACTGTGAGCGGCAGCCCACGCGAGGTCAGCCTCGGCTGTCCCGCTTGCCAGTGCCGGGGCGGCGCCGCGGCGGCGCTCGCTGCGAACAACCTGGTAGCTGCTCAGTCCGATGCCAGCGACGATGGCGAGGCCACCGGCGACCTGAACTGGTCCAATCGGATCGGCGAAGAAGGCCGCCCCGAGGACGGCGCCCACCAGCGGCTCGATGTTCAGGAAAGCACCGGCCACGTCGGCGGCGACCTTGCTCTGGCCGAGGGCGAACAGCGCTGTCGGGCCCACGGTGCCGGCCAGCACCAGGGCGGCAGCCGCAAGCAGTGCCGTTGGGCTCGCCGGTCCGGTCAGGTGATGCTCCGCGATCAGGGCTACCGGGAGGACCATTACCGCCGCGGACAGCAACTGCAGCCCGGTCACCGCGAGGGGATCGCGCCCGCGCAGCAGCCTGGCCTGCGAGACGGTGAAACCGGCCGATACCAGTTGCGCGGCTAGCACCAGTCCGTCGCCGCCGAGAGTCGATCCCGAACCCTGGCCGCCGGCGATGAACGCGACGCCTACGAGTGACAGGCCGAAGCCAGCCCAGGCAAGAGGTCGCGCCACGCTGTGCCGCAGCATGGCTGCGAGGACCGCGACGAGCACCGGAGTGGCACCTATCAGCAGCGCCGCATGCGTCACACTGGTGCGCTCGATGCCCAGGTTCTGCAGGAGTACCGATCCGCCGTAACCGAGGCCGCCGCTGATCAGGATCGCCGGGCTGCACGCCGCCCGCAGCCGGGACCGGTTCGCCGCCATCAAGATGGCGGCCGCGAAAGCGAACCTGGCGAACGCCAGCCAGGCGGGCGGCAGCCAGCCGAGGGCAACCTTCGAGAGCGGCACCGTAGTGCCCCACAGGACGCCGGCGGCTATCAGAGCCGGGAATATCAGGCGACGGTTGTAGGTCATGATCCAGAATCACCCGGCAGCCCACTCAATTCGGGATTCTGGATAGATAACGAGATATTATTTGGGGTTATGACTGTTCTACTTGATGAAATTGATCTGCAGCTGCTCTCGGAGCTGCAGGCAGACGCGGACCGAACTAACGTCGAGCTGTCCAGGATGGTGGGACTGTCGCCGGCCGCTACCTTGAACCGGGTTCGCCGCCTGAAGGCGTCGGGAGTGATCAAGGTCATCAGTGCGCGGCTGGACGCGACCGCGGTCGGGTTCCCGCTGCAGATGTACGTCGGTGCCACACTCGGCCGGCACGACCCGCGATCGACCCGCGTGTTCGAGGACCAGGTCAGGGCCCTGCCGCAGATCATCGCGGCGGACAATGTCACTGGCGAGATGGACTACCTGCTGACGGTAGTGGCCCGGAACGTGGCCGAATTGCAGCAACTGCTAGCCACGCTCGCGGCGCGCGGTGGTCAGCGGCTGGTGACCTACCTGCGGCTGGAGGAGATCAAGCCGCCGTCCCGGCTTCCGCTGCTGCCAGGTACGCCGGTCTCCGGCTGAGACCGCCGCTACCCCAGGCGCCCCAGGCGCCCCAGGCGCCACGGGCGCCCGGTCGGCGCGCTACGAAGGCGCACCTAGTTAACGCCGGACGCGGTTAATGCACCGGCGGCGGCACGCCGTGCGCGCTCGCCGCCAGCGAGTCGTCCCACCGGCAGACTGAGCACGCATGCGTAAACACCGACCGGACGAATTCCAGAGCCGTTGCGTGCGGATCGCTACTGGCGCGTGCCTCGTCCTGGTTCAGGATGTACTCGCCCAGAGCGCTGTCCCAGTACGCGGCAGCCGGCCGGATCGGCCCATCGCTGAAGCCCGGCGGGGCAGGGTGCGCGTAGGCGTAGAACGCGGCGACCGGGTGCCGAGGATCTCCTGGCCACCAGCCGACGGCGACCTCCTGGGCATCCATCGCGTTGCGCATGATGAAGTCGGCCGACGGCGGCTCGGCTGGCTGGCCGGAGAACAGGCTGACTGCCAGATCGAACGATCCCCACCACGCATTGACCGGAGTTGACCGGCCCCGGTAAGGCGCGCGGAACTCCGTCAGCACGCTGGCAGCCCGGCCGGCTGCGGCAAAGTAGGCCGCCACCTGATCGCGGTCATAGGTCGCGTGCTCGTCGTCGGCATCAAGCGGGACGCTCCATGGCACCTCCTGTGGCGCTGGGTCAATGTGCACGTCCCCCGCCAGCCTGCGAACGCCAGCCAGCAAATCGCGGGCGACGTCGCCAACGGGCCGGTCTGGCGTCAGCGGCACGCGCTCGACCCCGCCGTCGCTGTGCTCAGCGACCGCCTCGTGGGCGTGCAGATCCAGCAGGACCACAAAGCGCCCGGAACCGTCCGGGGCGGGCAGTGGAAAGGTCTCCCACCCTCGGGCGGTCAGCCTGAGCGCCGCATGCTGCAACTGCGGCTCTGGCGGCGCAAGCGCGACGGCGAATTTGCCGAGTACCTGAGTATGCGCGTGCAATGTGTCGCAGGTCGCGGCCCACTGCTCATAGGAAGCGGCCGGCCAGGCATCAGTCATAACTGCAACCTAGTTCGTCGTCTCCCGGCGCTCTCGGGCGACCCGCGTGAGCCGCCGTCGGCGACCGGGCGCTGCAGCGAACCAAGGCGTACAAGCCTGCGGGAACGCTGATTGCGAAGCGAGCGCTTTGAGCCGTCGCCGTGGTGCCGGCACAGCAGAAGTACCGGTCCTGTGGCTTGAGCGATCAGCCTGGTCGGCCGAAAGCCCAACAAACTTCGCGTAGGGCCAATCGCTGCGGGCGGTCAGCGACCAGGTTTTCCCGCCGCTAGCCAGTGAGACGCACGCCGTAGCCGGACCTATGTGCCACTGATGGCCTCGGCAGCGTCGGTGCACACGAAGCGCCCTTGCGTGGTTACGGAGCGGATCCGCTCGCTTGACATATTGTGCGCTGCGCTTGATATAGTATGCACATGACCTTAAGAGGAGGCCGTCATGATTGATACCCGCGCACTGGCGCAGGAAGTCCAGGATCAGCTGGTCGCTGCCGTGCACCGCGGCCAGGACCAGGTCCGCAAGAGCCAGGACCAGGTCCGCAAGGGCCGTGACCAGGTCCGCAAGGGCCGTGAGGTGGTGGTAGACGCCCTTCGCACGGGTAATGAGCGGGCGAAGGCAGCCCGGCCGACCATGCCGGAGCTGAGCACTCTGGCGGATCCGGCCAAGTTGCGAGCCAGGTCGCAGGAGCTTGCCGACCAGTTCCTGGCCAGTCAGCGGCAGCTTGCCGACCGGGCTATCGCCAGGCAGCGGCACCTCGCCGATCAGGTTGTCGCCAGCCAGCGGCACCTCGCCGACCAGGTTGTGGCACGACAGCGCCAGGCGCTACGGTCTGCCAGCCCCGTCGTCGCCCAGCGTGTTGCGCAGTTGACCCAGGCGTTCGAGGTGCTGCCAGGTCTGCGGAGGCTCGTGCAGCCAGAGACCGCTAACCGGGTAACCGTCAGGGCAGAGCCCACCCCATCTCCGGTCGAGACCGGACCAGCCGGGCTCCACATCACAAGGCTCGACGTCACCGACACTGGCCGCGTCGAGGCCGAGGTCACCGCGCCCGCACAGGCTCGCAAGCCACGAACCTCGCGAGCCAGCGCAAAGTCCGCAGACGGGATTAAGACCGGACGGGCGGCTGGGCCGGAGCAGGCTGCCCGCTCCGCCAAGCCGGCTGGCTCCGCGAATCGGGCTAGCACCGCCAAGGCCGGAGGCGGCGCCAAAGCCGCGGGTGCCGGCAAGACCGCGGGTGCGGGCAAGACCACAGGTGCCGGCAAGACCGTGACCACAGGTGCGGGCAAGACCACAGGTGCGGGCAAAGCCACGACCGCCAGCAAATCAGCTGCAGCCAAGCGGCCTGGCAGCGCCGGACGGTCTGGCACCACCAGGTCAGCCGGCCAGGCTAAGGCCCGCAGACCCAAGCCCTGACGACGCTAACGGCAGCCCTGCTCACCGCGACGGGACCCGGCAGGGCTGCCGACCAGCGGGCTGCCGACCAGCGGGCTGCCGACCGGCAGCGTTACCTGTCGCGCAGCCCCGACGTCGGACGATTTGTCCGGCAGAGCATCTCGCGTATGAAAAAGAGAAACGACATGGCCGATCCGTGGGACTCGCAAATGCAGGCGCTGGGCGCCTTCATCCGGGACAAGCGCAAGATGGCCAACTTGTCGCTGCGACAGCTCGCCGAGCGGACCAAGCTCTCCAATCCCTACCTGAGCCAGATCGAGCGCGGACTGCACCAGCCTTCGGTGCGGGTAATCCGGCTGATCTCCGACGCCCTGAACGTCTCTGCCGAGACGTTGCTAGCGCAGGCGGGCCTGCTGCACAAGGACATCAGCGCCGATCCGGCAGCGCGCAGTGCGCCGCCGGATATCGAGGCGGCGATCAGAGCCGAGCAGCGGCTCACCGCGGACCAGAAGGCCGCGCTGATTGCCGTGGTCAGGAGCATGCTGCCAGCTGAATCGCGCTAGCGGGCGAAACCGGCAGCTTTGGCGTGAAGATCCTGGAAGGCGCGTCAACCGCTCTGCGGGCCTATTACGATCTGACAGCGTGACGGAGCCGAGGCAGCCAGCAGAGCCGCAGCCAGGAGACGGGCTGCCCCCGCAGGGCGACGAACTTCCGCGGCGCAAGCCAGCGGGCCAGTCGCTACCTCAGCGCGGAGGGTCGCTATTCGAGCGCCCGGAGTCGTTGTCGTCGCCTACTTCGCAGTCGTCGCCCTGGAGCGGACTGCCGAAACGACCGTCTGTCTGGGAACCTCAGCCACCCGAGGACGGTCAGCAGCGGCATGATGTGACTTTGGCAGCGCAGGGAGGCGGTGCCGTCTCCGAGGGTGCTGAGCTGCCCCGGCGAGGCGGGGCCCTCCCCCAGCGCGAGCCCGGCCTCCCCCAGCGCGACCCCGGCCTCCCCCAGCGCGAGCCCGCGGCGAACAGCGGAGCTCTGCCGAAAAGGACTAACCGGACCCGCCCAGTCGGCCGTCATCGCAGTCCCCACCGGCTCTCGGTGGCATCGGACGCGCCCGCCCTCGTAATCGCCGTGCCCGGCCGGGCCCAAGCCGACTCGGCCGAGATCGGCCCGCAGGTGGCCGCTACCGTCGGCCTCTCCTGCCCAGGAGTCGACATTCGCCTCGGCTATCTCGAGGGGACCGAGCTGACGCTGCCGGAGTGCCTGTTCCCGGACGGACCACAGTCGGACAGCCAGGATCAGTTCCCGAGCGTGATCGTCCCGCTGCTGCTCAGCCCGAACTCCGCTATCGACGGCAGGCTACGACAGCTTGCTGCGGTTCCGGCCATACCCGCGGTGCTGGCCGCGCACCTCGGGCCGCATCCGCTGGTGGCTGAAGCGCTGCACGCACGGCTGGCTGAGGCGGGTCTTGCCAGGTCCGCGCGATCCACCGGGCTCAGCATCTCTGCGGACAGCCGCGGCGTGGTGGTCCTGGCAGACGTTGGCGAGCAGGCCGAGAGTGCCGCCGGAGTTACTGCGGTCCTGCTGGCCTCCCGACTTTCGGTACCGGTAGTGCCCGCCTCGCTTGGCGACCCGGCCAGCATCGTTGATGCGGTCAACCGGCTCAGTGAGTCCGGCGCTGCCCGGCCCGTGCTGGCCCCCTGCCTGATCGGACCGGAAATCAACATCTCGGTGCTCGAGGACCTGGCCGCGGCGCTCGGCGCGCCGTGCGCGCCCACGCTGGGCGCCCATCAGGCCATCGGCCAGCTCGTCGCGATCCGGTATGGCGCTGCGCTGGCCAGCCTGAGCCTGGCCGGCTAACGGCCACCTGGCGGCGCGACAGGCCCGCAGGCCCGCTCTCCCGCAGGCCCGCTCTCCCGCAGCCCGCAGGCCCGCACTCCCGCAGGCCCGCAGGCCCGCATTCCGGGGCTGACATTCCGGGAGCTCGACATTCCGGGCACCAGCGCTCGGGCCGACTGCAAAGCCGTGGCCAGGGAACTGGCGCGAGCGGCTAAATGCGCGTTCCCAGTCTTAGCGGGTTCGTTGACACGGCGTCCGGCGTGCGCTGGGCTTACCATCTGTGGACCGCACAGCAGTTCACATTCCGAACCTGAGGAAGAGAAGAGGTCGGGACATGGGCGAGTGGAACGCCATGACCTACGAAGGCAAGGACACGATCCTGCGCGTCGTCCGCCGGGAAGCGGACCAGATGTTCGCGCTGGCGGAGCAGCCGGGCGCCTGGGACGCGCCGACGGCATGCGAGAGCTGGCGAGTCAAAGACGTCATCGGGCACATCGTCGATACCACCGAGGGGTATTTCGCTGCCTTCGACACCGCCAGGGCCGGGGCTGAGCCGCCGGCTCCGCATGGACTCGTCGTCATGCACGAGCGGGCCGGGCAGTCCGCGCAGGCGTTCGGCGAGCTGTCCCAGCAGGAGATGCTCGCCCGGGCTCGTGCCGATCTCGACAAGATGATGGGCATACTCGAGCCGCTGACCGCGGATGAGTGGACCGGCATGCTGGTGTCGCATGCCTACATGGGCCCGGTACCGGCGTTCGTGTACGCGGGCGGCCAGCTGATGGACTACGGCGTCCATACCTGGGACATCCGGCAGGGCAGCGGCCGGGCGCATGCGCTGCCGGCGGACACCGCTGACCTGCTGGTCCCGTTCATGTTCATCATCTGGCAGTCGACCATCAGGCCGGACGCCGACCTCACCCCGTTCAGCATCGGCATCCGGGTCAGCGGCCGGAACGCGGGCGACACCAGGGTCTCGATCAGCGATGCTGGCATGAACTACGAGCCCGGCAGCATCGACGACCTGCCCGCCATGCTGGAGTTCGACCCCGGCAGCATGGTGCTGACCGCGTTCGGCCGGGTCAACGGCGGCACCGCGAGCGGCGACACGGCCCTCGCCGACCGGTTCCTGAACCTCTTCTTCCGCATCTGACGCGCGATGGCGGCGGCTGGGTCGCTTGGCCCAGCCGCCGCCGCGTCCTTTCGAGCCGCCTCGACGACCCGTCCTGCCGGGAACGGGCTAGGTCCCGCCAATCGCACCCGCCAGGCCGCGCGCTTCAGGCTCAGGGCTGGCCGCGTGCGACATCCGGTAGGCCGGAACCGGCGACGGGAGCAGCAGCATGGCAGCCCGGCTGAGTTCCGGGCGGTTACGGCTCCGGCGGCGGCACGTAGCGGACGGCCTCGTCGACCTCGCGGTAGATACCCTGGCCCGCCGGGTTGCGCATTTCCTCGGCCAGGTGCCCGAGCAGGCCGGCAGTCCGTGCCAGCAGCGCGAACCCCCTCAGCAGATCCGGCGGGAAGCCGAGGTCGGCGAGCGCGGCGCCGCAGACTCCGGCCCCGTTCAGCGGCAGTGTCCGGCCGATGATCGCCGGGTGCACCCGGCCGACGGCCGCGAACAGCTGCAGGTGCGGTCCGAGCACGCCGGCCTGCGCGGCGATCCGGAAGATGACCGGCGTGCGCGGATCACCGTCCTTATGCACCGGATGGCCGAGTCCGGGAACCAGCCGTCCGGCTGCCCGCTGTGCCCTGACGGCGGTTGTCGCCAGCTCATCGAAGCCCGCGTCGGTGTCCGGCAACGGGCCGTCATGCCCGGCAATCGCGGCCGCGAGGAAGCGGCCGCAGTCCTCGGTGACGCCCAGGTACCGCGAACCGCCGCCGAGCAGGCCCGCCGCCAGCGCGCCCTGCACCGACTCCGGCGCGCCGGTCAGGGTAAGCCGCGCCGCGATCACTGACGGGGTGAAGCCGTGATCGGCCAGTGCTACCAGCACCGACTCGAACAGCGTCAGCTCGCCAGGCGTCGGCCGCCGCAGCGCAGCCAGCCAGAAGGCCAGCTCGCCGAAGCTGATCTGCCCCATCAGGTCTTCGGCAAGGTTCTGGCCGAGGACTGTGATAGTGGTGGCGTCCGCGGTGCCGATCGAGGTCGGGTAGTCAGTCACTGTTCTCCTTGATAGCTTGCGCCGCCGCGTGGCTGGGCTGCGCTGCGTCAGCGTCGTACTCACCGTCCGGGTGGCCTGCCGGGAGCCGGTGCTTGGCGATTCGCGCCGTCGGCGTCCGCGGCAGGTCGGCGGCCTGCTGCCAGTATCGCGGCACCTTGAACGGGGCCAGCCGGGCCGCCGCGAACGACCGCAACTCGGCGAAGTCCAGCTGCGCGCCCGCCGCCGGGACGACGAACGCCTTGACGTCTTCCTCCGACAGCTCCGATGGGACGCCGACGACCGCCGACTCCAGCACCGCCGGGTGCGAGTTCAGCACCTCTTCGACCTCGAGCGGCGACAGGTTCTCACCGCGCCGCCTGATCACTTCCTTAACACGGGAAATAAACGTGTAGGTACCGTCATCCCCGACCGCTACCAGGTCTCCGGTGCGCAGCCAGCCGTCATGCATCAGCGCCGCGGTCTCGGCCGGCATCCCCCAGTAGCCCGGCGTCAGTACCGGATTGCGCAGCTCGAGCTCACCCGTCCCGCCGGGGCCGGCGACCGCGCCCGACTCGCCGATTACCCGCGCGTGATTGACGGTTCCGAGCTCCGGGTGCTGCCGCACCGAGCCCAGCGTGCCGAACGGCCGGGTTCCGCGAGCCCAGATGAGCCCGTACGGAGACTCCGACATGGCGTACCCCACCACGATTCGCAGGCCGAAGCGCCGCTCCATGGCCAGTTGCCGGTCCCGCTCCGGCGCCGGGCCGGTGTAGCACAGCCGCAACGGCGTGTCCGCGTCGCCGGCGCGCTCGGGCTGGCGCATCAGGATCTCCAGCATGGCGCCGATCGCGTTGAACTCGGTCGCCCCGTGCCGCCGCGCCGTGTCCAGGAACGTGCTCGCCGAGAACCGTTCGGCCAGTACCAGCCCGGCACCGCAGGCCAGCGATCCCATCACCGAGTACGCGGGCGCGTTGACGTGGAACAGCGGAAGCGTGGTCAGCATCCGGTCGGCAGCGGTCAGCTCCATCCAGAAGCCGAAGCCCTCGCCTGCCATCGCGTACGCCCGGTGCGTCTGGATCACGAGCTTGGACCGGCCGGTGGTGCCCGACGTCGGAATCAGCACGGCGATGTCGTCCGGCCGCACCCCGGCGTCCGGCAGCCTCGCGTGCCGTGCCGCCGTCGCCATCGCGGCCGGGTCCGCCCAGTCGGGCGGGACCAGCGAGTGCACGTCACATTCGTCCGGGAACGGGCCTGCTGGCGTGCTGCCATTGGCCGGGCCAGCCGCAGGACGGCCAGTCCCTGCCGCTTCCGTCCCGCTGCGTGCTGCCGAGATCACTTCGGCCAGGCCGGTGTCGGTGATCAGCAACCGCGGCTTCACCTGGCCGATCAGCCCGGCTAGCTCGGCGGGCGTGCTGCGCGGGTTGACCGCGACCGCGACCGCGCCGAGCGACGTCAGCGCGAGCCAGTTCAGCAGGTACGGCGGCGTCGTGCTGGCGGTCAGCATGACCAGATCACCGCGGCCGACTCCGGCCGCCTGCAGGGCCGCGGCCGTCTGACTCACCGCCGCGACCGCCGCTCCGAACGTCAGCGAGCCCGCGTCACTGCGCAGCCAGGTACCGTCACTGTCCCGGTCGGCGGCTGCCGCGAGCAGCCGCGGAATCGTACCTGCGTACTCGATGCCGGTCATTGAGCTCCGCCTGGCCTACCGGACACTCCGGACACCCCCGCAGCCCCGGTCACCCCCGCAGCCCCGGCCGCTTCGGACCGGCGATAGGTCGTCTGGAGTTGGTAGTCCTTGCCGGGCCCGGCCACTAGCCAGATCTCGGTGAAGCTGTCCGGGCTGAGCCGGGTCACCGTCACGCGATACCGGTCGGCCCGGCACGGATGCTCTGCCTGCCAGATGTTCGCGCGCAAATCCAGCAGGTAGAACTCGCGCCCGTCCGCGAACCGGACATCCGCCGCCCCGTCCGGGCGATCGCAGAAGATCAGCCGCCGGCGCGCGGGCCCGCGGTGGCTGCCGAAGCCCAGTTCCCCGTCCTCGGCGTACTCAAGCACCTGACCGCTGGCTGGCACCTGACCGCTGGCTGGCACCTGACCAACCGCTGCCGGACGGAACCACGCGGTGCCGCGGAACACGCCCTCCTGGCCGCTGCGGCGGTCGCTGATCTGGCGCTGCACGTCCCACTCACCGCGCAGGTATCCGATAGTCCGGCCGGCGTCCGCAGCAGTGGCGGGGGCTGCCGTCCGGCAGTTCGGCTCGGCTGACGGCCGCTCGGTTGCGTCGATGCCCACGCCGGCACGATACCTGGCGTACGGGATGTCGTGCTCGCGCGGCATGGTATGGTCCGTCCTCGTCCGCCGCCCTCCCCTGGCGGCCCGAGCCGGAAGGCATCTCATGTCGTCAGTCGTGATCGCCCGGCCTCAGCCTCAGGTCCTCGGCGACCTGATTGCCCGCAGCAGCGGCAGGGTCGCCCACGCGATCCGTGACGTCCTGCTCGTGGCTGGCGCGGCAGGCCTGGTCGGCGCGCTGGCCCAGGTGTCGGTCCACCTGTCATTCACGCCGGTCCCGATCACCGGCCAGACGCTCGGCGTGCTGCTGGCTGGCACTGCGCTTGGCTGGCGCCGGGCAGCCGCGGCGATGGCCCTGTACGCGCTGGCGGGCGTGGCGGGCGTCCCGTGGTTCGCTGGGCACTCGGCTGGCTACGCCGGTGCCTCGTTTGGTTACATCGTCGGGTTCTTCGTGGCGGCTACCGCTTGCGGGTTCCTGGCCGAGCGCGGCGCTGGCCGCTCGGTACTGAGGTCCGTGCCCGCCATGCTGGCCGGCGAGATCCTGATTTACGCGTTCGGCTGCGCGTGGCTCGCGATCGACCTGCACCTGAGCGCGAGTGCGACGCTGGCCGACGGGCTCACGCCGTTCGTGGTCGGGGACGCGATCAAGGCCGCCCTTGCCGCGGGCCTGCTGCCGGCGGCCTGGAAGCTGGCTGGCCCCCGCGAGCAGGACGACCCGCGAGCCTGAGTCACTGCTCATCGCCGGGTCGCGCGGCCCCCTCGTCCGGGGCCGGCCGGTCTCCTGCTCGCTGTGCCGTCCCGCCGGGAATGTCCGCCTCGCCGGCAGCATCCGTCTGGCCCGGAGCATCCGTCTGGCCCGGAGCATCCGTCTGGCCCGGAGCATCCGGGCCAGCGGCGCGCTTCGCTGCCTGCGCCCGGCGGGCCACCAGGGCGTGCTGGCGGACGAGCGCAGCGAGGACGTCGAGTTCCGCGGCCAGCGCCGACCGGCCCAGCCGGGTAATCCGCACCCAGGTGCGGGGCCGCCGCCCTTCGTAACCCTTCTCGACGTCGACAAGGCCGGCCTCTTCCAGCACCGTCAGGTGCCGCGACAGGTTGCCGGGCGTGAGGTCGAGCGCCGCGCGCAGGTAGCCGAACTCGGCGCGGTTAGCCTCGGCGGCGATGGTCAGGATGCCGAGCCGGTGCCGCTGGTGCACGGTCTCATCAAGCCCGTTTGTCGGGTGCTCGGCGGCCGGCTGCGCGACCATTTAGCTCGCCTCCGCGCCGGTCGCGCTGGCGGGCGGCACCTGGTACCGGCGCTGCACCGCCCAGGCGCCCGCCCCCGAGAGCAAGAGCACCAGGGCGGGCAGCACCACGTTCGGCAGGCGGTTCACCGGCACGCTGAGGGTCCAGCCCAGTCGGTACAACACGTTCTGGACGTCGTACAGGCTGGCAACCAGCGACGACGCTAGGTAACCTGCCGCGATCACGGTCAGCGCGACGCTGCGCTCGGCCCAGGCCAGCGCGCACAGCACGAGCCCGAACAGCACCAGCGGGAAGGTGCCCCGGACAATCAGGTCACCAGGCATCAGGACGGCTAGCGGGCCGCTGCCGTAAGCGGCCAGTACCGGAATCACCAGCGCGAGGATGAGCAGCACCAGGCCGGTGATGACGAAACCGCGAGACGGGGTGCGCACACCAACCCGGCCGCTGCGCAGCCGGTACCACACCGCCGTCGCGGCGAGGCCCGCCAGCATTGCCGCCAGCCAGTAATAAGCGCTGCCACTGCGCACGGCGGGGCCGCCGATACCGCCTAGATAGTGAAGCGGGGCTGGTGGTACGGCGGGGAACGCGCCCTGGACTCCGCAGCCGCGCCCGGGCGGCGCATGCACGCAATTCCGGTTCGGTGCCTCCTGCTGCAGGTAGAACGGAATCGACGCGCAAATCAGCAAACCGAACAGGGTCAGCGGGAACCAGTAAGCATGCCGAGCGCGCCTTGCCTGCCTCCGCGCGGCCCTGGCTACGCCGAGCAACTGCTCGGGCGTGGCAGTCGCGTCCGTGCCCGGCTCGCCGGCGGCGCCTTCGCTATCACCCGATCCGGTCGGCTCAGACTCGCCTGACATCGCAGCTCCTCACTTTGGCCTGCCGTTAACTCTACGTTGCAAACTAGTTGGCCGCAAGCTCCTTCGAGACTGTTCGCCGCCCGCCGGTACAGTCAAGGAGGGCAGCATCCAGACTCCGGAGGTCGGCGAACGTGACAGCAGCGGGAGCCGCGGGCTCGCCCGCGGGCTGGGCCGCAGGGCTCTCGCGCTGGACAGCCGGCGCGCGGCGGGTGGCAGTCCTTACCGGCGCCGGCATTTCCACTGACTCGGGCATCTCTGACTTCCGCGGCCCGTCCGGCCTCTGGACCCAGGATCCGGCTGCCGAGAAAATGTCGACGTACCAGGTTTACGTTTCCGACCCTGCGGTCCGGCTGCGATCCTGGCAGGCCCGGCTGTCTCACCCGATCTGGACGGCCGAGCCGAATCCGGCCCACCTGGCGCTGGCCAGGCTGACCCGCAGCCCGGTCGGCACCACAGTGATCACCCAGAACATCGACGGCCTGCATCAGCGGGCCGGGACTCCGGCGGGCTGCGTGCTCGAACTGCACGGCACCATGTACCAGGTCGTCTGCGTCGGCTGCGGGCGCCGGAGCGAAATGGCCGGCGCACTCGCCCGGGTCCGGGCAGGCGAAGCTGATCCGTCGTGCACCGGCTGCGGCGGCATCCTGAAGTCGGCGACCGTCATGTTCGGCCAGCAACTCGATGCCACCGTGCTCGCGCGGGCCATCGCGGCGGCCGAGGCAGCCGATCTGTTCCTGGCGATCGGCAGCACACTGATCGTGGAGCCTGCCGCGTCGCTGTGCGCCGTCGCGGTGCGTGCCGGCGCACGCCTGATCATCATCAACCGCGATCCGACCCCGTACGACAAGCTCGCCACGGCCGTCATCAGCGAGCCGATCGGCGAGGTCGTCCCGGAGCTTGTCGATCAGCTGCTAGCGGTCCGGCGCGAACTGGGCCAGGCCGCCGGCGAGGAGCCCCGGCTAGCTGACCCGGCTAGCTGACCCGGCTAGCTGACCCGGCTAGCTGACCCGGCTAGCTGACCTCGCTGCCCGAGCGGCATGCCTGCGGCGCTCGCTGGCCTACTGCGCAGGCCTACGGGACGACGGTGACCGGCCACTTCCCCGCCCGGATCAGCCGGACGGCGAGCGATCCGACGAACCGGTGCCCGGCCCGGGCAGATGCGCCGACCACGATGGCATCGGCGCGCACCTCTTCGGCGATGCGCCGGATCTCGGCGTACGGGTCACCACGGGTGGCAATGAACGTGATCGAGATGCCCAACTCAGCGGCGACCTCCTGGGCCCGGCGATCCATGTCGCGGGCGGCCTCGCGAAATGCCTCGTCTTTCGCGACCATCAGCGCTGCCCCGCCCGCACCGGAGGCGACAAAGCCGTGCAGCGGCGCCACGAATACCGCGACTATCCTGGCTCGCTGGCGCCGGGCGAGCCCGGCGGCATACCAGCCAGCACGGGAGGCCGTCGTGGTGTCGTCCACGCCGACCAGGATGACGGACGGGCCGTCCGTGCCGAGCTCGAACGACGAGGAGGATTCCTTGTCGGCGGCCGTCATGTCACCTCAGCCCTGCCCATACCGGCACAGTCTAGAAGTAATGGCTGACCCGGGCAGGCCATGCGCTGACACGATCAGGTCGTGAGCATGCCGGGCCAGCCGAGCCCCGCGACGGTTGCCGAACTGCTCCGCGCGATAGTCGTGCGCGATCGTGCCCGTTCCGTGCCTGGCCAGGCTCCGGCGCGGGCACCGCGAGTTCGTCGCCACCATCCTGCATCCGCCGAGGCCTTAACCGGGCCGGGCGTCAGCAGCCTGACGCGGAGCTTGCTGCCGTCGCTAGTCTGGCGATCGCAGCCGGCTTGCCAGCCGACGAGGAGGAATCGACAGATGACGCAGCAGGCACCCGACTCATCGCCGGCGGGCAGCCCGGGACCGCGGAGCCACCCGGTGCCCGATGGCGGAGCAGCCCCGAATCCGCTGCCGGCCTGGCGCGTGCTGGACATGTCGCAGGCGATATCCGGCCCGTACGCGGCGCGGATCCTCAGCGACCTCGGCGCCGACGTCGTCCGCGTGGAAGGACCGCGCACCGACATCACGGACCTGTTCGGCGTCGTCTCGGGCGGCCGGGCCGGCCTGTACGCGCAGATGAACGCCGGCAAGCGGAACGTCGGCATCGACCTGGCCGTGGCTGGCGCAGCCGATCTGGTGCGCCGCCTCGCCGCGCAGGCTGACGTGCTGATCCAGAACTTCCGGCCGGGCGTGATGGACCGGCTGGGACTTGGCTACGAGCGCCTGTCAGCCGCCAACCCGCGACTGGTCATGGTCTCGGTGTCCGGGTTCGGCACGACCGGGCCGGACATCGGACGGCGCGCGCTCGCCCCGGTCATCCACGCCGAGTCCGGGCTGCTAGCCAGGCAGGCCGAACTCGATGACCGGGCGCCTGCCGACCTGCCAGTGGCACTGGCCGACACGGTGACCGGACTGCACGCCGCCATCGCCGTTCTCGCCGCCCTGCATCAGCGGGCGATCACCGGTCAGGGCCAGCACATCGGCATGAGCATGCTCGGGGCCGTGGCGGCAAGCGACGATCACGCCCATGCGGCGATCGACGGCAGCACCGAGCCGTACAGTTCGCGCGGCACGATCTGGCAGGCGCCCGGCGGCCCGATCCTGATCGCGGCGCCGCCTAAGCACGCGTGGGTGATGCTGTCGCGGCGCGGCCTGATCAGCGACCCGGCGCCGCCCGGCAGCGATTTCGCGGCCAAGGCGGCACTGCGCCAGCGAGCTATCCAGGACTGGATGCACGGTTTCGCTGACCGGCAGAGCCTGATCACTGAACTGGACAACGCCGGGGTGGCCTGGGCGGACCTGCGCGACACCGCGGACGTCTTCGCCGGCGGCGCCCATTCGGTACCTGTGCCCGGCGGTGACCGCCGGGTCGTGGCAATGCCGTACGACTTCTCCGCGGCCTCGGCAACGATCCGGCGCGGCGTCGCCCGCCGCGGCGAGCACACCGCGGAGACCCTGGCCGAATGGCTCGGGCTGACCGCCGCGGAGGTCGCCGCGCTGACCGGGAGCGGCGTGCTGCTGGCCAGCTAGCCTCAGAAGTCCTGGTCGAAGGCGACGGTGCCGGTCACGCCCACCTGGTAGGCCGAGACGCGCCGCTCGAAGAAGTTCGACAGCTCCTGGACGTCCTGCAGCTCCATGAAGGCCAGCGGGTTCGGCGAGCCGTACAGCGGCTCGATGCCGAGCCTGGCCAGCCGCCGGTCGGCCACGTGCCGCAGGTACTCGCGCATGCTGGCCAGCGGCAGGCCCGGCAGGCCCTGGCCGTGCAGGTCGGCCGCGAACTGCACCTCGCACCCCACCGCCTCGGCCAGCATGTCGCGCACCTGGTCCGCTAGCCCGGCGTCGAAGAGCTCAGGCTCCTCCGCCCGGACGACATCCACCACGTCGAACGCGAACGCCATGTGCATGGACTCGTCGCGGAACACCCAGTTCGTGCCGGACGCCAGCCCGTTCAGCAAGCCGCGTGACCGCAGGAAGTACACGTACGCGAACGCGCCGTAGAAGAACAGGCCCTCGATGCAGGCGGCGAAGCAGATCAGGTTGAGCAGGAACGAGCGCCGGTCGGCAGCCGTGCGCAGCTCACGCAACTGGCTGATCGAGTCGATCCAGCGAAAGCAGAACTCAGCCTTGCGCCGGATCGAGGGAATGTTCTCCACCGCGGCGAACGCCTGCGCGCGCTCGGCCGCGTCCGGCACGTAGGTGTCCAGCAGCGTGAGGTAGAACTGCACGTGCACGGCCTCCTCGAACAGTTGCCGGGACAGATAGAGGCGGCCCTCGGGGCAGTTGACATGCTGGTACAGGTTCAGCACGAGATTGTTCGCCACTATCGAGTCGCCGGTAGCAAAGAACGCCACCAGCCGGGAAACGAGGTGGTGCTCGGCCGGCGTTAGCTTGCGCAGATCGGTCAGGTCAGAGTGCAGGTCCACCTCCTCGATCGTCCAGGTGTTCCTGATCGCGTCCCGGAAGCGGTCGTAGAACAACGGATAGCGCATCGGTCACAGCGTCAGGTCCATGCCGGGATCGAGCAGCATCCCCCGGCCGCCGCGCGCGGGCGGCGACGGCTGCACGGCACCTGGTGGCAGTTCGGCGGTCACTGGCATGCCTCGCAGGTCTCCGGGTTCTCCAGCGAGCAGGCGACCGCGTCGGCGCTGGCCTGCTGGCCGACGGGGATGCCGGTCACGGCGACGGTGGCCTGGGCAATCCGGGTGGCCGGCCACGACCGGAGGTAATAGGTGGTCTTCAGCCCCGACTTCCACGCGTGCAGGTACATCGACGAGAGCTTGCCGATCGACGGCGCTGCCAGGAACAGGTTCAGCGACTGGCTCTGGTCGACGAACGGCGCACGCGCCGCGGCCATGTCGATCAGCGCTCGCTGCGGCAGTTCCCAGGCCGTGCGGAACAGCTCGCGGGACTCCGCCGGCAGCGCAGCGATGCCCTGCACGGACCCCTCTGCCCGCTTGATGGTGTCCCTGGTGGCCTCCGTCCATAGCCCGTGCGCCTTGAGTTCGGCTACCAGCGCGGAGTTGACCTGGATGAACTCGCCGGACAGCGTCTCGCGCTTGAACAGGTTGGACACCTGCGGCTCGATGCACTCGTAGCAGCCGGCAATCGAGGCGATCGTGGCAGTCGGCGCGATGGCGACGAGCAGCGAGTTACGCAGTCCAGTTGCCGCGATCCGCGCCCGCAGCGCCGCCCACCGTTCCTGCTGCGTGCCCGCCACGCCCCACAGGTCGTGCTGCAGTTGCCCGCTGGCGGCGCGGGTCTGGCTTAACGCGGGGTGGGGCCCGTGCCTCTTAGCCAGGTCAGCGGAGGCTTCCAGGGCAGTGAGGTAGATCTCCTCGGCGATCCGCGCGGACAGTTCGGATGCCGCCTGCGAGTCGAATGGCAGCCTGAGCGCGAACAGCACGTCCTGCAGGCCCATCACGCCGAGCCCGACCGGCCGCCAGCGTGGATTCGACGCGGCCGCCTGCTCGCTCGGGTAGTAGCCGACGTCGATCACCCGGTCCAGGAACGGCAGCGCCGTCCGCACGGTCTGCCGCAGCTTCGCCCAGTCGACAAAGCAATCCCCGGCCGGGCCAGTGGTGACGTGCCGGGCCAGGTTGACCGAGCCGAGGTTGCAAACCGCGGTCTCGCAATCGCCCGTTACCTCAGTGATCTCGGTGCACAGGTTCGAGGCGTGCACCACGTGCCGGGCCTGTGCGGTCTGGTTGCACTTTGCGTTGGCGGCGTCCTTGAACGTCATCCAGCCGTTGCCGGTCTCCGCGAGCGTCCGCATCATCCGCGCGTACAGATCGCGCGCGCGCACCTGACGCACGTACCGGCCGTCCGCCTCGGCCTGGCGGTAAGCCTGGTCGAACGCCTCACCCCACAGATCAGGCAACTCAGGCACGACATCCGGGTCGATAAGCGACCACGTTTCGTCAGCCTCGACCCGGCGCATGAACTCGTCCGGCAGCCAGTTCGCCAGGTTGAGGTTGTGCGTACGGCGCGCGTCCTCGCCGGTGTTGTCCCGCAACTCCAGGAACTCCTCGATATCGGGATGCCATGGCTCGAGGTAGACGCAGGCGGCACCCTTGCGGCGACCACCCTGGTTGACGGCCGCGACCGACGAGTCCAGCGTGCACAGCCACGGCACGATGCCGTTGGACTGCCCGTTCGTGCCGCGGATCAGCCCGCCGCGGGAGCGGACTCGCGACCACGCGATCCCGATGCCGCCGGAGTACTTGCTCAGCCGGGCGACCTGCGCGTACCTGGCATAGATCGAGTCCAGTTCGTCGCGCGGCGAATCGACAAGGAAGCACGACGACATCTGCGCGTGCCTGGTGCCCGAGTTGAACAACGTCGGCGAGCTCGGCAGGTACTCAAGCGCGGACATCAGCCGGTAGAAGCCGATCGCCTCGGCCGGGGCTTCCGACAGCCCGCAGGCGACGCGTAGCAGGAAGTACTGCGGGGTCTCAAGCACCAGCCGGCTCGTCGGATGCCGCAGCAGGTAACGGTCGTACACGGTCTTGATGCCGAAATACCCGAATCGCAGATCGGCTCCGTCGTCGACGGCGAAGTCCAGCTTGCGGGCGTTGTCCTTGACCAGCCTCGCGGTGTCGTCACCGATCAGGCCCTCGGCGTGGCCGGCCGCGACCGACTGGCTGAACGACGCGATGCCCTGGCCGCGTACTTCCTTGGCGATGTAGCCGGACAGCAGCCGTGCCGCGAGCCGGGAGTACTGCGGCTCGGTTGCGATCATGTCCGCCGCGGTCTGGATCGACAGCCGGTCCAGTTCGGCGGTCGTCGCCCCGTCGTACAGGCCGCTGATCGTCTTCGTCGCGACGCGCATCGGGTCGACGTCGTCCAGGTCGCCTGCCCAGCGCTGCACGGCGCGCACGATCTTGCTGACGTCGACGGGCTCGGTGTCGCCGTTGCGCTTGCCCACCTGCATAGTCGCTGGCATCTGAACTCCTTCGCGTAGCCGCTGACGAGTACTACGCGGCCACCATATGTGGGAGGTCTGACATTTCCTCGGCACCACATATTGGGTCGGCGTGTCGCGGCGGCGCCGCGCGGGACGGCCGCGCCCGGCTGGGCCCGCGCCATCCGGGTACCAAGCTGAGCGGGTTGCGGCGCGGCTAGCGTGCGCCGAGGCACCGCAGGTGGCAGCCCGGGATCACCCCGTCGAGTCCAGCCCAAAGGGCCGGAAGCTGGTGAAGCTTGGCTCTGCCCGGGTCGCTGGCAACCGGAAAGCACGTAGCCGCGTCGGCCGGGCGGTAGGTTCCGGCTGCCACCCGGCGTTCACCTCGAAGTACCTGGCTGCGGTCGCAACTGAGGGATAACTGCAGTCATCGAGGATCACCAGCCCTCCCGGCCGGACCAGTTCGCGCAGGTAGAACAAGTCGACAAACACGTTGTGGAAGATGTGGCTTCCGTCAACGAACGCGGCATCGGCGGCGAACCCTTCGCCCACCAGACGGGGCAGGGCGATTTGCGACCGCTCCGCCACCAGGGAACACAGGCCGGTCAGCCCGGCTCCGGCGATCACTGCCCACCCGGCACCGTGGAAATGCTCCTGATAGGCGTCGATAATCAGGTGCCTTGCCTGATCCGGTCCGGCAGCGGCCAGCGCCTCCGCGATGGCCAGCGCGGAACTCCCGTAGGCCAGCCCGATCTCGATCACCGTGGCCGGATTCTCGGCCAGGAGGAGGTCCCGCAGGACATCGCCGTCGACGACGGGCAGCGAGACGCGCTCGAAATCGCCGGCGGAGCGGACCAGGGGCGGACCGTCAGCGGCCAGCCGCCGGCGCGCCGCCCGGATCCTGCCGATGACGTCATCGTCGCTTCTTCGCCGGGCCTCCTCCTGCGCCGCCGGGGATTTTCCCGGACTCGCGGCCTCCACGTGTCGCCTCCTCTGCTGGCGGCCGGCTCTGGTTCAGTTGGCCGTCGCCACGGGATGCCAGCGCACGATGCGAAAACCGTACCGGACCGCAGCCTGGAGCCGGTCGCGGTCGAACTCGCCATCCGGTCCGCGCGGAATGCCGATGAACGACGCGGACCGCGGGTTGGCCGCCGCCATCACCAGAAGCAGCCTGCCGACCTCGTCGGCGTCACTGACCAGTTCGGGAGTCACGGTGATGTCCTTGCCGCGCAACCTGAGACGGACCGGATCGCCGGCCTTCAGGTTGAGCTTCCAGTTGCCACCGCCCGGCGTCAGCAGTACCTCACCGTCGCGCACATAGCTGAGTGGCTGCCGGTACGTCTTGCCGCTCTTGCGGCCGACGATGAAGGCGAGCATCAGGCTGCCGCCGAGCGGTGTGGCGACCGGCAGTCCCAGCACCATGCGCATCGGGACGTTGACAACGCGGAACGCGCGCACCTGGAGTCGGCGGCTCAGCGGTGGCCTCGATGCCTCGGGCCGCGCGGTGCCTGCTTCAGTCATTGCTTCTCCTCGGCGAGTCCGGCCCACGGAAGTCGGTCATCTGGTGGTGCGACGCTGGCGGCTAGCCGGCCGAGCAGGTTCTCCAGGGTCGCAATCTCTTCCTGCGTCACGTTCCGGCGAAGCTGAGCGTCGAAGGCGAAGGCGGCCTCGCGCAGCCGCCCAAACGACGACTCCCCGGCGTCGGTGAGTTCAACCACGTGGATCCGCCGGTTCGCGGGGTCGCGCCGCCGGGTAATCAGGCCGGCCGTCTCCATCGCGTTCAGGTGATGAGTCAGCGTCGCTTCCCTGATGCCCATGGCCTCGGCAAGATCGCGCTGGCTCGCGATGGTGCGCATCTTCAGGTTGACCAGCACTAGCCACACCGGCAGCGACCCGCCGGCTGCGGCAAGCGCGTCATCGAACGCGCGGCTGATGGCCCTCGACGTGTGCGTCAGGTACAAGCCGATCGGAGTCCGCGCGGGTCGCATAGCCTCAGGTTAGCACAATCATCGACGTCTAACCATTAGCCATCGAATAGACTTGTGGTAGCAGCTTCCTCTCCGGCTCGAGCCGCACGTCGGCGCCGAGGTGGCAGGTCGTGATCAGCGCAGAGGCCAGCACACGGCAGCTCGGATCCGAAGGTGTCAGAAAGCTCAGCCGTTGGCGGTGCAGGACGCCGACGGCAACTGACCGCGCATCACTCAGCGTCGTGCAGCAGCACGAGAATCGTGTCGATGCCTTCCCGCACGTGCCCGACGACACGCTCCAATTCCTGGCTGCGTTCTTCGAGGCGCTGCTGGCCCGCTTCGAGGCGCTGCTGGCCATCTTCGAGCCGGGTCAGTCGGGCGGTGTGATCGCTCTGCGTTTCGCTGAGCGCGCGCAGCAGTCGATCCTGTGCGTCAAGCCGAGTCGTCAACCTCGCCTGGTCGAGATCCATCATGGCGCGCAAGCCGGCCTCAGCCGTCACCGTGTCCTCAAGCCGCGTTACGCGCTGCTCGAGATGGGTGAACTCGTCTCTGAACACTGGCTCCTGCGGCGCCATCGCGGCCTCCCTTCCGGGCACCGGTCAGCTTATCGCGGGTGGCTGACAGCCTGGCTGGCTCAGCGGCTGACTGTCTGACCCGGCCGAAGGCTGCGGCCAGGTCAGCCGCCGAACGGCCCTTCTCCCGCGCCTGCCCGGTTCGCATCAGGAATGCCTGCGTGAGCTCGCCGACATCCTCATCCTTCCGGGCGTCAGCCCCGTCCTAGCATCGCGCGCAAGACCGCGCACAGTGCGGTCACTGCGGCCGCGAACGCATGCCCTGGGGGCGCGGCGTAGCCGACGATCAGGGCCGGGCCTAGCTCAGGCCCGCCGGCCCGGCAACTAGCCAACCCCTGCAACGCCACCCCGCGAGCCGCTGCGCAGTCGATGACGTCCTCTTCTGCCACTCCGGCAGGCAGCCGGATCAGGACGTGCAGGCCGGCCGCGATGCCCGTCACGGCGACCTCCGGCACCTTCCGCCGCAACTCACTGACCAGCCGGTCGCGCCGGGCGCGGTATGTCAGCCTGACCCGGCGCACCTGCCGGTCGTAGCCGCCCGAGCTGACCAGCTCGGCCAGCGTGAGCTGGTCGAGGCTGCTGCTCAGCCGGCTCGTTGCGCGCTTGATCTCGGTGACCTCGCCGACCAGCCGTTCCGGGACCACCAGCCAGCCAAGGCGCAGGCCCGGGGCAAGGCTCTTGCTGGCCGTTCCGGCGTAGACCACCTGGTCAGGTGCCAGCGCCTGCAGCGCGCCCACCGCCTGCCGGTCGTACCGGAACTCGCCGTCGTAGTCGTCCTCGATGATCAGCCTGTCTCCCGCCGCCGCCCACTCGATAGCCTGCCGCCGGCGCTCGGGCGCGAGTGCGACGCCCAGCGGGTACTGGTGGGCGGGCGTCAGGAGCAGAGCCCCGGCGCCGGGCGGCGGAGTACCGTCGGCCAGCGCGCCCCGGTCGTCTACCGGCACCGGAACCAGCCTCATCCCGGCCGACGCGGCGACCTGCCGGTGCGCCGGGTGGCCGTAGCCCTCGATCGCCAGCGTCCGCTGTCCCTTGCTGCTCAGCAGGTCGCTGAGCAACTCGAGGCCCTGGGAGAACCCGGCGCATACGATGATCCGCTCGGGCGTCGCGCTGACGCCGCGAGCACGGGCGAGATAGCTGGCCAGCGCGGTGCGGAGCACCAGCGGGCCGCGCGGGTCACCGTAGCCGATCAGCGACTGCGCGGGTGCCGCCGCCAGTGCCCGGCGGGCCGCGGCCAGCCACGCCGCGCGGGGGAACGCCGACACATCCGGGACGCCGGGATGCAGGCCGTACCGTAGCCCGGCGGACGGCGCGCTCGCCTGCGCCGGTCCGGCCGCCGGCATCAGCGCAGCGTGCCCGGCGACCCAGGTACCGCTGCCGTGCCTGGCCGCGAGCCAGCCCTCGGCAACCAGATGGCCGTAGGCGTCGGCAACGGTGTTCCGTGCCAGGCCGAGGTCGGCGGCCAGCGCCCGCGACGAGGGCAGCGGCGTCCCAGCCGCCAGCCTGCCGCTGCGTATCGCTTGGCGCAGCGCCGACTCGAGCGCGGCTCGCGGCCGGGTGCCGGTCACCTCGATGTGGAGGTCCAGCCCGGCCGAAGTGGCCCAGGTTCCTTGCATATAACTGGATCTTAAACCTGGCCCTTTACCCTACTAGCCTGATGACGTCCGTCAGCAATGAGGAGGAATCCGATGACCACCGCTCAGCCCAGGATCGAGTTCGGTGCTCACGCCGCAGGCTTCTATCGCGCGATGGCTGAACTCGACCAGGCGGCGACCAAGGAACTCGACAACGCCGGCCTCGACGCGCTGCTGCGCGAACTGGTCCGCATCCGCGCATCCCAGCTCAACGGCTGCGCGTACTGCATCGACATGCACACCAAGGACGCGCGGGCCGCCGGGGAGACCGAGCAGCGTATTTACGCCTTGCCGGCCTGGCGGGAGACGCCGTTCTTCACCGACCGGGAACGGGCCGCGCTCGCGCTGACCGAGTCCGTGACGCTGATGCCGCAGACGCACGTGCCGGACGCGGACTTCGCCGAAGCGGCCGGACAGTTCTCTGAGACCGAGCTCGGCGCACTGATCAGCCTGATCGTGACGATCAATGCCTGGAACGCGATCGGCGCCACCGCCCGCCCCTGGCTGCCGGGCTCCTACCAGCCCTGACCAGAGGGCGCTCTTCGATTCGCCGGGCCGTCCGGAGGATGGCTTACCGGGCCGACCTGACGCCCCACCGCAGCGGCAGCGACTCCACGCCGTAGATGCCCTCGATGCCGCCGAGCACGGCCGGCCCAGCCGATTCCAGGCCGGCCATCCGCGGCGCGAGGAACGTGATGGCCTCCTCCAGCTCGGCCCTGGCCAGATTCGCGCCGAGGCAGAAATGCGCGCCCGCGCCGAACGTCAGCAGCCGCCCGTCCCGCGGTGCCGTGATGTCGAAGGCCTCGCCTCCTGGCTGCTCCCGGTTGCCCCGCTCGGCGCAGACTGCCACGATCGTTCCGGCCGGGAAGAGCACGCCGCGGTACTCGATGTCCTCCAGGCAGATCCGGGCGGTGAACGGGGTAATCGGCTCGGCCCGCAGCACCTCGTCGACTGCCGCCGCGACCAGCTCCGGCCGCTGCCACAGCGCTGCCCACTGATCCGGGTGCGCGGCGAATAGCCGGAACGCATGGGACAGCTGCGCCTGGGTGGTATCGACGCCGCCCGCGATCACGTTCAGCACGAGGTTGACGCACTCGGCGTGCGACAGTCGGTCGCCCGCTTCCGCCGCGGTCAGCAGCGCGGTCAGCAGGTCGTCGCCGGGTTCGGACTGGCGCCTGCGCAGCAGCGCCTCAACGTAGTCGTAGACCTCGGTCGCGGCACGTTCCAGCTCGGGCACCTGGCTGCCGAGCGCCTGGATGTCGAACTGGCGCTGAATCAGGCTGGACCACTGCTGCAGCCGGGGCGCGTCGGCTTCCGGCGCGCCAAGCACCGCCGCGATGGTCAGCGCGGGGTACGGCCGGGCGATGGATGCGACGAAGTCGCACTCACCGTCGGCCTCGACAGCGGACCAGAGCCGCCCGATGAAGGCGCGCATGGCAGGCCGCCAGCGATCTGCCGCTCGCGGCGTGAACGCACCGCCGACCAGCGACCTCAGCCGACGATGCTGGGCCCCGCGCTGATTCAGGATATTCGCGTCGATCTGCTCGCGCAGCCGGCCCGTGGACACGCCGAACAGGTCGGCGATCTCGCGTCCGGGGAATGCGGTGGCCCTCGACCGCAGGAAGAACTCTGCGGACTCCCGGTCCAGCACGATGAGCGCGAGCGGCGATGCGGCCAGCCAGCCGAACTCGCCGTCGTGGGCAATTCCGGCGAGCCGCTGGTGATAGCCGTCGCCGGCCAGTTCCCCGGCGGTCAGGTCGATCTGCGCCAGGTCGAGTTCCGAAACGACCGTCATGCAGACAACCGTCTCGCGGCCGGCCGATGCCGCGCAAGGCCGGCCTGATGCCGCGCAAGGCCGGCCGGCCTGATGCGGCGGCAGGAAGCCGGCCCGAGTGCCGCGGCAAGATGCCGCCCGCAGTGTGCCGCTAAAGTCAGGATGTGACCGACTTCGATGCAGACGTGCTGGTCCTCGGGGCCGGGGTCATCGGCCTGAGCACGGCTATCTGCCTGGCCGAGGCCGGGGTGACTGTCACGCTCGCTGCCGCTGACCCGCCGCAGCGGACCACCTCCGTGGCGGCCGGGGCGATCTGGGGACCGCATCTGGTGGGCATGGACGACAGAATCGAGGACTGGGCCCGCATCACGCTGGACCGGCTCGACGGCCTGAGCCATCCGTACCAAGGCGTCAGCGAACTGGCCGGGATCGTGCGTGCTACTGCAGGGATCGCCGCCAGCCGGGATCCGCAGGCGGCTCCGCCGGAGTTCTCCGCCTCGGCCGGTGATCTGTCGGCGTGCCGCCCGGGTGACGTGCCGCCCGGCTATGCGTCCGCGTGGCGGCTGACCGCGACGACCGTGGCGATGCCCAGCTACCTCGGCTACCTCGAGAACAGGCTCGGCCGGGCGGGCGGGCGCACCGCGTTTGCCTCGAGAATCAGCAAGCTGAGCGAGGCGAGCGCGCTGGCCCCGTCCGCCAGGGTCATCGTCAACTGCACCGGCTGCGGTGCTCGCGACCTGGTGCCCGATCCCGACGTGGTACCGGTGCGTGGCCAGGTCGTGGTCACCGCCAATCCCGGCGTCACCGAGTTCTTCGTCGGCACCGGCGGCGAACCCGGCGGCCCCGGCGACCTGACCTACCTGTTCCCGTACAGTGACGTCGTCGTGCTCGGCGGCACGCAGCAGCGCGGCAACTGGAGCCTGGAGCCTGACCCGCGGACGGCGGCGCGTATCGTCGCCGCCTGCTCGGCGATCGAGCCGGCCCTGCGCGACGCGCCGGTTCTCGAGCATCGGGTCGGCCTGCGCCCGACCCGGTCGCGGGTCCGGCTGGAAGCCGAGCGTGACGGCCACGTCACTGTCGTGCACAACTACGGGCACGGCGGGGCCGGAGTCACGCTCTCCTGGGGCTGCGCCGAAGAGGCTGCCGGGCTCGCGCTGGCCGCGCTTAGCTGACCGGATTCACGCGACCTGCCGTCGCGGACAGCGTCAGAAGCCGGGAAAGATCGCGCGCAGCTTGTCCAGCGTGTCCGGGTCGCCGGACACGCTGGCGGGCGTGTGCCCGGCGTCCAGCCGCCCGTAGGAGAGCCGCAGCAGCGCCTCGGCCGGCATCGTCATGTGCGGCACCGCCTCGGCCCCGGCCCCGGCTTCGGCCCCGGCCAGCGTTCCCGGCCAGCCCTCCATCGTGATCGATTCGCCGGATGTCAGCAGGTAGTCGCGAGCCGGGTCGCTGGTGGTTATCCGCACCGCGAACGGCTCAGGCAGCGGCTTGCCGAGCCGCCGGGCGAGGAACTGCGGCACGTTGTCGATCAGCAGGTCGACCGCGTCGGCTTGCACCGTCGCGGCCGGGTCATGCATGACGGCCAGGTCCCAGGTATGCAGCACGTGCTCGCCGAGGCGCAGCCGGACGATGCCCACCGCATCGAGTTGCATGCCGAAGAAGTCCAGCCGGGCTGCGGCGAGTTCGGCGTTGCTGAGCTCTTCCAGCGTCGCGATGTGCCGCTCGTCCGCATCCAGCGCGTCGGCTGCCTGCGCGTCCGGCGCCTTGGCGTTCCACCTGTCCCACACCGGCTGAAAGGCGTCCCGGCCGACGGGCTCGCCGGTACCGAGCGCACCGGGCAGCGTTAGCAGTGCGATCTCCGCCCCGCTGCCCAGATGCGACAGGACCTGCGCGTTCGTCCAGTCCCGGCAGTACGACTGGGCGCAGATCTGGTCGGGCGTCATCGGCTGGACAAGTTTGACCAGCCGGTCGTGCGACTCGCGCAGGATCGCGATCCAGGCACGGGGGTCGTCGCTCACTAGTTCCTCCCTACTGACGAAACGGGCTCGTTCACGATCTCAGCATCCGGCCGTGCGCCGATAAGGTGGGCAGGATGGACATCGGATTCGGCGCCCCCGTATCGGGCGCATGGGCCACACCCGACAATCTAGCCGCCTTCGCCGTCGCCGCCGAACGGGCTGGCTACCGGTCGCTGTGGAGCTTCCAGCGGCTGCTGGTACCAGTCGGCTCCGGCATGGACCCGGTTTACCAGAGTGTGCTCGACCCGATGGCCGCCCTGTCGTTCGCGGCTGCCGTCACCAGCTCCATCCGGCTGGGCGTCGCTATCGTCAACCTGCCGTTCGTCTCACCCGGTTACCTGGCCAAGCAGGCAGCGTCGGTGGACGTGCTGTCCGGCGGACGGCACGACCTCGGCATCGGCATCGGCTGGATGCCGGAGGAGTTCGCGCTGACCGGCGCTGACATGGCGGGGCGCGGCGCACGGGTCGCCGAGTACGTGCAGGTGCTGCGGACGCTGTGGGCAGGCGGGGACCGCGCGTTCACGGGCACGTTCTATCAGGTCCCGGCCGGCACTCAGGCGCCACCGCCGGTGCAAGCTGGCGGGCCGCCGGTACTGCTGGGCGGGCTGGCGAGGCCGGCCCTGGAGCGCGTCGGGCGGATCGCGGACGGCTGGATTACCTCCAGCAGGACCGACCTGTCCAAGGTCAATCAGCTGATCGCCATCGTCAGGGAAGCCGCCGCGGCGGTCGGCCGCGATCCGCAGGCGCTGCGCTACATCTGCCGCGGCGTGGTGCGGGCCGGCGCGCCGGTAGCCGGGCCGGACGGGCAGCGGCTGCTGCTGTCCGGCACTTACGAGCAGATCCGGGCCGACACCGAGCGGCTCGGCGCGGCCGGCGTGACCGAGGTCTTCTATGACCTCAACTGGGATCCGCAGATCGGGTCGCCGAGCGCCGACCCTGCCGCCGCCACCGAGCGCGCCGAGCAGATCATGCAGGCGCTGGCGCCAGCCGCGGCATGATCGACAAGGTTGCCGCGCCGCCCGTACGGGTGGTGCCTTACGACGAGGGCTGGCCGCGCTTGGCTGCGGCCGAACTGGCCGCGCTGACCGGCGCTCTCGGCGACCTGGTCTTGCATGCCGCGCACATCGGCAGCACCTCGATCCCGCAGATGCCGGCCAAGCCGGTCCTCGACCTGCAGCTGTCGGTGTGGGACCTGGAGGAAGCAGCGGCCGCGTTCGATGGGCCGCTGACACAGCTCGGCTATGTCCGCCTTCCCTACGAGCGCGATCACCTGCCAGCTGGCCAGGACAGTGACCCTGACCTGTGGGTGAAGCGATTCTGGCGCCGCCGCAACCATCCCGGTGGTGACGTCAACCTGCACGTGCGAGTCGTGGGCTCGCCGAACGAGCGGCTGGCCCTGCTGTTCCGCGATTACCTGCGCGCCCATCCACTCGCGGTGGCGGCCTACGGCCGGTTCAAGCAGACGCTGGCGACGCACGTCAGCGACCTGGAGCTGTACACCGATGTCAAGGACCCGGTGGTCGACCTCGTCGGCGCCGTGGCAGCGCAGTGGGCGGATGCCGGGGACTGGCAGCCGCATGGGAGCCCGTAACCTCCGACACCCTGCCGATTTGCCGGGCACATAACCGGCAAATAGCCCCGGCGACCCCTCCCAACCGACAGGGTGTGGCGACGGGGTCGCGCCGCTCTCAGCGGCTGCCTCGCCGCCGGGCAGGATCGGCCAGCGCCGGCGGCTCGTAGCCGCGATCCGCCCGGTTGAGGTTCACCCCCGGCGGGACGATCTCGTCGATCCGGTCGAGCAGGTCAGCGGGCAGGCCATCAGCGGGGGCACCCAGCTGACTGTCCAGGTGCTCCATGGTGCGCGGGCCGATGATCGCCGAGGTGACGGCGGGGTGGCTGAGCACGAAGCCAAGCGCCAGGTGAATCAGGGACATGCCCGCCTCGGCCGCCAGGCCTGCCAGCTGATCGGCCGCCGCTAGCTTCAGCTGGTTGCCCGGCAGGCTCATGTCGAACCGGTGCGGCAGGCGCTGCGCACGCCGGCTGGCCGGGAACTCCGCATCCAGCCGGTACCGCCCGGTCAGCCAGCCGCTGGCCAGCGGGCCCCAGCTGATAACACCGAGGTGGTAACGCTGGCATACGGGCAGCACGTCGGCCTCCGCGCCGCGCACCAGGATCGAATAGGGCGGCTGCTCGCACACGAAGCGCTCCCGCCCGCGGCGCTGCGCCGTCCACTGAGCTTCCACGATGGCTTCGGCCGGAAATGTTGAGTGCCCGGCGTAGCCGATCTTCCCGGCCCTGATCAGGTCGGACAGCGCACCTAAGGTTTCGTCGATGTCGGTCGCGGGGTCCGGCCGGTGAATCTGGTAGAGGTCGATGTAGTCGGTGCCGAGCCTGCGCAGGCTGTTCTCGCACTCCCTGATCAGCCAGCGACGGGAGTTACCGCGTTCGTTGACGTCCCTCCCCATCGCGCCGTGGGCCTTCGTCGCGAGCACGACGTTGTCCCGGCGGCCGCCGGCCAGGGCCTTGCCCACGATCTGCTCCGACTCGCCGGCCGAGTACACGTCGGCGGTGTCGATGAAGTTGATCCCGGATTCGAGGGCGCGGTGAATGATCCGGACCGACTCGTCGTGGTCGGGATTACCCCAGGCGCCGAACATCATCGCGCCCAGGCAGAGCGGGCTGACCTGGACGCCGGTGGAGCCAAGTGTGCGCATGCTCATGGCGATCACCCTAATGCCGCGCCGCACGCACCGCGCGGCGTCGCCTAGGCTGCCGGGATGCCGACTCCGCAGTTTGTCCTTGATCTTCGCGCCAGCATCGGCCAGCAGCCGCTGCCATTGCCGTCGGTGACCGCCGTGGTTCTCGACGCCGCCGGGCGCGTGCTGCTCGTCCGGCGCGCCGACAACGGCAGGTGGGCGCTGGTAACGGGCTGCCTGGAGCCAGGCGAGCAGCCTGCCGCCGGGGTGCTGCGGGAAGTCGAAGAGGAAACTGGCGTACTCATCGCGGCCGAGCGGATCGTCAGCGTCTCGGCGCTGCCGCTCGCGGTCTGCCCGAACGGCGACCAAGTGCACTGGCTCGACGTGGCCTTCCGCTGCCGGGCAGTCGCAGGTAAGGCGCGCGTCAATGACGACGAGTCGGTTGACGTGGGATGGTTCGAACTCGGCGAGCTGCCGCCGGGCCTGCCCGACCGGCACCGCCAGTGTCTTCAGGATGCACTCAGCCCGAGCATCGAGGCGCGATTCCAGCTCTGCTAGCGAAACCCGCGCGAACTAAGTGAGCCCGATGCCGTCTCGAATCAGGTACGCGTTTCTCAGGGCCTGCTAGCTCACGACCGGCGGCCGCCCGGCGGGGGCTGCGAGATCGCAGGCGCGTGGCAGGCGCAGGGCCGTCGAGCTTGCTGGCGAAGTCCGGCCATGACCACGCTGAGGATGGATTCGAAGATGTCGTCGTCGCGAACCTCGGGCAGTTCGGCTCGGACTTGCCAGATGTTCGGATGCGCCTCGCGGCTGACCGACAGATAAGCCTGCCGCCACGCGGCGCGGTCGCGCTGCTGAGCGCTCCGGTCCAGGGCGAGGAACGCGGCCTCCCCGCCAGCCCAGGCCAGCGAGAAGTCACCGATCGCCCGGTACATCCTGGCCGCCTCGGCACCCTCGAAGCCGGCCTCAAGGATCGCGCCGATGATGATGTCGACCGCGCGGATCTCCGCCGGGCCCTGGGTGGTGCGACAGGCCGACATCGACGCGGCGGCGGGATGGGCCAGATAGGTCAGCCGCAGTCTCCGGCACATCTCGGTCAGCGTGCCGACCCAGCAATCCAGCCGTTCCAGGCCGGCCATGGCCTCCTCGATGAGCCGGTCGGCGATCGCCAGCAGCAGGTCGTCCTTGCTGGCGAAGTGCCGGTACACCGCCGTCTGGTCCGCGCCCAGCGCGCGCCCTAGTTTCGGCATGCTGAAACCGTCGGCACCGTCCTCGTCCAGCAGTCGCATGCTCTCGCTGACGATGATCTCCTTGGTGAGGCTCCCGCGCCGAAGGCCCCGCTGTTGCCGGGGAGGGTTCGCGCGCATTCGCGGCGCAGCGGTCACTCGGCCTCCCTCACCCCGCTGCACTGTCACATGCAACCGGGCCGCAGCATCTCAGTGTTCCAGTTTGTCCAAGCCATTGACAACGACTCTGTCAGATGCTTGAGTTCCTGGCAATCCTGCAACGGTAGGGAGGCGCTGTGCCAGCGGACGCGGAACTGCTCTTTTGCAACGGCACGATCTTTGACGGCCACCGGTTCCTGCCACCCGGCAGTGCGCTGCGAGTACGCGCCGGCCGGATAGTCGGCGTGGAAGCCGAACCCGGCCGAGCGGTAGCCAGCCAGGCCGGCCAGGCCGGTCTCGCCAGCCGCGGCGGCACCGCCTCCCCGGCTGGCCGGGCGGCCATCGTCGACCTAGCCGGCGGCACGTTGCTGCCGGGCTTCATCGATGCCCACGTACATCCGGTGTTCGCGGGTGACCAGCTTCGCCGCTGTGACCTCAGCGGTGCGGAGGCGCAAGGGGCACTGGCCCAAGGCG
This sequence comes from Actinomycetota bacterium, assembly GCA_027314515.1. Lineage (GTDB taxonomy): Bacteria > Actinomycetota > Actinomycetes > Streptosporangiales > Streptosporangiaceae > JAJYUU01. Next base: position 86,107 of record DAHVAR010000179.1, read on the forward strand.
AGTACCTCGAGATCATCGCCCGCTACGCCCGCGAGCATCCCGAGGCGGAATGGATCACCGGCGGCGGCTGGTCGATGGAGGCATTCCCGGCTGGCATTCCGACCGCCGCGTCACTGGACGCAGTCGTCGCCGACCGTCCGGTGTGCCTGCGCAACAGGGACGGTCACGGCGCCTGGGTCAACACCAGGGCGCTCCAGCTGGCTGGCATCGACAAGGCAACTCCGGACCCGGCCGACGGCCGGATCGAGCGGGACGCGCACGGCAACCCGGTCGGCATGCTCCAGGAGGGGGCGGCCGGGCTGGTTTCGCGCCTTATCCCGGCGCAGACCGAGGACGACTGGGACGCAGGCCTGCAGGCGGCCCAGGCGTACCTGTTCAGCCTCGGCATCACCGGATGGCAGGACGCCATCGTCGGTGAGCGCCCCGGCGCAGGCGATCCGCTGCACGCCTACCTGCGCGCCGCGCGAGCCGGCACGCTCAAGGCGACCGTGGTAGGCGCCCTCTGGTGGCACCGGGAACGGGGCAAGGACCAGCTGGCCGATCTCGTCGAGCAGCGCAGCCAGGCCCAGCGGGACCAGACTGACCGCTTCCGCGCCACCAGCGTCAAGATGATGCTCGACGGCGTCGCGGAGAATCACACTGCCGCGATGCTCGAACCTTACCTGGACGGTCACGGGTGCACGACAGACGTCAGCGGCCTGGACTTCATCGACCCCGGACTGCTGCCCGGCTACGTCACGCAGCTTGACCGCGAGGGCTTCCAGGTGCATTTCCACGCGCTCGGCGACCGGGCGGTGCGCTACGCGCTCGACGCGATCCAGGCCGCCCGGCAGTCCAGCGGCAGTACCGGCCAGCGTCACCACCTCGCGCACCTGCAAGTCGTGCATCCCGATGACATCCCGAGGTTTGCCGAGCTCCGGGCAACCGCGAACATCCAGGCGCTCTGGGCCGCGCACGAGCCGCAGATGGACGAGCTCACGATCCCGTTCCTGGGCGAGCGCCGCGCTGGCTGGCAGTACCCGTTCCGCTCGCTGGCGGACTCGGGCGCGAGCCTGTGCGGGGGCAGCGACTGGCCGGTCAGCAGCCCCGACCCACTGTGGGCAGCGCACGTCGCCGTGAACCGGGTAGTGCCGCCCGCCGCCGGTAGCACCACAGGCACCGCAGACACCGCAGACCATGACGGACACGACCCCTTCCTGCCGGAGCAACGGCTCGAGCTGACCGCCTTCCTCGCCGCCTACACCTCCGGCAGCGCCCGGATCAACGGCACTGAGACCTCGGCAGGCGCCATCATGCCGGGATACGACGCCGACTTCGCGATCGTCGACGCGGATCTGGCAAACATCAGCCCGCACGAGATCGGCCGGGCGACCATCACTCAGACCTGGATCCGCGGCGAGCTCGTCTACCAGCAGGGTCACTAGCTGACGCAGCTTCACCAGGACAGGTCGGCCCACGATTGCGAGCGTCAGCGGCAGCCGCCAGGCCGGCGCGACGCGAGCGCCTGATGGATGTGAATCCATTGCTGCTATCACCGCAGAAGTTGCGCATTCACCCACAGCGAATAACGGCAAACAGTGCCAAAGCGGCACCCCGCCCGCGGCCCAGTCCGGAATATGCGCGTGCGCACGCGCCCTGGCAGCCGCTATCCTGTCCGGCATGAACACCGACAGCAACCGCATCCCGGCCAGGCCGACGCTGGATGGCCTGGAAGACAAGTGGACGCAGCGGTGGGCTAAGGAGCGTGTAGTACAGGTTTGACCGCTCCGCTAGCCGCGGCGACGTCTACGCGATTGACACTCCCCCGCTAACCGCAAGCGGCTCGCTCCATCTGGGGCACGCGTTCTCTTACAGCCACACCGATGTGATCGCCCGCTTCCAGCGCATGCGCGGCAAGGAAGTCTTCTATCCGGTCGGCTGGGACGACAACGGCCTGGCTACCGAGCGCCGGGTGCAGAACTTCTACGGCGTGCGCTGCGACCCCGCCCTGCCCTATCAGCCCGGATTCACGCCGCCGGCCGTGGGCAACCGGCAGGCGACCAGCCCGGCCGACCAGGTCCCCGTCTCCCGGCGCACTTTCGCGGACCTGTGCCGGCAGCTCACCGAGCGGGACGAAAGCGCCTACGCGCAAGCGTGGCGCCGGATCGGCCTGTCGGTGGACTCCGAGATCAGCTACCGCACCATCGACGAGCGCGTCCAGGCCGTGTCCCAGCTCGCGTTCCTGCGCAACCTCGATCGCGGCGAGGCTTATCAGGCCGAGGCGCCGGCGCTGTGGGACGTCACTTTCGGCACCGCGGTGGCGCAGGCCGAAATCGAAGACCGCGACACGCCCGGCACGTTCGTCCGGCTGGCGTTCGCGCTCCCTGCTGGCGCGACGGACGGCCCCCATCGCGGGAAACGGGCCCCATCCAGCCGGCCACCCGGCACCCGCGCGGCGGTGGTAGTGGCCACCACCAGGCCGGAACTGCTGCCTGCCTGCGTCGCGCTTGTCGCGCACCCGGGCGACGAGCGGTACGCGGAGTTGTTCGGCACGACGGCGACGACGCCGGTGTTCGGCACGACCGTGCCGATCCTCGCGCACCGGCTCGCCGATCCGGCGAAGGGCACCGGCCTGGTCATGGTGTGCACGTTCGGTGACATGACCGACGTGACCTGGTGGCGGGACCTGCACCTGGACACCCGGCCGGTACTGGGCAAGGACGGGCGGCTGCTGCCCGAGCCGCCCGGCTGGATCACCACCGAACAGGGGCTGGCCGCCTACGCGCAACTGGCTGGCCGGACGGCTAAGGCCGCCAGGCAGGTGATCACTGGCCTGCTGCATGCGGCCGGCGCGGTGCGCGGCGACCCCGAGCCGGTCCGGCACCCGGTCAAGTACTACGAGTACGGCCAGGCGCCGCTGGAGATCATCACCACCCGGCAGTGGTACCTGCGCAACGGCAGCAAGGCGGCGGACCTGGCGAGCGCGCTGATCGCCCGCGGGCGGGAACTGCAGTGGCATCCGGAGCACATGCGGACCAGGTACGAGCACTGGGTGACTGGCCTGACCGGGGACTGGCTGATCAGCCGCCAGCGCTACAACGGCGTTCCGATCCCGCTCTGGTACCCGATCGACGCGGCCGGCCGCATCGATCACGACAACCCGATCCGGCCGCGGGAGGCTGACCTGCCCGTGGACCCGGCGGCGGACACCGCGCCCGGTTACCGGCCGGAGCAGCGCGACAAGCCCGGCGGCTTCGCGGCCGACCCGGACGTCATGGACACCTGGGCAACGTCCTCGCTCACGCCGCAGATTGCCGGCGGCTGGCCGCACGATCAGGATCTGATGCGCCGGATCTTCCCGATGGACCTGCGGCCGCAGGCGCACGAGATCATCAGGACCTGGCTGTTCTATACGGTGCTGCGCTCGCACGCCGAGCACGGCGTACTGCCATGGCGGCACGCCGCGATCTCCGGCTGGATCCTCGACCCGGACCGCAAGAAGATGTCCAAGTCCAAGGGCAATGCGGCGACCCCGATGCAGTTGCTGGACGAGCACGGCGCCGACGCGGTGCGGTACTGGGCAACCAGCGCACGCCTCGGCGTGGACACGGCCTTCGACCTGGCCCAGATCAAGGTCGGCCGGCGGCTGGCCATCAAGATCCTCAACGCGGGCAAGTTCGTGCTGAGCTTCGGCGAGCCGGCCGACGGCGCTGCGGAAGCGGTGCAGGCCAGCCGCGATGAACACGGTACCGCCGAGTTCGGCGGCGGGCGGATCACCGAGCCGATCGACCTGGCCCTGGCGCGCCGGCTGGCGACCGTGGCGGGCCAGTGCACCAGCGCGCTGGCGGCTTACGATCACGCAACCGCGCTCGAGCAGGCCGAGCGCTTCTTCTGGTTCTTCTGCGACGACTACCTGGAACTGGTGAAAGCGCGGGCCTACGGCGAGCACGGCGCAGCGGGCGCGGCGTCCGCACTGGCGACGCTGCGGCTGGCGCTGTCAGTTGTGCTCCGGCTGCTTGCCCCGTTCCTGCCGTTTGTCACCGAGGAAGTCTGGTCCTGGTGGCAGGACGGTTCGGTGCACCGGGCCGCCTGGCCCGACGGCGCCTGGCTTCGCGAGCAGGCGGGCCCGGGCGACGAGGCCGTGCTGACGGCTGCCGCGGCGGCCATCGCGGCGATCAGGAAGACGAAATCGGGGGCGCGGCTGGCGATGAAGGACCCGGTGCCGCTGCTCGTCCTGACCGCAGGACAGCAGCATCTGGATGCGCTCGCCGCGGCCGGCGACGACGTCAGGTCGGCCGGCCGGGTGGCCGCGATCGAACTGCGCGCAACGGGCGGGGCGGAGCCTGTCCACCACGTGGTGGTGCAGTGAGCCCCGCCCCTCCCCTCCCCTCCTACCCGCTGACTGGGCAAGAGCGAGCCAGGAGGACAGCCCGCTGCCAGTCAGACCACGGATGAGCCAGGCGCGAGAAAAATACGCACTCAGCTTAAAACCGCCCGGCCTCGCGGGCCATGGAAGCCGCCGGCCTGACCGCCGAAGGCCCGCCGGGTAGTCTCACCACCATGAGCAAGGTAGAGCTGTCAGACCAGGAATGGCGGGACAGGCTGTCCCCCGAGGAGTATCACGTACTGCGCGAAGCGGGCACCGAGGCGCCGTTCACCGGGGCGTACACCGATACGGAGACCAAGGGCATCTACCGCTGCCGCGCCTGCGGCGCTGAGCTGTTCAGGTCCGCCGCGAAGTTCCATTCGGGCTGCGGCTGGCCGAGCTTCTACCAGCCTGCCGAGGGTGACGCCGTCATCCTGCTCGAGGACCGCTCGCTCGGCCGGGTTCGCACCGAGGTCAGGTGCGCGTCCTGCAACGGTCACCTTGGTCACGTGTTCGAGGGCGAGGGCTACGACGTCCCCACTGACCAGCGCTGGTGCATCAACTCGGTGTCACTGACGCTCGAGGAGGAGTGAGCGGCGAACAGACCGGTCCCGGCCGGGTAATCGCCGGCCCGCGCTTCGCCTGAGCCGGGCGGCGATCACCAGTTGTCCTTGCGGGCCCGTGCCTCGTACAGCAGCACGGACGCGGAGACGGCGACGTTCAGCGAGTCGGCGGAGCCGAGCATCGGCACGCCGATCCGCTGGAAGCCCTCCCGGTACCAGGGCGGGGAGATGCCATACCGCTCGCTCCCGACGACAAGCGCCGTCCGGCCGCGAAAGTCCGCCTGCCGGTAATTGATGCTGTCCTCGGTATCGGCGAGGTACACCGTGAAGTTGTTGCCGGCCAGCCAGCCGATGGCGTCACCGGTCTCGGCGAACTCCAGTGACGGCACTTTCATGTTCATGCCCTGGCTGCTGCGCAGCACCTTCGGGTGAGTGAGCCTGGTGCGCTTGCTCGTCAGCACCAGGCAGTCAGCCGCGCAGGCATCCAGCGTCCGGATCAGCGTGCCGAGATTGCCCGGGATCTCCATCCCGTCAGCGACCAGGACCAGCGCGTCGGCGCCCAGCGCCACGTCACCGGGGTGCCAGTCCGGCAGCCGGGCCACGCAGATCAGGCCATCCGGGTTCGGCCGTTCGGCCAGCCGGTCCGCCGTCCTGGCCGAGACCTGGTACGACCGGCGGGCGCGCTCGGCCAGCTCGCGGGCCCGTTTCGCGGACTCGTCCGAGTAGGCGGCCTCCGGGCACCACAGGAACACATCAACCGTGGTGTTCGTGGCAAGCACCATGTTGATCTCGAACAGGCCCTCGGCCACGAAACTGCGCCGCGGGATGCCGGCCCGGTTGCCGCGGACGTCCCTGACCAGGTCGGCGGCCGGGTGCTTGAGCCCGATCTGCTGTAGTTCCATGGCTTCTACGGATCGCAACCGTGGCCGCGCGGGGTTACGGCCGCCCGGCGGCGGGCTCGCGGTGCAGGCAGTCCGGGCCGAGGTCGCTCAGCCGGGATAGCCCGGACAGCCGCATCGTCAGCTCGAAGTCCTGCCGGAGCGCACGCAGCACGTGCCGGACGCCGGCTTCGCCGCCGAGCGCGAGGCCGTAGACGTACGGGCGGCCGATCAGTACCGCCCGCGCGCCGAGTGCCAGCGCCTTGAGCATGTCGGGGCCGGTGCGGATGCCGCTGTCGAACAGCACGGTAAGGCGCGAGCCCACCGCCTCGGCGATGGCCGGCAACGCGTCCAGCGCCCCGATCGCGCCGTCAACCTGCCGGCCGCCGTGGTTGGAAACGACGATGCCGTCCAGCCCGGCCGCCGCGGCGCGTAGCGCGTCGGAGGCGGACAAGATGCCCTTCAGGACGATCGGGCCGTTCCAGTGCTGCCGGAGAAACGGCAGGTCGTCCCAGGTCAGCGAGGTATCGCCGAAGATCTGCGTCCAGCGCAGCACCGCGGCATCGGTGCCATCGTCGGCCAGGCCGGCCAGGCCGGCCCGGAAGGCCGGATCGGACAGGTAGTTCTGGATGCCGATCCGGCGCAAGAACGGCAGGTAGCCGTTCGCAAGGTCACGCGGCCGCCAGGCGAGCATGCGCGAGTCGAGCGTGACCACGAGCACGCTGAACCCGGCGGCCTGTGCCCGGCCGAGCAGGCTCGCGGCGATCGTCCGGTCCTTCGGCCAGTAAAGCTGGTACCAGCGCTGGCCGTTGCCGTTCGCGGCGGCGACCGCCTCCATCGCGGTCGACGCGACCGTGCTGAGGACGATCGGCACCCGCTGCGCGGCGGCCGCCTGGGCGACAGCGGCCTCCGCGTCCGGGTGCGCGATCGCCAGCACCCCCACCGGGGCCAGCAGGAACGGGACTGTCAGCTGGGTGCCGAGCACGGTCGTCGCATAGGACGGCGTGCTGACGTTGGTCAGCATCCGCGGCACTATCCGCCAGCGGCGGAATGCGGCGAGGTTTTCCCTGGCGGTGTCCTCGGCGCCGGCCGAGCCGGCTACGTAGTCATAGGCCTGCGGCGTCATGGCCGCGCGGGCCGCCTCCTCCAGCCGGCTCAGGTCGGCAGGGAAGTCTGGCACCGTGCCGGTCAGCCCGGTCAGGTAGATCTCGTCCTGGTAGCTCTCAAGCTGCTGGCTCACTCGTGCACTGCCCTCCCCGGCGCGGCCCGGATCGCCCGCGGCCGCCCGCCGGCCATGTGAACGGGAACGGGCACAATGCTGCCATGCCCGACGCCAACGACTGCGCTGCGGCGCTACTCGACGAGTACACCGAGTTGCTGGTGATGAGCGGCGGCGACCCGTTCCGTGGGCGCGTCTACGGCAAGGCGGCCAGGGCAATCGCGGCCTATCCGCACGATGTCGCCGGCCTGTCCGCCGCAGAACTGGTGCGGATACCAGGCGTCGGCAAGTCCATCGCGGCCAAGGTCGCCGAGATCACCGCCACCGGCAGCTTCGCCGAGCTCGAGGAACTGCGCACGGACATCCCCGACGGCGTCCGGAGGCTGACGCGGATTCCGGCCCTCGGCCCGCGCCGCGCGCTGCAGCTCTACCGGGAGCTCGGAGTCGCTTCGCCGGAGCAGCTCAGGGAGGCGATCGCCGCCGGGCGGCTGAACAGCCTGAAGGGCTTCGGCGCCAAGAGCGCGGAGAAGCTGCTGCGCGGAATCGAACTGCTGGAAAGCGCGGGCAGCCGGGTGCTGCTGAACGTTGCCGCGCAAACCGCTGCCGCGGTGATCGACGCGGTCAAGGCCGCGCCGGGCTGCCTGCGGATCGAAGCGGCCGGCTCACTGCGCCGCGCCGCCGAGTCCGTCGGTGACGTCGACGTGCTCGCGGCCGCTGCGGACTCGGCGCCGCTGATGGCTGCCCTCACGGCGATGCCGGAGGCGGTCGAGGTGATCGCGGCCGGCCCGGCCAAGACCTCGGTGCGGACCCGGGCCGGGCTGCAGGTCGACCTGCGCGTGGTGCCGCTCGACTGCTGGGGCGCGGCGTTGCAGTACTTCACCGGTTCCCAGCAGCACAACGTACGCATCAGGGAACTCGCGGTGCGCCGGAAGCTGAAGCTCTCGGAGTACGGGCTGTTCGACGCCGAAACCGGCGAGCTGATCGTGTCGCGCACGGAGGAAGAGGTCTACCGGCGGCTCGGCCTGGCCAGGATTCCGCCGGTGCTGCGCGAGGACACCGGGGAGATTGCTGCCCGCCAGCCGCGATGAGCTGCCGGCCCTGGTCACGGTGCCGGACATCAGGGGTGACCTGCATACGCACACCAACCTCACCGATGGCATCGCCTCGCTCGAGGAGATGGTGTCCGCGGCGCAGGCACGCGGTTACGAGTACTACGCCATCACCGACCACGTGCCCGACCTCGTCATGCAGCGGATGGCCGACGAGAAGATGCTTGCCCAGCGCGAGCAGGTCCGTGCGCTCGGTACCCGGCTCGCCAACCCAGCCAAGGCGGCGGCGGGCGCCGGGGGCAGCACGGCCGGGACCGGGGGCAGCACGGCCGGGACCGGGGGCAGCACGGCCGGGACCGGGGGCAGCACGGCCGGGACCGGCATGGCGCTGCTGCACGGCACCGAGCTGAATATCGCGCCCGACGGAAGCGTCGACTGGCCAGCCGATTTCCTGGCCGGGTTCGACGTCTGCGTCG
>DAHVAR010000183.1 GCA_027314515.1 Actinomycetota bacterium
GTGCGTGGTGCGCCGGACCGGTTTCCCGGCGCGTTCCGCGCGCTCCACGAGTGGATCGGACGGTCTGGCCACCAGGCGACGACGTTCGAGAGGGAGCTCTACATCGACTGCGACGGCCCTCGCGACACGTGGGTGACCGAACTCCAGACGATCCTGGAACCGGACCGCGGCTGAACCCCGCGACGGCGACCACAGGCTCGCGCGAGCCTTCCGGCCGTCCCGGTGGACGGGCGCGATCTTGCTACAGTGACCCGATGGACTTGCTCAGTCCGGTTATTCAGCCCTATCCCTGGGGTTCCAGGGATGCCATCGCCAGGCTTCAGGGACGTCCGGTGCCCTCGTCCGGCCCCGAGGCAGAACTATGGATGGGCGCGCATCCCTCTGCCCCGTCGGGGCTCACGCGCGCGGGGCGGAATCTGACGCTCGATGCTGTGGTCGCGGCCGATCCGGACCGGGAGCTCGGAGTCGCGTGCCGGGACCGCTTCGGTGCACGGCTGCCCTTCCTGCTCAAAATCCTGGCTGCCGACAAGGCGCTGTCCATACAGGTCCATCCGGACCGGAGGCAGGCTGAGGCCGGTTTCGCGGCCGAACGGGGCCGGGACGGCGTGCGGACCTACGTGGATGACTGGCCGAAGCCGGAGCTGCTGCATGCGCTGACCCCGTTCGAGGTGCTGGCGGGTTTCCGTGCCCCCGGCGACGCGGCGGACCTGCTGGACAGCCTTGAGCTGGCAGGACTGCACTCGGTGACCAGCGTGCTACGAGGCCCCGGAGGCCCTGAGCGCTTGGCGGAGGCACTTCGCATCATCTTGACCTGGCCCGAGCAGGACCGCGGCCGGCTGCTTGAGACGGTCGTATCGGCCTGCCGGCGGCTGGCGCGGGGCACCGGCGCGCATGCCGCGGCATGCGACGCGGTGGTGCGCATGTCGGCTGACCATCCCGGCGATATCGGCCTGCTCGCCTCGCTGCTGTTCCAGCACAAGATTCTGGCGCCGGGCGAGGCGCTGTTCATGCCGGCCGGGGGCCTTCACGCCTACATCGCCGGCGTCGGCGTGGAGATACTCGCCAACTCTGACAACGTCCTGCGCGCTGGCCTTACTGCAAAGCACATTGATATTCCGGAGTTGCTTCGCATCGTCGATCCGGCTGCCGATGTTCCGGTACTGTCGCCGCGGCCGCTGGCCGGGCACCCTGGCGCCGTCGTGTATGAATCCCCTGCACCGGAATTCCGCTTGTACCGGTTCACGCTCACTGGCAAGCAGGCGGAACTGCCTGCCAGCGGTCCCAGAATCACCCTGTGCACGAGCGGTGGTGCGCTGCTGCGCGACGCCGGCGGAACCGAACTTAAACTCCGGCAGGGCGAATCATGCTTCCTGTCCGACGCCGACGGCACGGTGATCGCGACCGGCGAAGGGTCCGTCTTCGTCGCGACTGTCGGCTGAGCCACATTCAGTCAAGCCTGCTGCCGCCGTGAAGTCCGGGTCTTCTGTATTCGCCTGATACTGGGTAAATTGAGGTGACGCCCTGTATGGATGAATCGGCGGAGAACCATGACGGACGGATCGCCGGAGCCCGTTCAGTTGCCGGCTGCGGCTGGGTGCCCGGTTGACCCGGTCAGGCAGCGGTGGCTTGAGTCGTCACTGCGCTGGTTTGCCGATCAGTTCGGTACCGAGATCCTGCGCCGCGATGTCGTCCTGCCGGCTGCCGGGTTCCTTTCCGATGCTGGTTACTGTGCGTCGCCTGATCAGATCGAGACACTGGTAGCGCACTTGTGCGCGCTGATGATGGTGGACTTCGGGCTCATCAGGCTGGAGCTATTTGACGGCTCTGCCGGGCAGAAAGACGCCGCCATGACCGGCCGCAGCCGCGCCGTCGGTCATTTCCGGATCGACAACGGCCGCGCGGTGATTACTCTCGACCAGAGCGAGTGCGCCGATCCGCAGCTTCTCACGGCGATAGCAGTGCACGAACTGTGTCACCTGCGGCTCCTGGGCGAACGCCGCATCCGCGCCGGGCGGCCCGATGGCGAGCGCCTTACCGATCTGCTGGCGGTCTACTTCGGATTCGGCATCTTCAGTACCAACGCCGCCATGCGCTTCGCCCGGGCTGACCGGGACTGGTCGATCGTTCCGGTCGGTGAGCTTGATGACCGGACCCTGAATGCTGCCCGGCATGAGGGGTATCACCGCCTGGGCTATCTCAGCTCAGCGGAGTTCGGCTATGCCCTGGCCTGTTACTGCTGGCTGCGTGGCGACCAGCACCCCGGCTGGGCGGCTTACGTCAATCCCGGTCCCCGGGTCCACCTCGAACAGGGCCTGGCCCACCTGAACGCCTCGAGTCCGGACGGACAGCTTCCCACCCAGCACCTGCTGGGCAAGTCGGTCAAGATCGGCACGGCCACAGTCCACGTCACCCGCGGCAAGACCATGAGCCTGGGTGCACTCGGCTTCACGCTCCCCGACCGTGGCACACCCGGCGGCAATCCCGCGCCAGCAGGCGATCCGAAGATTTAGCCCTGGACCGCCAGCCCGCAGGGAGGTCGGCCCCGCCGGTGAAGGCCGCGCCGGTGCCTGCGTCGCTGGCCACGCGCTTGCGCGGGCTCGTGTTGCCCGGCGCTGAAGATGCCGATGTCGTTGCGACCGGACTCGAGCGCCTGGATCACAGCCGGGACCTGCGGGGGAGCTCTAGGGCTAGGAGTGGGGTGCGGCCGCGACGTTGTCACCGGGCGTGACGGCGGGTGCCAGCGCGGGTGCTGGCTCGTCGGCACCTTGCACGGAGCGTGACCCTCCTCCGGCGGGCTTGGATGAGGTTATGGGTCCGGATGCGGCGGTCGGCCCGCGGTAGAACCGCCGCCAGCGTCAGCACGTTACATCTGGTTCAGATAGAGCAGATAGCGCAAATGATCTGGAGGTCGGAGGATGGCAGTGACGGAGACGCTGGCGCGTGACGCGGAAGCGTTGCACCGCGTCCTGGAGAAGTCCGGCGGCCAGGTGCGCGTCGAGTTGTCCCGGGGCACTGCTGAGCTGGTCTCGCGGCTGGTTGACGCCCGGGCGCGCGGCGAGGAGATCGTCGTCACCCCCGCGGACACGGAGGTGACGCCGACCGAGGCTGCGGTGCTGCTGGGAATGTCCCGTCCTCAGGTGCGCAAGCTGGTAGACCGCGGGCTGCTGGAGTTCCGGATGGTGGGCACCCACCATCGCGTGCGGGTCTCCTCGATCGTCGCGTTCCGCGACGCCGAGCGCCCCCGCCGGGCGCAGGGCGCTGGATGAGCTGGCCGCAGCGCAGAACGACCTCGGCCTGACTGAGTGACCGGTGCAGCGGAGGAGGCCGACCAGATCCGGGTCATCCTCGCCGACGCGAACGTCCTCTACTCGCGGGTGCTGCGCGACTACCTGGTCTACGCCGCTGACCGGAGATCATCACCGTCGCCTGGAGCGGCGAGATCCTGCGCGAGGTCACCGAGCACCTCACGCAGAACATCGCGGGGTTCGATGATGCCGCGGTCCGGCGCCTGGTGACCGCGATGAACACCGCCTACCCGCTGGCCGAGGTGGAGCCGGGAAGGACGCGCTGGCCCGGCTGGCCGGGCGGACCCTGCCCGACGAGGACGACCGGCACGTCCTGGCCGCCGCCATCGCCGCCGAGGCGACCGTGCTGTGCACCGCGAGCATCTCCGACTTCCCCGCGCATGTCGCCGCCGCGCTCGGGCTGGAGGTGCTCACTCCCGATGAGCTGCTGACGCGCCTGGCCCGCGAGTTCGAGGTCCAGATGCTCGCGGCCCACCGGGCGGCGGTTGCCTCACTCCCTGGTGCGACCGACGGCTCGGCGATGGCGGCGCTGCGCAAAGCAGGAGCCAAGGAAACCGCTGACCTGATGGCAGGCCTGCTCGGGCTCGGCTGAGCGGCTACGGGGAGAGCTCTGCCAACCGCTTGCGTGCCAGACTGAGTGCGTGGAGCGGCAGCGGGCTAGGGACTTGGCTGCGACGTTGCTGCGCAATCTTGACTCTGGTCAGGGAGTCTGGCCGCTGAGTATGGTGACCGGGCTGTACGTGTTCGGCTCTTTCGCCCGGGGCGCGCTGGCTCCGCACGATCTTGATATCGACGTGGAGTTTGAGGGCGACGAACAGTGGACATCGCATTTCGTCACCGCGTTGTCTTACGGCCGGGATCCGCACTCGCCGATACGCAGGATGCTCACCGGCGGCAAGCGCGGCTGCCAGCTCACCTTCAATTTCCGCAAGCAGGCGGATTTCGATCTGACGACGTTGTGGCAGAAGGGGGATAGCCTCGCGGTCGCGTTGGCGCGGCTGGATGCGATCGGGGCTGATCCCACAGCGGGGCGAGCGCCGCGCGATTCGATGCTCCCGGAATTTGAGGGTATCGACGCGTGGGTGCCGCGCCCTTATCGCGAGGCCCTGGTCGCGGCCGTCAACGGCGGCGCTATCAGCATCGAGCGCATGCAGTTAACAGATCAGCCGCGCAGCGCGATCAGCTCAGTAGCCGCGGAGCACCTGGCGGACCGGTGGAAGCAGTCTAGCCCGCTGTACCGGGCGGGTGCGGCGGTGGTGGGCTACTGGGAGCGGCGTGGCATTGACCCTGGCCGGTGTCATCTTCACGGCGTCGACATCCGTGACGAGGAGACGCCGTGGTTCGCGGGGTTCGGCTGGCGATATTTCAGGTCGATGCCAGCCTGCCTGACGGACGTCGGCGGATTGGAATGGATAGAGGTTGTCCGGCCCACTTTGACCCGGCCATTGGATTGCCTGCGCATAGTTCCGCTCGACGCGTACAACCTCCGGCGGGCACTTGGGACTGAGCCGCGGGCCAAGGTGAATGACCGGCGTGTCGGCTTAGTGCTGTCCAACGTCGCGCACGCCAGCAGGCCGGGCCGCAACCGTGCGGGATGGCAGCACGGCAAGTGACTGTGCGTCACCGTTCCCTTGTGATCTCACTGCTCGCGCGCCTTGGTCGTGGAACGAGTTTCGTTCCACGACCTCGTTGTTCAGGGCGAACTGTGGGCACACGCTTGCCAAGCTCACGACGGGTGCGCCGCCAGGGACTTGACCCCGAACCCGCGGATTAAGAGTGGACCGCTGCGGCGCCCAGAACGCACTGCCTGCACAGACGCAGCGCGCGCATGCACGGAAAGCACCAGGCGCACACGGTCCTCATGGCTTTCGTTCCACGACTCGTTCCACGCCAAAGAGGACCGCTTCGTTTCGACGATGACGGTGCGTAAGCGTCCGCGGCGACATCAGTGGGCCACAAGGCGCGGGTCGTGTCCTGGCCTTGCGTTCCCGAGCAGCGGTGCCGGGGCTGAGCCATCCGGCAAGCAGTGCCGCGGCTAGGCCATAGGCAAGGAGCCCCGGTCAGTTCGCGTACAGGGCCTTGATGTCCTGCAGCACGATCATTACCTGCAGCGGGTCGGTTGGCGAGGGCGCAAATCCTCTGTCGAGATAGAACGCGCGGGCGCGCTCAGAGGCTGCGTGTGCGAGGAGTATCCGCACGCCAACTACTTCAGCTGCCTCCAGGGTGCGCAGAACTGCATCACGAAGCAGGCATGTCCCGAGGCCCTGGCCTGCTTCCTTCTGATCTACGGCGATCCGGCCCAGCAGTATCGCAGGCACAGGATTCGGCATGTTTCTCCTGGCCCTCGGCGTAGCGTCCGCCCGCTGGATGCTGGCCGTGGCGAGCGCATAGAAACCGGCGATGTGGGTGCGACGGGTGGTCACGTAGACCCTGGATCCGCCAGCTAAGTGGTTCGCGAGCGCATACCGGCGGATCCACTCGTCTTTTATGTCGTCGCCGCAAGCGAACTCGGAGGCGTCGTCCTCTGGGCGTATTGGATGCGGCGCGCTGAGCGCGGGCCTTACTCCTCCCATGGGGGCTTAGCCTGTAGCAGCTTCTTAAGCTGCGGATTTGGCCGTGCCGGCCGGTCGAGAAGAGCCTGGAATTCGTTCCATGCGGCGTCATCCAGCAGGAACAGGCGCCTGTCGGCGAGCACCTCGCGAGCGTGACCAACGATGGCTTCCACCGAGAAGTCTGTGAGGTTCTTACCCTCCGCCTCTGCAGCATGCCGGATGAGCGCGTCCTGCTCGGTAGACAGGCGCACGGCTAGACGGGAATCCTTGGGGGCAGTCATACGACTAGTGTGTGCCTAATAGGCGTACATGTCAAACGGGTCGTTAGGCGTCCGCCCGCGCCGCAGGAGCACGTAGAGCGTGCGCAGTTCGTCGGCGGGGCGGCCCTCCTGCCGCGCGCGTGCCTGCAGGTCCAGGTAGGCGCGCCCGGAGGTGGTTGTCCGGCTTGGCCTGGTCATGACTGAAGTATGCGCAGGGCCGCCGACAGTGCTCCCCACGCGCGCAGCGGGCGGGCGACCTCGGCGAGCCGGGCGATGCGTGGCCGGGACTGCAGGTAGCGGCGCAGCGCCGCGAACGCCAGGTTTTCGCCGGTCAGGTGCCGCAGCCGGAATGCGTCGGCAACCGTCCGCTCCCGGTCGCTAACCCAGAACCGCTCGCCGGCCTCTTCGGCTACCTCCAGCCGACCGATGGCGAAGGTGCCGGCGCGGAAGACGTGCACCCGGGTTGGCGGGTAGTCGATAACCGGCCGGTGCGAGCCGGACGGCACCGCTAGGTCTACCTCGGCGGGGATCTCGTCGCTCAGGTCCCAGTACGCCAGCGCCGAGTTCAGGCAGATCATGCCATGCGGCGCCCGGCCGCAGACCGCGACGAAGTCCACGTGGGAGATCCCGGCGGCATCAGCCCGCTGGTACAGGCCGCGCGACAGCTCGAGGATCGCGCCCTGGTCGCGCAGTGCGTACAGGTCGCGCCAGGATACGCCCGCCGCGACCGCGTCTTTCGACCGGAACACCGGCGCGAGTTCCCGGATCCGGCTGAGGGCGGAGGCGGCAGGCATGTATGAAATCCTACTATTCTCATAGCGTCCTATGTATTAATTCATACAAGCGCCGTCGGCTTATGCCTTACCCGGCCGCCGGCCGCGTGCCGCTGGCCGCGCTTGGGGTCGGCGGGATCCGGCGGGGGTCGGGGAAGCCCAGGCTGGTGTAGCCGGGCGCGCGCCCGGCCAGGGTCGCGGCCAGGACACCTGTCGCGGTGTCGTGATAGTCGTGGACCTCGGCGGTGTCCTTGCCCGGGTAGGGGCGCAAGATCCGTCCTGCGTACTGGACCAGGCGTCCTTTCCACCTGATCGGGGCGGCGAGGAACAAGGTGTCCAGGGCCGGGCAGTCGAAGCCCTCGCCGGCGTAGGGCCCGGTGGCCACGGCCAGCAGCGGAGGGCCGTCGGGCTGCGGTTGCAGGCGGGCCAGGGCAGCGGCACGGGCTCTGGCGGTCATGCCACCGCGGAGGACAATCGGGTCAAGCCCGGTGGCTTGCAGCGCGGCTGCCAGTGCGTTCAGGTGAGCGACCCACTGGGTCAGGACCAGGCAGTGCCGGCCCCGGTCGAGAGCGGCAGCCACGTCTGCGGTGATCTGGCGGGTACGGCTGTCGTCAGCGGCGAGGTCGCGGTAGATCGCGGCCATCCCGCCCGGCGCCTGCGGGTCAGCGTCGCCTTCGTAGCAGTAGGCGGTTGCGTGAAGGCAGAGAACTGGCCGCGGCGCAGCTGTTTCGGGCGGGATGCCGGGCAGGGCAAGCTCGTCGTCGAGGATGGCGTCGTGTCTGCCTGCTGTGCTGATGGTGTGGCGCGTGCTGCCGACCTGCCAGCCGATGAGGTCGTCGAGCTTGTCGCGCCGGTAGGGGGTGGCGGTCAGGCCGAGCCAGCGGCGGGCGGGGATCTGCCGGACGGCGTCCTCGAAGGCCGCTGCCGGGATGTGGTGGCATTCGTCGGCGACGACCAGGCCGTAGCCGGCGGTCAGCTCAGTGACGTCCGAGCGCCGGGCTAGGGTCTGCAGCGTGGCGATGTCGACGCCGCCTCGGAGCCTGGCCCGGCCGCCGCCCAGCTGCCCTGGCTTGATGCCGAGGAACTGGCTGACGCGCTCCCGCCACTGATCGGCGAGTGCCTTGCGGTCGACCAGGATCAGTGTCGATGTCGCATGCGCGGCGATCAGCGCGCATGCCACGACCGTCTTGCCCGAGCCTGGCGGGGCGACAAGAACCCCAAGCTCGTGGCGGGCGAGCTCATCGACCGCCTGGCGCTGGATCGGCGTCAGTGTCGCCGCGAACGCGAAGTCCTGCCTTGTGCCGGCGGCGCGCTCGTCGGTGACCTCGACGCGGCTTCCTGCTTCCTCCGCCATCGTCGTGACCCGGTCAGCCCGGCCACGAGGCAGGATCAGGCCGCCGTCGATGGTCTCATCGAAGCTGTGCAGGAACCGGGGGACATTCCAGGTGGATGCGCGCATCCGCTGGCGCTCGTAGAACAGCGGGTTGCGGATCGAAGCTGCGTGCCTCAGCGCAGCGGCCAGGGCCGGAGTGAGCTCGGCCTGCTCCAGCCGGATCCCCGAGCTGAGCCGGGCATGAATGACCGGCGCTGCAGCCGGCCGTGTCACCGAGGACGCCGCGGCGGCCAGCGTCATTACCTCCGAGCCCACCAGCACGCGGCGCGCCTTGTCGGCTGCCCGGCTGGTCTCGCGCGGGCTCATGCGCCCCAGCGACGACAGAAAGGCCCACTGGTCCCGGTATGGCTCCAGCGTTCCCGGGTCGATGAACACGGTCCTGCCCTCATCACGCGCCGGCTTGAACAGCGGCGCAGCGATCAGGTTGCCGACCCCGCCGGCGGGCAGCAGATCCTGCGACGGGAACAGCCGATCGTAACTGGCCAGCTTCATCCGGCCGCGCAGTGACATCGCCTCGCGCAGCAGCCCGGTGCCCAGCCGCCGCGCGGTCTCCGCCGGGACGGGAGCGGTGAAGAACACCCAGGCGTGCGCGCCGATCCCCGACCGCGACACCTCAAGAGCCGCGGGTACCTGCAGCGCCCTTGCGGCCTTGAGGTACATCAGCCCCTCGATCATCGCGTCGGGCCCGTCAAAGTCGGCCGCCAGCCACCAGCACGTGTCGCCGTCCAGCAGCGGGTACAGGCCGATATGCATCTTCCCGGTCAGGTGCGCCGCGAGCACCTCAGCGGTCAGCGGCAGGTAGTCCCGCTCGCCGTGAGGAACGCCCTTGCGGAATCCGCCCCGCATCGCAGGCAGCCACCCGGCTCTGCCCGTGCGGCGATTGTCGTAGCGGACCGCGTACACGTCGGTGCGGGCGCCAAAGAGCGCGCCGAAGAACGCCACCTTCACCTCTGGCGGCGACCCGGCGTGCACCGGTCCGGGCGGCGCCTCGAAAAACCCGGCCTGCCCGGGACGGGGCAGTCCGGCCTGCTCGCCAGTCAGCTCCAGCAGGCGCAGCAGCCGCGCGTTCTCGGCGCGAAGTCGGGCAACCTCGGCCGCGACGGCCACCGGCACGCGTCCGTCGGAGAGCCCCAGGATGTCGGTCACGCCGACAACGGTAATCGGACTTACCGCAGCTGCAGGCCCAGCGAGCCTTCGGGCTCCCGACTTGTTATCTGTGCTGCCGTCGGCCAAATGCTAGGTCAGGAAAGCTCATCTCACCGGGAGGCGTGTCATGACGTGCAATCGGGACATCCTGTACAAGCGGTGCGGCTGCGCGGACAAGGCCACCGGCCGGCAACTGTCCGGTCGCTGCCCGCGGCTGGCCGAGCCGGGGCACGGGAGCTGGCACTTCGCCGTGCAGGTGAGCACGGTCGGCGGCCGGAAAGCGCGATATCGCCGCGGCGGATTCCCGACCCGCGACGCCGCACGGGCAGCTCGCGGCGAACTCCTGGAAAGTCCGGCCGATCTGGCTGCGGCAGGGGCGTGGACTGTGGCCCCGGTGGATGCGGCACTGGCTGAAACTGACCGAGCCGAACCTGCGCCCCGCAACCGTGTGCGGCTACCGCGACCACATCTACCGCTACCTAATCCCGGGCCTGGGCCGCGTTACGCTCGCCGACCTGGACATCGGGCTCGACGGCTACGAACTGGGCGCTATTCCATGGGCGGCAAGCTCGTGCTGCGCCTGCTCGCCCGCGATGCCCACCCGGAGCGTGCGGCCGTGGGCGGACTGGGTGTTGACGCGCTCGACGCCGAGAGCGACCGGCCGGGCGGTGCGTTGGTCATCAGGGCTATCAGCTCGCGGGCGGTGTCCTCGACATCGCCCAGTCGGCGAGCCTGAGAGTAGGTGCCGGGTAGTGCTGGCACGCTGATCACCCACTGGCGGCTGGAGCGGCCCAGCTTTGCCTGGACGAGGTAGTCCTGCATCACCGACACCACCTGCTGCCCAGCTTGTAGATCGTGTGCCAGCGCCGTCCAGCGGAAACGAGTCCCCTATGAGTTTCCGCGATGTTCATGAGTTACTGTCGCGCGCGTTCGCCCTCGGCGTATAGCGTCTTGCGCAGGCCACTCACTTCGACCGTGAACTCAGTAACCGGCTGAGCCGTCTCGGTGACCGTGCCCACACCGACGTAGCCAACCGCCGGTATGTATGCAAATACTCGGCAGCCAACGAAAGGCTGGTTCAGCGGACTGGTCCACTTCTTTCCGCCGCCAGCTGAGATCTGGAGTTTCGCAGTTTTGATGCGTGGCTGAGGCCGGACGATCGGGCGAGCGCAGATTCGGTCGGATGTCGCGACACGCCGGGCGGTGAGGGCCTGGTTGCGTGATCTTGCGGAGTGAACGCTGAGGCATCGGCGGTGATTCTGTCCGCCTCGTGCCGAGGGAACCCGCCGATGCTTCCGTCCCTGAATCTACCTGCCTCGCTGGTGTGCCTGCTGGGCGAACTGCGGCCGTGTTTCACCGCGCCGGGGTTCGTCACGTTCTGCGGCCTGACCGCCGGGCTGGCCGGCCAGGTCCGCCGTCGCACTGTGGCCGGAATGCTGCCGGGCGGCTGCCTGCAGCACGTGTGACCGCATGACCGGGCGCATTACTTCTTCGCCCGCGCCCGCTGGGAACTGGATCAGCTCGGCCTTGCGGTCGCGCGGCTGGTGGTGCTGGTGGTGGTGCCCCCCGGCGCTGACGTGCAGGTGGCCGTCGATGACTCAGTATTCCGCCGCTGCGGCCGTAAGGTGCACGGCGCCGGCTGGCAGCATGACGGCAGCTCCCCGGCGCTCAGCAAGCTCAGCTACGGCAACTGCTTCGTCACCGCCGCGATCGTGGTCGCCCTGCCGTTCTGCTCCCGCGCGGCCGGCCTGCCGGTGCTGGCCCGGCTGCACCTGCCCGGCAAGCGGAAAGGACCTGGCAAGGCGGAGACGGCCGCTGCGCTGGTCAGCCAGCTTGCTATCGCTTTCCCGGACCGGATGATCCACGTGGTGGCCGATGCCGCCTACCACGGCCCGGCGCTGCGCACCCTGCCGGAAAACGTGACCTGGACCTGCCGGATCCCCCGCAAAGCTGTGCTGTACGACCTGGCGCCGCCGCGCACCGGCAAGCGGGGCCGGCCCCGTTCCAAAGGAGACCGGCCCGGCACGCCCGAAGACATCGCCGCCACCGCGGCCTGGACCGACGTAACGGTAACCGCCTACGGCCGCGACCACGTCAAGCACGTCGCCGAGATCACCTGCCTGTGGTACGGGTCCTGGCACGCCCGCGCTGTGCGCCTGATCCTGGCCCGCGACCAGCACACCACCAGCGGATACGACCTCGCCCTGGTCACCACCGACCTGGCCGCGACCCCCGGCGCGCTGGTGGCCCGGTATGCCGCCAGGCGGGCGATCGAGCAGGCGTTCGCCGACGCCCGCAACGTGCTGGGCGCGGGCGAGGCCCGCAACCGGGTCCGGCTCGCCGTCGAGCGCAGTCCCGTTCGCGATGCTCGCCTGCACCCTGATCATCCTCTGGTACGCGCGGTCTGGCCATGACCCGGCCGACATCGACGACCGCCGCGCCGAGCAGCCCTGGTACCGCACCAAGGCCGAGCCCGCGTTCGAGGACATGCTCGTCAAGCTCCGCCGGACCCTGACCGCCGCCCGATTTTCCGGCAGTCGCCCAGCTCAGCCCACCGAAGATCAAATCCACGCCGTGCTCGCGGCACGGGACGCCGCCGCGGCATAACTACGAAACTTCAGGCATAACGCCAGCCCGCTGACAGCCGTAGAGGGTTGCTCGTCGATCTCACGCCACCCGCGAGCGGTGCA
>DAHVAR010000184.1 GCA_027314515.1 Actinomycetota bacterium
CTGACTACGCCCGCCGCGCCGGCGTCGAGGGCACCATGCACCAGGCCGCCAGCCACGGCGCCCGCCGAGCCCGCTACCGCGGCCTGCCCAAGACCCGCCTCGACCACGTGTACATGGCCTGCGCGCTCAACCTTCTCCGGCCGGAGGCCCACTGGAACGGCACCCCGCTCGACCGGCAGCGAACCAGCCACCTAGCACGCCTCGAACTCAGCCTCGCAGCCTGATCAGGAATTAGCCACCAGGATCGGTGCTCCCGGGACCGGAACCGGGTGCTGCGCTTCCTGCTGTTCCTCCTCGCTGATGGCGACCCCAGGCAGGCAGCCGGCCTGCTAGCCTCCGGCCGTAAGCCGGGCGATGGCAACGGCGGTGGCGAGCATCCGCTGTTCCTGGACATCCCGCTCCTTGAATCCCTGCTGCGCGCCCTGGACCGCGAGCCCGCCAAGCTCGACCACGTCGCCGCGCTGATCAGCGACCTCCGCAACGCGCCGGACGGGCAGGACCTGATCCCGGAAGGGTTCGCCGACGTCTGGGAGCCGGTCTGGGCGTCCCGGCAGGCCCGGCGATGAGCAGCGGCCGACCCGACCTTGACGCGATCCTGAGCCGCCTCAAGGACTTCCAGCGTGACTCCGCCAGCTATGCGTTCCGGCGCCTCTACCGCGATCCCGATTCCGCCCGCAGGTTTCTCATCAGCGACGAGGCCGACCTGGGAAAGACCCTGGTCGCCAGCGGCATTACCGCCATGGCCATTGACCAGCTGTGGGACCCCAGCCGGAGTGTTCGCTTACTCCGGCCGTCCGCATGGCCGGCTTGCCGGGGCGCGGCGTGTCAGCAGGACGGGGAGTGTGGTGGCTAAGGGATCCGGGCGACTGCTCCGTAGACGGCCGTCTCGGCCGCAGAAGGACGGGGCTGCTCCTCGTTCTCGGCGCGCCACTCAGCGACGGACTGGATGCCCGGGGGTACGAGCTCCAGCCCTTCGAAGAACCGGGCGAACTCCGCCCGGCTGCGCGGACGGAACACGACACCTCGCGCCGCGTTCGCGGCGTCGAGTTCGGCGATTGTCTGCGGCAGCATGAAGTCGTAGGTGGGATGTGAGATGGCCAGGAAGCTGCCCGGCGGTAGCGCCTTGATCAGCTGGCCGACGATCCCGTACGGGTCGTCGCTGTCAACGATGAACTGCAGGATCGAGACCAGCATCAGCGCCACCGGCTGGGACAGGTCGAGGGTGCGTCGCAGCTCGGGGTCGCTGAGGATCTTGCCCGGCTCCCGCAGGTCGGCGTCGATGTAGGCGGTGGCGCCCTCAGACGAGCTGGTCAGCAGCGCGCGGGCATGCGCAAGCACGATCGGGTCGTTGTCAACGTAGACGATGCGCGCATCGGCAGCGATGGCCTGGGCGACCTGGTGGGTGTTGTTAGCAGAGGGGATCCCGGTGCCGATGTCCAGGAACTGGCGGATGCGGGCATCCCTGGCCAGGTACGTGACCGCGCGGCCCAAGAAGTTGCGGTTCTCGATGGCAGCGGTCCGCACGGCCGGGAACGCAGCTGCGACAGCGTCCCCCGATTCCCGGTCCGCGGCATAGTTGTCCTTGCCGCCCAGCCAGTAGTCATAGCGACGGGCCGGATGCGCTACGGAGGTGTCGAAACTGGCCTCCCAGGCGGAACCAGCTCCCGGCGGCCTGGCCTCCTGACTACCCATACAGCCCCAATCGGTAGGACCCGTCCAGACGCGGGCGGCACGTCCAGCCCGCTGACGCCTTGCCCGCATCAGCGTAGTCCCTCCGCGCCTGCTACGTCACCGGCGCGGTCTTCGCCGCCGACGGCGGCCGAACCGCCATCTAGCCGCCCGACGCGGCAGACAAGGAGAACACCATGGCCACCAGCCTGCTCGCCATCAGCGTCGACGGCTCCGACATCGCACGGCTCGCCCAGTTCTGGGCCGACGTGCCCGACCGGCCCGTCAGCCCCGGCGCCACCGCCATCTTCGCGGCCATCGACACCGGCAGTGGACTGCAGCTCACATTCCACCAGGTGCCCGAGACCAACCGCCGCAAGAACGTGATGCTAACCCCGGCGGGAGACTTCCGGATCACTCCGACGCTGCAGGTCTTCAGCCGCCGCGTGCCGGGGCACCCGGCCGACTCGTCGGAGCGCCTGGTCACGGTGGCCGCGCTCAATACGACACTCGGGTCGGGCCCGTCTACGGCGCTGTTCCAGATGACCTTCCGGGCAGAGCCCCGAGAAGGCCTGTCCATTACGCCTTACCCCGACGTCGACCAGCACGAGCCCGACGAGGAAGAGCAGTCGATCGCGTTGCTCTACCGCAAGCAGCTGACCTACGCGATCGGGCACGGGTGCGCCGCCGACTGGAAGGCAGGCCTGGGTGAACGCACTGCCAGCGCGGTCCGGGCCGAGCCACTGCCCGCCTACGAGGGCGTCAGCCTGACCCCGAACGTCTACCTCACCGCTGCCGACGGCAGCCGCTATCCCGTAACCGTGAGCATGGAGGAACTAGCGAGCGGGACTGGCCGGGGGCACGATCAGGTCGAAACCGTGCTGCGCCTCTACGCCGAATGGATCGCCGACCGTGAGGCCGAGATCGCAAGCCTGCCGTCGCAGTTCCACCTGGCGGCACAGCGGCACATGAACCGAGCCCGGGCGGCCCTCGACCGGATGCGGGCTGGCTGGCAGCTGGCGACGACCGACCCGATCTCGACGCGAGCCTTCCGGCTCGCCGATGAGGCGATGCTGTTCCAGCAACTCCGCTCCAGCTTCGACAAGCGCGACGTCCAGCGCCTGAAGGACGGCCGGCTGATCGTCGACGGTCCACATCCCACGCCGACGCCGGTGCCGGGCAAGGGCAACTGGCGGCCGTTCCAGATCGCCTTCCTGCTGGCCAGCCTCCCCGAGCTCGTCGACCCGACCCGTCCAACCCGCTCGACTGTCGACCTGATCTACTTCCCGACCGGCGGCGGCAAGACCGAGGCCTACCTCGGCGCCTCTGCCGTCAGCCTGCTGGCGCGTCGCCTGCGCGACAAGGGCGACGCGGGGACCGATACTCTCATGCGCTACACGCTGCGGCTGCTGACCGCGCAGCAGTTCCTGCGGGCGGCCGCGCTGGTGTGCGTCCTGGAGGACATCCGCTCGAAGAACGAGCACGAGCTCGGTACGACGTCGTTCGGCATCGGTATCTGGCTGGGCGGATCCACGACGCCCAACAGCTGGGATCAGGCTTGCGAGAACCTGCGCCAGCTACGCCGCGACGCTTGGGCACAGAACAAGTTCCTGCTGCTGCGCTGTCCCTGGTGCGGCACCGAGATGGGGCCCAAGCCGAAGCCCCGTGGCGGCCAAGACGTCATCGGCTACGAACTGGTCGGCAACAAGGTGGAGTTCAGGTGCCTGGACCGCGCCTGCCGCTTCGGAGGACGACGCAAGCTACCGGTGCACGTCGTCGACCAGGACATCTACGACAGCCGCCCGTCGATCGTCATTGGCACGGTCGACAAGTTCGCCATGATGGCCTGGCGCCCCGAGGCCAGGGCAATCTTCGGATTGGCCTACGACGGCACGCGGGACGTCTCGCCGCCCGGCATGATCATCCAAGACGAGCTGCACCTCATCTCAGGGCCGCTCGGCTCAATGGTCGGTCTCTACGAGCCCATCATCGATGATCTCTGCACCGACAAGCGCACCGCGGAACCGGTCGCGCCCAAGATCATCGCCTCGACCGCGACGATCCGCCGCTACGAGGAGCAGATCCGCGGGCTGTTCGGGCGCGAGCAGGTCGCGCTCTTCCCCCCGCACGGCTTGGAGGAGGGTCGCTCCTTCTTCGCAGAACCTGCCGTGCTCGACAGCGGAGAGCGCGAGCCGGGACAGCGCTATGTCGGCATCATGAGCGCCTCGCTCGGCTCGACACAGACCGTCCAGGTGCGGGTCGCAGCAGCGACGCTGCAAGGCGCGGTCACCATCCCGGACACGGACAAGGACGGCTACTGGACCAACCTGAACTTCCTTAACAGCCTTCGCGAGCTTGGCAACACCGCCTCCCTCATCCAGTCCGACATCCCGGACTACCTGACCGGACTGCGCCGTCGCGAGAATCTCGCCTCACCCAGGTGGCCGCGCATCCCGATGGAGCTGACCGGCCGGCCGAGAACCATCAGCCCGCGCTTCGTCCTGATCCATACCCTCGCCCACCTGCTGATCAACGAACTGATCTTCGCCTGCGGCTACAGTTCGGCCTCGCTCCGGGAGCGGCTCTACATCTCGGAGACGCTCGGAAGGACGATGGCGGGCCTGCTGATTTACACGGCCGCCGGCGACTCGGAAGGCACGATGGGCGGCCTGGTGCGGATGGCCAAGCCTGAGAACCTGTGGCCGGTCATGGCCAAC
This sequence comes from Actinomycetota bacterium, assembly GCA_027314515.1. Lineage (GTDB taxonomy): Bacteria > Actinomycetota > Actinomycetes > Streptosporangiales > Streptosporangiaceae > JAJYUU01. The sequence goes on from DAHVAR010000184.1 coordinate 4,386, forward strand.
GCTGTAAACGACGCTCGTTGGTGCTCCACCGACCCAGTGTGCATGGACGCTGGGGAGAAGGGGCAGGGGCCAGACTCCTGCAACCTCGCGGCCTGTCACGGCTGCGCTCTGCTGCCGGAAACCAGCTGTGAGGAGTTCAACCGGTTCCTCGACCGCGGCTTGGTGATCGGGACCTTCGACGACCAACCGGTCGGGTACTTCGCCAATCTAACTATGTGAGGCCCGTGCGGATCGTCCGCTGGAAGCGACTCGGCGGCGGGCTGCCCAGGCAGACCGATGCTGGTTTGATCCCAGTTCGTAATTGAACCAAGTCTCAGGCCTAGTCGGCGGCTGAGGATGCATGCCGCCGATGCCGGTTGCGCGGAGGTCGTTCGCTGGCCGTGTTTGCTCGTTGTTTGCTCTGCTGCCCCGGTACGGACCCGTCAGCGGCCGGCACAACACGGCACCGTGACGCGGCCCGTCTCAGCCCGGCGTGCACGAACCGGCAGCACGTGACAGCCTCGGGTATAAGCTGATACCTCCCAGTCCTATAAATAGGACTCTCAATCCGCGTGTCTATCGCTGCAGGCAGCGCAGCCGATTTGCGTGATCACGGACGTCAGGTATCCTGCGTCCAGGTCCACGGCGGGTCTATGACAGGTATATGAAAGGTCCATCCGAGGTCGATGGCAGGCCTGTTCGGCGCGGTCACTGTATTGGCATGCTCGGATGCGACTCACTCGCTCATCGTGACGATGTGGCCTGGCCTTCGGTCACGCCAAGCCTGAGAGCCCGCGGTCCGAAGGGCGGTCGGGCACGCTCACACTAGGTCACGTCAACGCGCTTAGCTCGGCCGTTGCCGTTATCGGAGCCGGTTCTACAGGCCGTGGATCCCCAGCACTTTCGAGGGCTCTCGGCCGATCAGCGGCACTACCCTAACCGTTAGGGGGTCAGCACCAACTCAGCACGCTATCGGGAACTGGCGGGAACCAACGAGGAATACGGGCAAATAGCCAAGCGCCAGAAACCGGAGTTCATGGACCCTTTCAAGACCCGCACCAGCGCCATGACCAGCGGTTATTACCGCACGTTAAGCCCCGTGACGGCCCTTCCGATGATCATGCGCTGGATCTCCGACGTGCCCTCGAAAATGGTGAAGATCTTCGCGTCCCGGTGCCAGCGCTCGACCGGGAACTCGCGGGTGTAGCCGTTGCCGCCCAGGATCTGGATCGCCTGCTCCGTCACGCGCACCGCGGTCTCCCCCGCGACCAGCTTGGAAACCGAGCCCTCGGCGTGCTCGAACGGCAGCCCGTGCCGTGCCATCCAGGCGGCGCGCCAGGTCAGCAGCCGCGCGGCGTCGACGGCCGCGTGCATGTCCGCGAGCATGAACGCGACGGCCTGGTTCTGGCCGATCGGGTGGCCGAACTGCACCCGCTGAGTCGCGTACTGCGTCGCGTACTCGGCGGCGGCCCTGGCGACGCCGACGGCCATCGCCGCGACACTCGGCCTGGACCGCTCGAAGGTCTTCATCGCTGCCTGCTCGCCGCTGCTGCCACCGCTGGCAATCCGGGCAAGCCGGGCATCCAGCCTATCCTTGCCGCCCACCAGGCACCGGCCGGGTATCCGGACGTCGTCCAGGATGACCTCGGCGGTGTGCGACGCCCGGATGCCGTGCTTGCGGAACTTCTGCCCTTGCGACAGTCCCCTCGTTCCGGGCGGGACGATGAAGCTGGCCTGGCCGCGGCTGCCGAGCGTCGGATCGACCGAGGCCACCACGACGTGGACGTCGGCGATTCCGCCGTTGGTTGCCCAGGTCTTCGTCCCGTTCAGCACCCATTCGTCGGTGGCATCGTGGTAGACCGCCCTGGTGCGGATCGCGCTGACATCGCTGCCCGCGTCGGGCTCCGAGGAGCAGAACGCGCCCAGCTTGACGTCGCCGGAGCCGCCGAACATCTGCGGCAGCCACTCCCCGATCTGCTCGTCGGTGCCGTTACTTGCCACGGCGACCGCGGCCAGGCCCGACCCGGCGAGGGACAGCCCGATCCCGGCATCGCCCCAGAACAACTCTTCGAAGGAAACGACCATCCCGAGGCCGCTCGGATCCATCCACTGGGTGGCGAAGAAGTCGAGCGAGTACAAGCCGATCTTGGCTGCCTCCTCGATGATCGGCCAGGGCGTCTCCTCCCGCTCGTCCCACTCGGCGGCCGCCGGCCGCATCACGTCCCGTGCGAACTCGTGCAGCCAGTCCCTGGTCTGCCGGACGTCGTCGGACAACGCGAGTGAAAACCCGGCCATGGTCTCGTCAGAGCCGCTCATCTCGCTCCCTGGCTCAGTAAGTTACCCTCTGGTAATAGAAACTGTATGCCGCGGTCCCGGGCCGCGCTACTTCAGCCCCGGGCTCCGCGCTTTTCCGGGAACGGGCTATTTTGCGTGATGTGTTTCAGCCCGGCCAGCGAAAGGGAGCCGATCCGGATGGATCTCGCGAGCTATCAGCACCTGAAACTCGAGCGCAAGCCCGGCAACATCCTGCTCATCACGCTGAACCGGCCGGATGTGCTGAACGCCGCACATGAGGCAATGCACTCCGAACTGGCGGAAATCTGGGCGGATGTCAGCCGCGACGACGAAACCAGGGTGGCCGTCGTCACCGGGGCGGGGCGCGCGTTCTCGGCTGGCGGCGACCTGCGCATGGTGGAGCGGCAGATCGGCAATTACGACCTGGTCACCAGCATGCTCAGGGAAATGAGCGACCTGGTGTACAACATGGCCAACTGCGAGAAGCCGATCGTGTCGGCGATCAATGGCGTGGCCGTCGGCGCCGGGCTGGTGGTGGCGCTCCTGGCGGATATCAGCATCTGCGCCAGCGACGCGCGCCTCGGCGACGGCCATCTGCGGCTCGGCGTGGCGGCCGGCGATCACGCCGCCATCATCTGGCCGCTGTTGTGCGGGCTGGCGAAGGCGAAGTACTACCTGCTGACCGGCGAGATGGTGACCGGCGAGGAGGCGGAGCGGATCGGCCTGGTGTCCAGGGCCGTGCCCGCTGACGCGGTGCTGCCGGAGGCCATGCGGGTCGCCACCCGGCTGGCGACCGGACCGCAGCTGGCCATCCGGCTCACCAAGCGGGCACTGAACGGCTGGGTGCGCGACGCCGGGCCGATCTTCGATCAGTCGGCTGCCTACGAGATGCTCACCTTCATGGGCGAGGACGTCAAGGAGGGGCTGGCGTCGCTGCGCGAGAAGCGCGAACCGCGGTTCGGCTAGTCGGCTGCGTGCCGGTCGAGGAAGTCGAGCACGTCGGTCTCGTCCACGCCGGGGAAGCTGCCGGACGGCAGCGCGAGCAGGATGTGCGAGTGAGCTCGCGCCGACGGCCACGCCATCCCCTCCCACCGGGCCGCGAG